>DASSSV010000303.1:0-11131 GCA_035708265.1 Thermomicrobiales bacterium | reverse complement strand
CCGGCCTGATGGGCGGCGCAACGCCCGCGCCGCCCATCAACTATACCCCCGCGCCGGCCGGCCGCGCGCCGCCCCGGGCTAGGAAAATGGTCGCGACTGCGCGAGGATGAATGGGCGGTGGGCGCGCGGTGAATCGGGGGGGCGGCTCACGCCGACCCCGACGGCGACCTTCTATCGACGAGAGACGATCAACCCGCAACCCGCGCGCGTCGCGCGCGCCGCCCGGCATAGAGGCGCTGGTCGGCGGCGAGCATCAGTGCCTTGGCGCGCGTGCCGTCGGCGGGGTAGTGGGCGACACCGACCGAGACCGTCGGCGCGATGTCGCCGCCGGCGTGCTCGACCCGCAGCGCGCCGATCGCCGCCAGCAGCCGCTCCACGCAGCCGGCCACGTCCGCCTCGATCGCGTCGGGCAGGATCACCGCGAACTCGTCGCCGCCGTAGCGCGCCACCACGTCGCCCCGCCGCGTGGACGCCGTCAGCGCCCCGGCGACGGCGCGCAGGAGCGCGTCGCCGGCCAGGTGGCCCCGCGTGTCATTGACCGATTTCAGGCTGTCGACGTCGAGCAGCAGCAAGCCGAGCGGCCCGCGCGCCCGCTCCGCCCGCGTCAACTCCTGTTCGAGCCGGTCGTAGAAGTGGCGATGGTTCGCCACGCCGGTCAGACCGTCGGTCGTCGCCAGGCGCTTGAGGGTGTCGTGGAGGCGCGCGGTCTCGATCGCCTGGGCGAGCTGGCCGGCGACCGTGCCGAGCAGTTGCTCGTCGCCGCGGGTGAAGGCGGCGACGCGCCGGCTCTGGGCGCTGAACACGCCGAACGCGCGCCCCTCGCTGACGAGCGGCACGATCAGGTTCGAGCGCCAGCCTTCGCTGTACGAGAAGAAGCGGGGCTCGCGGCGCGTGTCCGGCACGTTGAGCGGGACGCCGTGCTCCAGCACCCACCAGCTCAGCCCCCGGTCGCGCGGCAGGGCGCGCCCGATTGCGCCGGAGACGTTCCCCCGCCCGGCCTGAATCATCAGCTCGCCGGTCGTCTCGTCGAGCAGCAGGATCGTGCAGTTGTCGTAGGCGACCTCGGCGATCAGCGTGTCGAGCACGCCGTCGAGGAAGCGGTCGAGGTCGGTCAGGCGGCCGATCTCCGCGGCGACGCGGTAGACGATCGCCAGCGCGCGCGTCTCGGCCGGCGTGATCTGCCCGGCCAGCGGCGCCGCGCCGTCGCCCGCGCCGGCCGGCCGCGGCGCCGGCACCAGCGCCAGCGCGCCGCCGTCGAGCGCGCGCAGGAAGGCCGCGACGACATCGGGGTGGAACTGCGCGCCCGCGAGCCGGGCCAGTTCCTCGCGGGCGGCCGCCAGGCCGGGCGCGCGGCGGTAGGGCCGGTCGCTAGTCATCGTGTCGAAGGCGTCGGCGACGGCGACGATCGCCGCGCCGAGCGGGATCGCCGCGCCGGCCAGCCCGTCGGGGTAGCCCTCGCCGTCCCAGCGCTCGTGGTGGTGGCGCACGTAGGGCGCCAGGTGCGCCAGCGCGGCGTTGGCGGCGAGGATGTCGGCGCCGGCCGCCGCGTGCCGCGTCATCACCGCCAGTTCGGCCGGGTCGAGCCGGCCCGGCTTCTGGAGGATCGCGTCGGGGATGCCGATCTTGCCGATGTCGTGCATCAGGCCGGCCAGCTCGACCGCCTCGACCTCCTCCGGCGGCAGGCCGAGCGCCCCCGCCGTCGCCCGCGCGTAGGCGGCGACCCGCTCGGAGTGGCCCAGCGCGTCGGGATCCCTGGCGTCGACCATCGCCGCCAGGCTCTTGACGCCGGCCAGGTAGAGCGCGCGGGTCCGCTCGGCCAGCCGCGCGCTCTTGACCGCCACCGCGGCCTGGTCGGCGAAGGCGACCAGGAGGTCGACGTCGGCCGGCCGGAAGTGGTCGGCGGCGAAGGCCCCGAGGGTCAGCACGCCGAGCACCGCGCCGTCGGCGATCAGCGGCACGGCCAGCAGCGAGCGCTGCCGCCGGGCGGCGCCGGGCGGGACGTAGTTGCGCTCGTCGTTCAGCGCGTCGCCGGTCCAGACCGGCCGCGCGTGGCGCGCCGCCCAGCCGGTGAACCCCTCGTCGATGGTGAACGACGACCAGTCGGCCGCGCGCGCGTGGTCGCCGCGCGCGACGACCGGGCGCAGCGAGCGGCCCTCCAGCAGGTAGAGCATCGCGGCGTCGGCCGGGATCAGGTCCACGACGCGGTCGACGACGTCGTCGAGCAGGGGCGCGAGGTCGAGGTGGCCGGCGATGGCGCGGCTCGTCTCCAGCAGGGCGGCGAGGGTGTCGCTGCGCTGCTCGGCCAGCGCGCGGGCCTCGACCGCGTCGGCGTAGAGCCGGGCGTTGCGCACGGCCAGCGCCGCCTGCGTCGCCAGCCGCGCCAGCAGGGCCTCGTCGCGGGGCGTGAAGCGCCGCCGCGCGCGGGCGGCCACCTGGAGGACGCCGAGGCGCTCGTCGCGGAGCGCGATCGGCGCGGTTAGCACGGAGGTCACACCGGCCCCGCGGGCGATCCCGTCGATGAAGGGCCGGTGCGCCAGGCGGTCGTCCGCCCAGTAGTCCTCGACGTTGAGCGGGAGGCCCCGCTGCCAGGCGTACCCCGCGGCGCCCTCGTCGGGCGCGACCGTCAGGCCGACCGGGCGATCGCCGTTGTCCCCGGCCAGCGCGGCGCAGCGCAGCAGCCCGGCCTCGCCGTCGGCCAGGAAGATCTGGACGCAGTCGCCGGCGAAGAGGCCGCGCGCGTGGCCGGCGATGCGGCGCAGCAGCGTCTCCCGGTCGAGCGAGGAGGCGAGGTCGGCCGCGATCGCGCCGAAGGCGGCCTCCTCGCGGCGCTGGCGGTCGAGGTCCGCGTAGAGCCGCGCGTTGCCGAGCGCCACGGCGAGCTGGTCGGCCAGCGTCTGCAAGACGAGGAGGTCGGAGTCGTCGAAGGCGTCGGCCCGCTCGCTGAGCGCGCCGAGCACGCCGAGGAGCGTGCCCCGGCTGCGCACCGGCACGGCCAGTTCCGCCCGTGCCTCGCCGACGCGCGCGTCGGGCAGGAAACGGGGGTCGGCGCGGACGTCGGGGCAGTTGAGCGGCTCGCCGTGCGTCGCGACCCAGCCGCAGATCCCCTCGTCCGGTCGCTGGCGGGCGAGGATCGGCAGCGGCGTGCCCGGCGCCGGGCGCGGGCCGTAGAGCAAGAGGTCGCCGCTCCCCTCGTCGCGCACCAGCAGGTCCACCTGGGCGTAGCCGAGGCGCGCGGCGATCCGCTCCGGGATCAGCGTCACCAGGTCGTCGGCGTCGAGGACTTCGGTCAACTCGCGGGCGACCTCCGCCGCGACCTGCAGGCGCGCGACGAGCCGTTCGAGGTCGACCGTCCGCGCGGCGACCCGCGCCGCCAGATCCGCCTCGACCGCGGCCCGCTCCTCGTGCCGGCGCGCGTTCGCCAGCGCGCCAGCCAGTTGCGCCGCGTAGAGTTCGAGCAGGCGTCGGTCATCGGCGGTGAGGGGTTCGTCGTGGGTCGCGACGGCGAGGACGCCGAGCGCGTCGCCGCCGTGCCGCAGCGGCACGGCGATCCTGGCGCCGTGCCAGTCGCACGCCGCGGCGGTCGGCGGCGAGACGGCGGTCTGTCCGGACTGGAATGCCCGCGCGACGAGGGCGGGGGGCGCGTCCCCGGCGGCCGGCCGACACCCGGCGCGCCAGCGCAGCGCCCCGCCGTCGCGCAGGTAGAGGCCGGCCAGCGGGTAGGCGAAGGTCTGGGCGAGTTCGGCGAGGCCGACCGCGACGACCGCGGCGGTGACGCGCTGCTGCCCGAGCAGGGCCCCGGCGCGCGCCAGCGCGGCCAGCGCGCTCGCCTGCCGCCGCAGCGCCGTGTAGCGCCGCGCGTTGTGCAGGGCCAGTGCCGCCTCGTCGGCCAGCGGCCGGAGGCGGGCGACCCGCTCGGGCGTCAGCGCCGCCGTCGGCGCGTTGACGATGTCCAGCACGCCGACCAGCGCGCCGTCGTAGCATAGCGGCACGGCGACGACGGTGCGCACCCTGGCGCTCGGCGCCGCGTCGCCCGCGACGAAGCCGGCGTAATCGTCGACGACGAGCGGCTCGGGCCGGTCGCCCGGCAGCGCGGCGGCCCGCCCCGCCACCCCCTCGCCGATGAGCAGCGTCTTCCCGATATTGCCCGCCGAGGCGGCGCTGGCGAGCGCCAGCCGGAGGCGAGTACTCCCCACGTCGGCGAGGTAGATGCCGCCCTCGGCGGTATCGAAGAGCGCCAGGGCGCGCGCCAGCACGGCCGCGAGCGCCGTGTCGAGGTCGAGATAGGCCCGCAGGTCGTCGGCCGCGCCGGCGCGCAGTCGCCGGATGGCGTCGAGGTCGTCCGCGCCGAAGACGCGCCGGCCGCGTTCGTCCCGCCGCAGGGGGAGCCGGCCCCCGCGCTGCCAGGCGCGGATCGTCTGTGGGGAAACGCCGGTGGCGCGGCTCGCGTCGCCGATGCCACACCCGGTCGCGCGCTCAGCCCGCATCGCGGTCACAGATCCTGTCACATGGTCGCGCCGCCCGCACCAGTATAGCGGGCGGCGTCGCGCGCGGGAGGATGACGATTCTCCTATTTCCCGTGCGGCGGATGGCGCGGGCAGCCGGCCACATCGGGACGGTCCCGGGGCCAGGACCAATTGGCGGGGCGCGTCTAGGACCTACGGGGCATACCCGGCGGGCCGGGCGCTGGCTAGAGTGTTCCCCATCGCCAGCTGGCCGTCTCGTCCCGCCGACCGTGAGGGTGGGACTCGTGTCCAGGGCAACAGCGTCGAAAGGCGCTGACGCAAAGCCACCGGCCTACGGCCCCACGGGGCTAGGGCGGCGGGGCTGCCGCGGGTTTCCAGCTCGGTCTCGGGTCCCCAGCGACCGTCCGGGTCGCGCCGGGGGATGCGTCGCCATGGTGTGCCCCGGCGCCCTCCGCCGAAGAGAGGATCGCGCCGATGACGCGCACGCCGACGCCAACGCCGACGCCGCGCCGCGCCGCCCGCCCGACCGCGCTCTTCGCCGCCCACGCCGCGCCGACCGCGCCATCCCGCCCGCCACGACGCCCCGGCCCGCGCCGGGCGCTCCTCGCGTTCCTGACGATCCTGCCCCTCCTCGCCGCGACGGTCTTCGTCACCGCGCGCGGACACGACGTCAGCGCCGCCGTCGCCCCGGTCGGCGCGCCCGGCAACTGGCAACTCGTCTTCGACGACGAGTTCGACGGCGGGAGCCTGAACACCGGCACCTGGCAGACGCTCTACCCGTGGGGCGCGCACTGGAACGAGGGGAACAGCGAGCTCGAGTACTACGCCCCCTCGGCCTGTCAGGAGGGGAACGGCGTGCTGGCGCTGACGGCCACCCAGCAGGCGCAGGGCGGCCAGCCCTACACCTCCTGCCTGATCTCGTCCTACGCCTCCTTCGCTCCGACCTACGGCTTCTTCGAGGAGCGCGCCAAGCTGCCGCGCGGCAAGGGCTACTGGCCGGGCTTCTGGCTCTCGCCCGAGGACTACAGCCAGTGGCCGCCCGAGGTCGATATCTTCGAGGCGGCGGGCGACGAGCCGAACACCGTCACGATGACCTACCACTACAAGGACGCCTCGGGCAACCCGCAGCAGGTCAACCAGGACTTCACCGGCCCGGACTTCACCGCCGACTACCACGTCTTCGGGCTGGCCTGGACCCCGACGACCTTGACCTGGTACATCGACGGGGTCGCCCGCTTCTCCACGCCGACGCGCGGCGCCCAGATCCCGATGTACGTGATGGCCAACCTCGCCATCGACGGCACCAACCCGCCCGACGCGACGACCCCCTTCCCGGGCGTGTACGACGTCGACTACATCCGCGCCTGGACGGCGAGCGGTGGGATCCTGTCGAACCCCTCGCCTTCGCCCACGCCCAGCCCGACGCCTTCCCCGGGCCCGTCGCCGACGCCCATCGTCCCGCCGGTGCCGGTGTCCAGCGCGACCCGCGTGGTGTCGGGAGGCGGCGCCTACACCGACAGCGCGGGGAATAGCTGGGCGGCCGACGCCGACTACAGCGGCGGGCAGACCTACAGCGCCGGCGTGGCCATCGCCGGCACGGCAAACCCGGCGCTCTATCAGAACGAGCGCTGGGGCACCTTCAGCTACCACTTCCCGGTGCCAGACGGCAGCTACGCCGTGACGTTGAAGTTCGCCGAGATCTACTGGACCCAGCCGGGGCAGCGCGTCTTCAACGTCGCCATCAACGGCCAGCCGGTGCTGACCAACTTCGACATCCTGACGCAAGTGCCGCCCGACACCGCCCTGGACAAGACCTTCCCGGCCGCCACGACCGGTGGCGGCGGCGTGACCATCGCGTTCACCGGCATCGTCGACGACGCCAAGGTCTCGGCCATCCAGGTCGCCGCGGCCGGCGCGGCCAGCCCGAGCCCGTCGCCCAGCCCATCCCCGTCGCCCAGTCCGAGCCCGAAGCCGAGCCCCAGCCCCTCGCCGTCGCCCAGCCCGAGCCCGTCGCCCCGCCCGTCGCCGTCCCCGTCTCCATCACCGTCTCCATCACCGTCGCCGTCGCCTTCGCCGGTGCCCAGCCCGAAGCCCTCGCCGTCGCCGAGCCCATCGCCGTCGCCCCGCCCGAAGCACAACCCGAAGCCGGCCCCGGCGCCGGCCCTCGCCCCAGTCCGGGTAGCGGCCGGGGGCGACGCCTACACCGACCGCGCGGGGCATATCTGGGCCGCCGATAGCGGCTTCAGCGGCGGGACCGCCACCGACGTCAACACGGCCATCGCCGGCACGCCCGACCCGACGCTCTACCAGCACGAGCGCTGGGGCACCTTCCACTACACCTTGGCCGTGCCCGATGGCGACTACGCGGTGACGCTGAAGTTCGCCGAGACCTATTGGAAGAAGCCCGGGCAGCGCGTCTTCAACGTCGCCGTCAACGGGCGGACGGTCCTGAGCAACTTCGACATCCTCAAGCAAGTGGCGCCGAATACCGCGCTGGACAAGACCTTCCGGGTGACGGCGACCGGCGGCCGGGGCGTGACCATCGCCTTCGCCGGCGTCGTCGACGACGCCAAGGTCTCGGCCATCCAGATCGCGCCGGTCGGCCCGGCCGGCACGAGTGCGGCCCCGCAGTCGGGCGCCGCGCCGGCCGCCGCCCAGTCCGCGGCGCTGGCCCGCGACCCCGGCGACGAGGACCGCGTCGTCTCGTCGTAGCGCGGAGCCGGCATCGCGGGGGGCTACAGGGTCTCCCAAACGCGCCGGGCGCCCCATCCAGGGGCGCCCGGCGTCGTCATGCCCGGATCGTTCAGCGCTCAAGCCACGCCGCGGCCGGCGTCAACAATCGGGTACGTCGTCAAACGGGCGGTTCAGGTCGAGCGCGGCGCTCAACTCGTCTTCGGTCATCCCGCTCTCCGCCAGGGCACGATCGACGGCCTCCCGCAGACGTGCCAGCGCCCGGCGGGCAGCCTCTTCGTCCACCTTCCGAATTGGGATTGAATAGCCGATCAGCGTCCCGTGCCGCTCGATCGCGATGGCCTCGCCGCTCGCCAGGTGTCGGCTCGTCCGGCCGCGGAACTCGTCGGCGTCTACGCGCTTCACTCCGCGCCTCCCGGCTCCACGCCGAATTGGGCGCCCAGCCCGGCGACGATCGCCGCCGCCCCGTCGACCAGTCGCGCGATCAGTTCGGCCACGGTCGGGACGTCGGCGATCAGGCCGGCGATCTGCCCGGCCCAGACGAAGCCGGCGTCGAGGTCGCCCTCGCGCGCGCCGCGGCGGTTGGTCGCCCCCTCGATCAGCGGCAGCAACTCCTCGATGCCCGCGCCGCCGGCCTCGGCCTCCAGGATGCGCCGCGCGCCGGGGCTGTCGAGGACGCGCGCCGGCCGCCCGACGCTCCGCTCGATCACCAACGTGTCGCGCTCACCGGCGCGCACGAGCGCCTCCTTGTAGGCGTCGTGGGCGACGCACTCGCGCGTGGCGACGAAGCGCGTGCCCATCTCGATGCCGGCCGCGCCGAGCGCCAGCGCGGCGGCGAAGCCGCGCGCATCGCCGATGCCGCCCGAGGCCAGGACGGGGATGCGCACCGCGTCCACCACGCGCGGCGTCAAGACGATCGTGCCGAGGTCGTCGCGCCCCAGGTGGCCACCGCCCTCCTGCCCGACCGCGACGACGGCGTCGGCGCCGAGGCTCTCGGCCTTCTGCGCCTGCCGCACCCCGGCCGTCAGCACCAGTGTCCGCACGCCGGTCCCGGCGACGCGCCGCAGGTACGCCTCGGGGTTGCCGCCGGTGATGGAGATCGCCGGGACGCCGGCCGCGAGCGCGGCGTCGAGGAGGTCGTCGAGCGACCGGTGGCCGAGCGCGAAGTTGACGGCGAAAGGGCGAGTGGTCAGCGCCCGCGCCGCGGCGATCTCGGCGGTCAGGTCGTCCGGCGTGCGGAAGGACGCCGCGGTGATCTGACCCAGCCCGCCGGCATTGGAGACGGCCGCCGCCAACCCGGCGAAGGCGAGGTGCGCCAGCCCGCCCTGCACGATCGGATAGCGCACGCCGAAGCGCTCCGTGAACGCCGTCCTGATCTCACCGATCCGCGCGCCATCCGCCATGCGCCCTCCATTGGTGCCGCGCGGGCCCGCGGGTGCAACCGCCAGCCCCGCCCGCTCCCTCGGCTCCCCTATCGTCTACCGACTATCGTCTCGCCCTACGGCCCCGTCGAGACCGTCAGGTTGCCGAACGCAGCCTCCATGCCGGCCGCGTCGGGCGGCGTGAGGACGGCGATGCCAATCTCGCCGGGACTGGTGATCTGCGCCTGGAAGGTGCCGACCGTCTGCCCATTGACCGCCAGGGTGACCTGGCCGCCCTTGCAGGTCACGGTCAGGTGGTTGGTCGCGTCGCCCTGTTTGACCGCGGGCGACTTGGTCTCGTCCTGGATGTAGGTCTCGGTACCGTCCGGGTGGACCTCGCGGAAGGCGTAGTAGCCGTCGGGCTTGACGTAGAAGATGTAGCGGGCCCGGCTCTTGTCGTTGGCGCCGAGCGGTTGCACCCGGAAGACCAACCCGTAGGCCCCGGCGTCGGGCCCGGCCGTGCGGTGCGCGTCCACCTGCAGCACGAAGTCGCCGAAGGTCTGGTCCTCCGGCGCGTAGACCGAGAGCCCGTAGTCGGTCTTCAGGATCTTCAGCCGGTACTCGCCGGTCGCCGGGTCGGCCCCGGCCTGGTACTGGCCGGCCTGGCTGCCGCTCGTCCAGGTCGTGAAATCGGCCTTGTACGCCGTCTTCAGCGCCGGGGTCGGCGTCGGCGGCACCGCGGTCGCGGTCGGCGGGACCGTCGTCGCGGTCGGCGGCACCGGCGTCGGCGTCGGCGCGCTCGCGGTCGCCGTCGCGACCGCCCCGGCCGTCCCGGTCGCCATCGCGACCGCGCCCGCGGTGCTGGTGCCCTGCGCGGCGACCACCGCCGCGCCGGTCGCCGCCGCGCCGGCCGTGGCGGTGGCGTTCGTGTCCGGCCGGGTCGCCAGGTAGATCCCGCCGCCCGCGCAGAGGAGGAGCAGCACCACGACCCCGGCCGCCACGATCGCGATGAGCGGCAGCGCGCTCCGCCCACGGCCGGTCGCCGGCGCGACCGGCGGCGGCGGGACGCCCGCTTGCGGGACTGGCGCGGGCGTCCATTGCCCGCCCGCCGGGGCGGTCCACTGTCCACCGCCCGGCGGGGGTGGCGTCCCCGGCGCGGCCCAACCCCCGCCCGCGGGCGGGGGCGGCTGCGCGTAAGGCTGGGTGTAGGGCTGCGTGCCGGGCGAGGTCGCGCCAGGCGGCGCGGGATACGACGGGGTCGCGGGCGCCGGCACCCAGGTCGTCCCGGGCTGGCCGGCGGCCGGCGCGGCGAGGGCCTCGCTGGCCGCGTCCACCAGCGCCTGGCCCGACTGGTAGCGGTCGTTGGGGTTCTTCGCCAGCGCCCGCTGGATCACCCCCTCGATCCGCGGCGGCAGGGCGGGGTTGACCGCCCGGAGCGGCAGGAGGGGCACCGGCTCTTGCAGGTGCTTCATCAGCACCTCGACGGTGGAGTTGCCCCGATAGGGCACCTGCCCGGTCAGCATCTGGTAGAGGATGATCCCCAGCGCATAGAAGTCGCTGCGCGCGTCGGCGTGCCCCTGGGCCTGCTCGGGGGCCATGTACTCCGGGGTGCCGACGCCGACGCCGGTGCGCGTCAGGCCCTCGGCGCCTTCTAGCGCCTTGGCGATGCCGAAGTCGGAGAGGAAGAGCCGGCCGCGCCCGTCGAGCAGCATGTTGGCCGGCTTGACGTCGCGGTGGATCAGCCCGTGGGCGTGGGCGTAGTCGAGCGCGGCGGCCATCTGCCCCAGGTAGCCGAGCGCCTCGGCGCGCTCGAGCGGGCCGCGCTCCAGGCGCTCCTTGAGGGTGCCGCCGCGCACGAAGGGCATCACCAGGTAGGGGAGATCGCCCTGCTCGCCGTAGTCCCACACCGGCAGGATGTTGGGATGGTCCAGGGAGGCGGCGCTGGCCGCCTCGCGCTCGAAGCGTTTGAGGAAATCGGCCTCGGCGGCGAGGTTGGCGGGCAGGATCTTCACCGCCGCCTCGCGGCCGAGTTTGAGGTGCTGGGCGCGGTAGACCTCGCCCATGCCCCCCCGCCCGACCCGCTCCTCCAGCCGATAGGCCCCCAGGTCGCGCCCCGCCAGTTCGCCGGTCATCCCTACCTCAGTCGGCAGACGGCAGTCGGCAGTCGGCGGTACCGGCCGTGGCGTCGTTGACCGCGTCGCCGATGGGAGCCGATACCACCACCCGCCGTCTTCCTTCCCCCTCGTCACTCATCGCTCATCGCTCGGCACTCGTCGCTCACTTGCTCGTCAGGCGCAAGTTGGTGAAGACCGCCTCCAGGTTGCCGGTGTTGGTCGGTGACGAGGCGTAGAGGCCGATCTCGCCGGCGTTGAGCACCGTCGCCGTGTAGGTGCCGACCGCCTGGCCGTTGATGCTGACCGTGATCTTGTCCCCCTGGCAGGCGACCGCCAGGTGGTTGGTCGCGCTGCCGACTTTGATCGCGGCCGACGGCGTCGGCGCCTGGAGCGTCTGCTCGCTGCCGTCGGGGCGCACCAGGTAGACCCCGAAGTGCCCCTCCGGCTGGACGTAGAAGATGTAGCGCACGCTCGCCGCGTCGTTGTTGCCGCGCGGCTGGCG
>DASSSV010000302.1:0-3433 GCA_035708265.1 Thermomicrobiales bacterium | reverse complement strand
GAGATAACCGGGACGCCCTGCTGCTCGGCGAGGATCGCCTCGTGGGTGTAGTAGACGCCGATGACGCCATCGACCTTGCCTGAAAGCAGCGCGGGGAGGAGGTCGTAGCCGACGTTGACGAGGGTGACGTCGCTGACGGAGATACCGGCGGTCTTGAAGATGGTCTTGAGCATCGCCTCATCGGACGGGACACCGGCCATGCCGACCTTCTTGCCCTTCAGCCCGGCCGGCGAGGCGATGCCGGAGGATTTCTTGACCATCAGGACGTTGAGCGGGTGCTGGACGAGCGCGGCGATGGAGACGACCGGGACATTCTGGGCGCGGGCGTAGAGGGTGTCGGTCTGGTAGGAGATGCCGAAGGTGTCGCGGCCGGCGCCGACGGTCTGGAGGACGGTGGTCGGGTCGGCCGGGGTGTAGAGCTTGACGTCGAGGCTGGCGGCGGTGAAGTAGCCGCGTTCCTGGGCGAGGAAGAGGCCGGCGTGGTCGGAGTTCGGGTACCAGTCGAGCGCGAGACTGACCCTGGTGGACGAGGAGGCGCGGGTGGCGGTCGGCAGGCCGAGGGCGAGCCCGGCGGCGAGGGTGCCGGCGCCCTTGAGGAGGGCACGGCGATCGACCGCGGCGGTCGCGAATGACGAACGATTGAACTGGACCATGGGTGCGTGCTCCGTTTCCTGCGCGGGGATTACCCCAGTCAGGTTCGACGGTCGGTGGCGGATGGCCACCCTCTCAGCCCGGCTCAGCCCGAGCTCCCGTACCGGTCGGTTGTTGGCATCAGCGTAGGACGGCGCGGAACGGGGCGTCAACTACAGTACGAGAGCGAGCGGTTGTTGACGCCCAGCCTCATCCAAGCGCGGAGGATATTGCACGGATGGAAGAGACAGTCCGCGAGTTCGAGCGCCGGTATGAGATCCTGTCCGCTTGGCGTTTGCCTGCCTGCTGCTCCATCGCCTCGTCACCCTCCCCGCCGCAAGTCCCTGACAGGCCCTAGCCACCCTCCACCAGCCACTCCCGCCGCAACCGGGCGACGACGGCCTTGACGCCAGTGGTCAGCAGCGTCGGGTTGGTCGCCAGCAGCCGCAGCAGCTCCCCCGGGCCGGCAGTCCCCTGCAGCATGTGCGCCAACTGCGCGGAGGTGACGCGCCGCAGGAGGCGCGCCGCCTCGTCCCACTGCCCATCCGTCCAGGCGGCAATCTCCTCGTTGATCCACTGCGCCACGCGCAGGCTGGCGCCGTAGCGCGCCCGCCAGCGCTGCTCGTAGCGGCCCAAGGCCGTGGCGGAGACGTCGCCGGCCGCCACGGCCTCAACGATCGCGTCGGCCGCCAGTCGTCCCCCGCGCAGCGCCCAGCGTATCCCCTCCCCGAGCACGGGCGAGGCTTGGCCGGCGGCGTCGCCGACCGCCACGAGGCCGTGCCCGACGAACCGCTCGCGGAGCCCGTCGGCCGGAATCAAGCCGTGGTGGAGCTCGAGCGGCTGAGCCCCAGTCAGGTTCAGCCCGAAAGCGGGGGCGGCGGCCAGCAGGCGGTCGAGGTAGGGGCGGGGATCGGCGCGCGAGTCGGGGTGGAGGATGCCCACCCCCAGCCGCACCCGGCCTTGGCGCCACGGCCCCGCCCAGGCATAGCCGGCCGGCGCGACCTGCTGCCCGACGACGATCACGGTTTCCTCGTCATCGTAGGCCGGCGCATGAAGGTCGTACTCGACGCCGACGCCGAAGCGGCGAAACGGCGCGCCGATACCAGCCTGGGTCAGCAGCGCCGCGCGGTAGCCGGTCGCGTCCACAACCACCCGGCAGCGCAGCCCCTCGGACCAGCCCGCCGCGCCCTTGGTCTGGACGCCGACAACGCGACCGTCCTCAACGATGGGTGCCGCCGCGGCCGTGCCGAGCCGCAGCTCGGCGCCGGCGGTGGCGGCACGCTCGGCCAGGAACTGGAAGGCGCCCCGCACGTCGAGCAGGCAGAGCCGCGGCGGGTCATAGGCGAAGACGGCCTCCTCGTGGGGCGTGACGAAGCGCACCCGGCGATAGGGGTGGAACAGGGAGGCGGGGATGCCGAGGCCGGTGAGGTCAGCGATAAAGCTGCCGCCACTCGTGCGGATCGGGGAACCGATCTCGGTTTGCCGCTCCAGGACGACGACCCGCAGCCCGGCCCGCGCCAGGCCAGCCGCCGCGGCCAAGCCGCCCGGGCCGGCGCCCGCGACGACCACGTCGGGCTGCCTCATGCGTCGTCCTCCTCTCCCGCTTCGTGGTCCCGCGTGGTCCCGCACGAGGACGGTTCCCATGGCCCAGAAAGGGGCACTGTACTACGCGCAAGCGCCGTCAAAAAGCAGTGGCACCTCTCGCCCTGCCGGCCAATACCGGAAGCGCGCGGGGAGCATCGGCAAGAGGTGCCGCACGCCCGCGGACAGCGCGCGGAAGAGCGCGGCGTGCCAGACGCTCCACGGCAACCCGTACGCGTCGCGCAGGGCTGGAGGCAGCAAGCCGGCGGTGATGAGCTGCAGGGGGCGCCGCGCTGGCCAGAGCCAGCGGGGGACGTGCGGCGGCACGGGGCCGGCGAGGACCGCGTGCGCGAGGGTGTGCGCGAGCGGGGTCACTTGGATCGCTTCCCCGCTCAGCATAGCCGTGAAGTAGCGATCGAGCGCGGTCCAATCGCGCGGCAGGGCGGCGAGGGGAATCCCCAGCAAGTGCCCCCAATGCGCGGATTGGGCGCAGTAGCGGTCGCGCTCCGCCGGGGTAAGCGGCCCGACGAAGCGCTCATAGGCCTGCACCGTGGCAACGAGCACCGTGGCATGGACCCAGAGCAGTAAGGCGGGGTCACGCGCGGCGTAGGGGGTACCGGGAGGGAAGCCGCCCAGCGCTTCTCGCGCCACACCCCGCACCCCGCCGTGGAGCGTGTCGATGGCCCGGGCGGCGCACGCCGCCGTGTTCGGCGGACCGAGGGTCAGGGCCTCGATCGCCGCCACCGTGTGCCAAAAACGGCGCCAGGCCCCATCTGGCCGCGCGCGGAACTGGCTGTGTTCGGCCGCGCCGAGCGCGACGAGGGGATGGGCGAATTGGAGGAGGATAGCCGCGCCCCAGCCGAGCACCACCGCCACCTCCCGGTGCAGCTTCCAGGCGACATCCCTCGCCTCGTCGTCCATCGCCTTGGTCCCGCCTCCATCCTCCATCGCTGTCGGGGCATGATCTGGCCTGGCCGCTCTGTCGGTGAGGGGCAGCCAGGCCTCGGCGCGTGTGGCTACGGCTCGAGCGATAACGAGGTGGACATGTCCAGCGGCAACGACATTTACCACAGCAACTCACCTCGTCACCGTGCGCCCAGGAGGTCCCAAACGTCGCAACGGCATCTGCTCTGCTCAGCAGCATCAGTGGCCGGTGCCGGCTGGCAGGAGCGGCAGTCCACGCCACAGCGCGAGATGCGTTCGACGTGCCCTCCACCTTCCG
>DASSSV010000301.1:0-19930 GCA_035708265.1 Thermomicrobiales bacterium | reverse complement strand
TCCTCGCCGGCGACGTCATCCGCGGCGTGCCCGACTTCATCGTCGAGATCATCTCGCCGTCAACTCGGCAGCGCGATGTCACACTCAAGTACCGCATCTACGAGCGCGATGGCGTCCCGCACTATTGGCTGTGCGACCCGGACGCCGAGACGATCGTCGCCTACGCGCTCGGGGCGGACGGCCGTTACCGGCAGACAGCAGCCTGGGGGCGGGACTACACGCTGGTCTGCCCGCTCTTCCCCGAGATCGCGCAGCCGGCCGCCGAACTCTTCGGCTAGCGGCTCTGGCGGGGTGCAGACTCTACCGCGCGAGCATTGGCGATAGGTGTTGAAGGGAGGGAGGAGGCGCAGGTGCAACGGACGGATGGGAGCGGCACGACGCTGAAGTCCCCGCGCGACGTCCTCGGGTTCACGCCCGGCGAGTCGCGCAAGCTGCCCTCGTGGCCGGACGTGGTCGGCTATTTCCGCTACCTCGGCGAGCAGAGCGCCCGCGTCCAGTTCGCCGAGCTCGGCCCGACGACCGAGGGCCAGCCCTTCGTCGTGGCGACGATCGCCGCGCCGGAGACGCTGGCCGACCTCGACCGCTACCGCGAGATCCAGCGGCGCCTGGCCGACCCGCGCCTAACGAGCGAGGACGAGGCTGCGGGGCTGATCGCCGAGGGCAAGACGGTCGTCCTGCTGACCTGCTCGATCCACTCCACCGAGGTCGGCTCGACGCTGATGGCGCTCAACGTCGCGCACGAGCTGGCGACCGGCGAGGACGACCAAACCCGCCGCATCCTCGACAACGTGATCCTGCTGCTGGTGCCGTCGCTCAACCCCGACGGCTGGCAGACCGTCTACGAGTGGTACACCAAGACGCTCGACACGCCGCACGAGGGCACCGCGCCGCCGACCCTCTACCACACCTACACCGGCCACGACAACAACCGCGACTGGTTCATGTTCACCCAGGCCGAGACGCGGCACGCGGTCGCCGGCATCCACAACGCCTGGCACCCGCAGATCGTCTACGACCAGCACCAGATGGGCCAGGAGGGCGCGCGCTGCTTCGTGCCGCCCTTCATCGACCCCTACGACCCCAACGTCGACCCGATCCTGACCCAGGAGATCAACCAGCTCGGCTTCGCGATGGTCGGTGACCTCACCGCGGCCGGCAAGCGCGGCGTGGCGACTTCGATCATCTTCGACGCCTTCTCCCCCTCGCGCGCCTACCAGCACTACCACGGCGGCGTGCGCATCCTCAGCGAGCTGGCCTCCTGCAAGATCTGCACGCCGGTGACGATCGCCGAGGAGCAACTGCGCGAGGCGCGCGGCTTCAACCCGAAGGTGGCCAGCTACAGCCACCCGCTGCCCTGGCCGGGTGGCGAGTGGACGATCGGCGACATCGTTGCCTACGAGCGGATCGCGACCTACGCGCTCCTGAACCACGCCGCGCAGTACCGCGACCGCTGGCTCCGCAACTTCTACCTCGTCGGCAAGCACGCGGTCGAGCGCGCCAAGCCCTACGCCTTCGTGATCCCGACCGGGCAGCGCGACCCCGGCGCCGCGCGCGAACTCCTGGAGACGCTGCAGTTCGGCGGCGTCGAGGTCGAGCGCGCCGCCGCGCCCTTCACCGCCGACGGCGTCCGCTACGAGGCCGGCAGCCACGTCGTTCGCCTGGCGCAGCCCTACGGCCCCTTCGCGAAGACGATGCTGGAGGTGCAGCGCTACCCCGACCTGCGCCTCTACCCGGGGGGCCCGCCGAAGCCGCCCTACGACATCACCGCCCAGACCCTCGGGCTCCAGATAGGTGTCGAGACGGTGCAGGTGGAGCAGCCCTTCGAGGCGGAGCTGGCGGCGGCGTCGCCCGAGTCGCTGCGGACCTCGCCGGCCGAGGTCGTCGGCGGGGGGCGGCGGCGCGCGGGCGCGGTCGGCGTGATCGGCGCCGAGCGGAACGCCGGCGTGCGCGCGGTCAACCGCCTGCTGGCCGACGGCGCGCGCGTCTACCGCGCGGCCGAGACGGTCGAGGCGGCCGGGCAGGCCTTCGCCCCCGGCGCTTATCTGGTCGAGGACGCCGACGCGGGGGCGCTCGAACGGCTGGCGGGGGAGTACGGGCTGCGCCTGGCGCTCCTGCATGAGCCGACCTGGCCCGAGGTCCGCCGTCCCCTGCGCCGCCCGCGCGTCGGCCTCTATCGCTCCTACCGGCCCAACGCGATGGACGAGGGCTGGACCCGCTTCGTCCTGGAGCGCTACGGCTTCGACTTCGCCACCGTGCGCGACGCCGAGGTCCGGCAGGGCGGGCTCGGCGAGCGCTACGACTGCCTGATCCTGGCGCACCAGCCGGCCAGGGAGGTCCTCGAGGGCAACAGCGCGCGCGACTACCCGCCCGAGTACAGCGGCGGGATCGGCGAGCACGGCGCGGCCAACCTGCGACGCTTCGTGGAGGACGGCGGCACGCTCATCGCCATCGACGCCGCCTGCGAGCTGGCGATCAAGCAGCTCTACCTGCCCGTCACCAACGCGCTCGATGGGGTCAAGCCGGAGAAGTTCTACGCGCCGGGCGCGCTCTTCCGCGTCATCGTCGACCCGGAGCACCCGGTCGGCTACGGCTTCGAGCGCGACGCCGCCGCGCTCTATCTGAACGGCCCGGCGTTCGACGTGCCGGGGCCGGACGGCGCGGCGACGGTGCGCGAGGCGGCGGCGGTCGTCGCGCACTACCCGCTGACCAACCCGCTCCTCAGCGGCTGGATCCTCGGCCCGCAACACGTCCAGGGCAAGGCCGCGCTGGTGGACGTGCCGGTCGGGCGGGGGCGGGCGATCCTCTTCGGCTTCCGCCCGCTCTTCCGCGCGCAGATGCGCGGCACCTACCGGCTCCTCTTCAACGCGCTCTACGCCAGCGCGCTCGGGTAGCCGGTCGCAAGTCGGAAGGTCGGAAGGTCCACAGGTCGGAAGTGTCTGCGCGCCTCGGGAGCCCCGTCCTCCGCACGATGCTGCGGCCCACGGACCTTCCGACCTGCGACCTTCTCACCTTCGGACCTTCGCAGCGGAGGGCGCGTGCGCGTCGCGATCGTGACGACGAGCGGGATCGACCCGCTCTACCGGAACTGGCCGGAGTACGCCCTGGCGCGGGGGCTCGTCGCGCGCGGGCACGAGGTGACGATCTACCGCTACGAGCCGGCCGGCAGCCCAGCCTGCGGGACGATCGACGGCATCGGCGTCCGCACGGCGCGCCCCGGCCCGCTCGGCTCGCCCGACCTGCGTCGCCAGCTCGACCACGACGCGCGCCCCGACGTCGTCCACCTCTGGCACATCCGCAACCTCCTCGCCTACGAGGGCGCGCGCTACGCCCGCCGCCACGGCCTGCCGCTCGTCCATACCCCCAACGGCCCGCTGCACGACGACTACCTGGTGGCCGACCGCGACCGCCCCTTCGAGGGCCGGCTGCGCTACGACCGCCTCGCCTTCACCGTGCCGGACCTGCTGCGCCGGCTCGCTGCCGAGCGCCGGCCCCGCCACGCGCTCCGCAACTACCGCATCCACGCGCCGCTGCGCGCCGCCGATCGGCTGATCGCGATCTCGGAGCACGAGGCGCGCGCGCTGCGCCGCTACGGCATCCCCGCGGCGCGCATCGCCACCATCCCCCAGTGGGTCGACGTCGCCTACCAGGACGCGCTGCCGCAAGAGCCGGCCGCGCTCGACCTGCCGCGCCCGCTCCTGCTCTACGTCGGCCAGCTCAAGTACCGCAAGGGGTTCGACGTGCTGGCGGCGGCGATGCCGCTCGTATTGCGCGACTTCCCGACCGCGTCCTTCGTCTTCGTCGGGCACAGCCCGCTCCACCGCGACGCGCTGGAGGCGAGCGCGCGGGCGAGCGGCGTCGCCGGCCACCTCCATTTGCTCGGCCGGCCCGACCCGGCCGAGTTGAACCGGCTCTACCGCGCGGCCGACGCGCTGATCCTCCCCACGCGCTACGAGGGCTTCGGGCTGCCGCCGCTGGAGGCGATGGCCTCCGGCTGCCCGGTCATCACGACCGACGTGCCGGCAGTCAACGAGCTCGTGCGTGACGGCGAGAACGGCCTGCTGGCCCGCTACGGCGACCCGGCGTCGCTGGCCGCGACGATCGGCCGGCTCCTGGCCGACCCCGCGCTCCGCGCGCGCCTCGTCGCGGCCGGCCGCGAGACCGTCACCGCCCGCTACGGCGGCGACCGCCTGGTCGCGCGGATCGAGGCGGTCTACCGCGAGTGCGGAGACGATAGACGATAGACGATAGACGATAGGGGTGACGGCCGGAGTAATGGGTGGGGGCGACTCACGGAGCACGAAGTCCGTCCGGCGTGGGGTTGGGTGTGATCCAGGCGGCGGCCCCCGCCCCTGGCCGCCTCCTATCGTCTATCGTCTCGGCGCTTGCCCCCCCCAAACGAGCCTGATATGCTGCGCCCAACGCGAGACCGGCCGGGCGAGCCGACCCGCGGCGCGCGCCCGGCGGTGGCCCAGTCGCGAGGAGGGGTGGATGAAGATAGAGGGCTCGTATACGATGGACGCGCCCCGCGAGGCGGCCTACGCGGCGCTGTCCGACCCCGCGGCGCTGCAGCACTGTCTGCCAGGGTGCGAAAAGTTCGAGCAAGTCGGCGAAGGCCGCTACGAGACCGTGCTAAAGGCGGGGGTCGCCGGCATCCGGGGCACCTTCACCGGCACGGTGACGATGACCAACCAGCAGCCGCCCGACTCCTACACCCTCTCGGTCGAGGGCAGCTTCTCCGGCGGCTTCGTCAAGGGCACGGGCGACATCACCCTGGAGGACGAGTCCGGCAAGACGCGCGTCAAGTACAACGCCGACGGCCAGGTCGGCGGCCCGCTCGCCTCGGTCGGCCAACGCCTGATCGGGCCGGCCACCAAGATGATCGCCGGCCAGTTCTTCCGCTGCATGGAGGGCCAGGTCAAGAACGGGGTCGCCGAGGCGGGCGGCCAGGCGTCCCAGTAGCGCGAGTCCGCGGCGGCGCCGACGCGCCGCGCGCAGGCCACGTTCACGGGCTCACGGGGAACACGGACGGAAGGAGGGTACCCGCGCGATGGCTACACAGCAGATCACGCTGACCGTCAACGGGACGACGCACACCGACGAGGTGGAGCCGCGGCTGCTCCTGGTCCACTACCTGCGCGACACGCTCGGCCTGACCGGCACCCACATCGGCTGCGACACCAGCCAGTGCGGCGCCTGCACGATCCTGCTCGACGGCCGCGCGGTCAAGTCCTGCACGATCTTCGCTGTTCAGGCCGACGGCGGCGAGGCCATGACGATCGAGGGGCTGGCGCAGGGCGGGCAACTGCACCCGATTCAGGAGGGCTTCTGGGAGGAGCACGGGCTCCAGTGCGGCTACTGCACGCCCGGCATGATCATGAGCGCTTACGACCTGCTGGAGCACAACCCCAACCCGAGCGAAGCGGAGATCCGCCACGGGCTGCACGGCAACATCTGCCGCTGCACCGGCTACCAGCACATCGTCAAGGCGATCCAGTACGCCGCCAACAAGATGGGGCAGGGGGCGGCGGCGGCCGACTAGGGCGCGCCGTCGGCCGCCCGGCGGCCGGCGGCTCTCAGCCGATCGTTGACGGCGTACCTGGAGGTGTCTCATGGCAACCACCGTGGACAAGCCGGAGCAGGCTGAGAAATACTTCGGGCGTGGGGTCAAGCGCGTCGAGGATCCCCGGCTCATCACCGGGCAAGGCAACTACACCGACGACATCGCGCCGACCGGCACGCTCTACGCGGCGATCCTGCGCTCGCCGTACGCGCACGCCCGCATCCGCGGCATCGACGTGAGCGGGGCCCGGCAGGCGCCGGGCGTCGTCGCCGCCTTCAGCGGCGCCGACCTCAAGGACAAGGTCGGGGGGCTGCCCTGCGGCTGGCTGCTGCCCGACATGAAGATGCCGGTCCACCCGGCGCTGGCCTTCGACACGGTGCGCCACGTCGGCGACGGCGTCGCGGTCGTGGTCGCCACCGAGCGCTACCTCGCACGCGACGCGCTTGAGCGGATCCGGGTCGACTACGAGCCGCTGTCGGCCGTGACCGACGCCGAGCAGGCGCTCAAAGAGGGCGCGCCGCTGGTCCACGACGACGTCCCGAGCAACAAGGCGTTCGAGTGGGGCATCGCCGGCGGCGATTTCGCCAAAGCCGCGGCCGAGGCCGACGTGGTGATCAAGCAGCGGATGGTCAACCAGCGCCTGATCCCCAACGCGGTCGAGCCGCGCGCCGTCACCGCCGAGTACAACCGGGGCACCGACGAGCTGACGGTCTTCACTTCGACGCAGATCCCGCACCTGGTCCGCCTGCTGCTGGCCCTGACGATGGGCCTGCCGGAGCAGAAGATCCGCATCGTCGCCCCGGACGTCGGCGGGGGCTTCGGCTCCAAACTCTACCTCTACGCCGAGGAGGTCATCTGCGCGTACCTGGCGCGCGAACTGAACCGGCCGGTCAAGTGGAACGAGGGGCGCAGCGAGAACTACCTCGCCACGACCCACGGCCGCGACCACATCGAGGACGTCGAGGTCGCCGCGAAGAGCGACGGCACGGTCACCGGCCTGAAGGTCACGACCTACGCCAACCTCGGCGCCTACCTCTCGACCTTCGCGCCGGGCATCCCGACGATCCTCTTCGGGCTGATGCTCTCCGGCAACTACACCATCCCCAACATCGACTGCAAGGTCTACGGCGCGCTGACCAACACCACGCCGGTCGACGCCTACCGCGGCGCCGGGAGGCCCGAGGCGACCTACGTGGTCGAGCGCGTGATGGACCTCGTCGCCGATGAGACCGGCGTGGACCCGGCCGACGTCCGCCGCAAGAACTACATCCAGCCCGAGGCGTTCCCGTTCACCACGGCGACGACCGTCACCTACGACAGCGGCAACTACGCCGGCACGCTGGACAAGGCGCTGGACCTGGTCGGCTACGCCGACCTGCGCAAGCGACAAGAAGAGCTGCGGCAGCACGGCCGCCACCTCGGCATCGGGCTCTGCACCTACGTCGAGATCTGCGGCATGGCGCCCTCGCAGGTCCTCGGCGCCGTCGGCGGCCAGGCCGGCGGTTGGGAGAGCGCCACGGTGCGCGTCCACCCGACCGGCAAGGTCTCGGTTTTCACCGGGTCGTCGTCGCACGGGCAGGGGCACGAGACGAGCTTCGCGCAGATCGTGGCCGACGAGCTGGGCGTCCCGATGGAAGACATCGAGGTGATCCACGGCGACACCGGGCGCGTGCAGTTCGGCATCGGCACGTTCGGCTCGCGCTCGATGGCGGTCGGCGGCATCGCGATCAAGATGAGCACCGACAAGATCGTCCAGAAGGGGAAGAAGATCGCCGCGCACCTGCTGGAAGCCGCCGAGGAGGACATCGAGTTCGCCGGCGGCCAGTTCAACGTCAAGGGCGCGCCCGAGCGGTCGAAGACGTTCGGGGACATCGCCCTGATGGCCTACCTGGCGCACAACTACCCCGCCAACCTGGAGCCGGGCCTGGAGGCGCAGAGCTTCTACGACCCGTCGAACTTCACCTGGCCATTCGGCACCCACATCGCGGTCGTCGAGGTGGACCCGGACACCGGGCGGGTGGACCTCCAGCGCTACGTCGCGGTGGACGACTGCGGCAACGTGATCAACCCGCTGCTCGCGGCCGGGCAGGTGCAAGGCGGGATCACGCAGGGGCTGGCGCAGGCCCTCTACGAGGGCGCGGTCTACGACGAGCAGGGCCAGCTCGTCACCGGTTCGCTGATGGACTACGCCGTGCCGAAGGCGGTCGATGTGCCGACCTACGAGACGGCGCACACGGTCACGCCCTCGCCGGTCAACCCGCTCGGCGTCAAGGGCATCGGCGAGGCGGGCACGATCGTCTCCGCGCCGACGGTGGTCAACGCGGTGATCGACGCGCTCTCGCCGCTCGGCATCCGGCACCTCGACATGCCGCTGACGCCGGAGAAGATCTGGCGGGCGATGCAAGCGACGAGTAACGAGTGATGAGCGGGCCTCGTCCCCTCGTCACTCGTCACTTGTCACTCGTCACTCGTAAGGGAGGAGAGGCATGATTCCGGGCGAGTTCGAATACTACCGGGCCACCAGCGTGCAGGAGGCGGTGCAGCTCCTCCAGCAGCACGCCGACGCGAAGCTGCTGGCGGGCGGGCACAGCCTGATCCCGATGATGAAGCTGCGGCTGGCGACCCCGCCGGCGCTGATCGACCTCGGCGGCATCCAGGACCTCAGCGGCGTGCAGCAGGCGGACGGCGGCCTGACGATCGGCGCGCTGACGACGCACGGCGCGATCGAGGAGGACGCGGCGCTCAAGGAGTCCTGGCCGATCTTCTACGACGCGGCCCACGTCATCGGCGACCCGATGGTCCGCCACCGCGGCACCTTCGGCGGCTCGCTGGCGCACGCCGACCCGGCCGGCGACTGGCCGGCGGTCGCGCTGGCGCTCGGCGCGCAGATGAAGGCGATCGGGCCGAACGGCAACCGCACGATCGCGGCCGACGACTTCTTCGTGGACCTGCTGACCTCGGCGCTGGAACCGGGCGAGGTGCTGACCGAGATCACCATCCCGGCCAAGCAGGGCAAGACCGGCATGTCCTACCAGAAGTTCTCGCACCCGGCGTCGGGCTACGCCGTCGTCGGCGTCGCCGCGGTCGTCAACCTCGACGACTCCGGCACCTGCACCGACTGCCGCGTGGCGATCACCGGTGCCGGGCCGAAGGCGACGCGCGCGACCGCGACCGAGGACGCGCTCAAGGGCAAGAAGCTCGACGAGCAGACGATCGCGGGCGCGGCCGACAAGGCCGGCGAGGGGATGGACTTCCTCGGCGACATCTACGCCTCCGAGGAGTACCGCCAGCACCTCGTCAAAGTCTTCACCAAGCGCGCCCTCGAAGCCGCCGCCCAGAACGCGAAGTAACACCTGCGCCGCGCGCCGCCCCTCCCCGCGCAGGCGGGGAGGGGCGGCTGTGTCTACACCAACATGGCACTCGCCAGGGTCGGTTGAAGGGCAGGACGCCGCATGACGTTCGCGATGGCCGTGGCGCTGAGGCCCGTGTCGATCCAGGGGGAGAGTACCAAGCGCTTCGCGAGGGCTTTGCGGGAGGAAGCCGTATCGCGGTTCGCCAGCGACTCGCCGCTCGCCGGCGACCTCTACGCGCGGATCGTCTGGTTGTATCGGCGGAATCCAGCGGACGTCGACAATATCATCAAGCCAATTCTGGATGCGCTCAAAGGTGTGGTCTACGCCGACGACCACGCGATTGTGAAGTGCTCTTCCGAGCGAGTCGACACGACGCGGGATTACGATCTCGACTATGTCGGCGCGCCTCCGAATGTCGCCAATGAACTGGACTCCTTGCTCATACAAAGTCACGAGCACATACTTTACGTGGAGGTCGGCTCGTTGTCTTCCCGGCATGTAGCCTCCGGCCCCATCGACGGAGGTGTGTGATGACCGCGCTGGCGCAATATCTCGAAGCCGCCAAGGTGGAGGAGGTCGTGGGGGAACTCGAAGCCGCGGGCTATGCTGTCACCAGAGAAGTGCGCGACGGGAATATGCGCTACGATCTCGTGGCCACTAAGGATGGCCGGAAGATTGCGATCGAGGTGAAGGCGCAATCGGTGCTGCGCGAGTCGGCGGGCAAGATTCGCGAGTTGCGCGAATGGGCGCGCGCGCACGGCTACGACAGATTCCGGCTGGTCGTAGTCAACCCGCCGCGCGAGCGGATAGTGGAGATCCCCGCGCTCGAGGGGACGCTCTTCGCGTACCTGGCCGATCACTTCCCCGCGGAACTCGACGGGCTCTCCTCGCATACCTCGCTCAACGGAGTGAGCCAGGTTGATGTTGACTCGATCGAGGTTACAGAAGCGGGGAGTCACATCACCGGCAGCGGCATAGTCGAGGTGACGCTGGAATATGGCGGGGGCAAGCCGCCAGACGGCGTGAGCTGGGAGGCCGATATCCCCTTCAGCTTCGATCTGCTGCTCGATCCACAATTGCGGATCGCGGAAGTCAACGAGCTTGAGGTCGACACCTCGGAGTTCTATGAGTGCGGGATAGACCCCATCTCTCGCACTCACCCCCACCAATGGCGAGGATGCACCGCCACGTCTCGGCAAGAACGCAGCAGAGCATAGAGCGCGGCAGGACATGGTCGGCGCCGCCGTGACGCCTGCCGCGCCCGCCCGGCGCTCCGCCTGGCCCGCGTACGCGGCGGCCGCGCTGGCGTTGCTGTCCGCCGCGGTGAGTTTCTACTGGGCGGCGGGCGGGACGGCCGGCCTCGACACCATCGGCGGCGAGATCGCCAGGCTGGGCCGGGCGCGCGACCCGGCGATGATCGCGGTCGTCTGGGCCACCGGCGCGGCGAAGGTCGTCGCGGCCGCGCTGGCGCTCGCGCTGGTCCGGCCGTGGGGGCGCTTCTTCCCGCACTGGGTGTTGCTCGTCGGCGCATGGGGCGCGAGCGCGCTGCTGACCGTGTGGGGCGGGCTCAACGTGGCCGTCGGCGGGCTGGCGCTGGCCGGCGTCGTCGCGGCGCCCGCGGCGGTGGATTGGACGGCGCTGCGCTGGCACGTCGCGCTGTGGGACCCGTGGTTCCTGGTCTGGGGGCTCCTGCTCGGTGCGGCGGCCTGGGGCTTCCGGCGCGCGGCGCGCGATGGCGCGGCGGGGCAAGATCAGACATTGAGGACGGCGCGGGCCACGAGCGACCACGGGCGATAGCGATGGTTGCGTCGGGAAAGGAGGGGCAGCCTGGCGGTTCGCGCACGAAGGGAGGTGGCGTCGTCACGGCCTTTGACAACATCGAGACCTGTCGGGCGCAACTGGCCCGCGTGAGCCTCTTCGCCGGCGCGTGGGGGCTGGGCTACGCACTCTACCGCGGCTACTACGCGCTCGGCGGCACGGCCGGGCTGCCCGGGACGCTGGCCCAGCCCGGGTTGTTTCGGTTCATCAACGTCGCGGCGACGGTCATCCTGCTCGCCGCGGCCGTCCTCCCCGTCGCGCTGCTGCCGCTGTGGTCGCGGCGCGCCGCGCGCCCGGTGTTGCTGGGCCTGTGCTGGGCGGTCGCGGTGGGCTGCGTCATGCACGCGCTGATCGACGAAGCGCAGCGGGTGCTGAGCCTGGCCGGCCTGCTGCGGATCGACTATCCCGCCTCTGTGTGGGCGTCGGTCGATCGCCGGGCGGCCGACGTGCAGGACATGGTGTTCAACGAACCGTGGTTCCTGCTGGAGGGACTGGCCTGGGGCGCGCTGGGCTGGCTCGGCCTGGGCCCGGGCCGGGCCCGCCGCTGGTGGGTCGCCAGCGCCCTGGTGGCCGTCGCGATCCTGATCGCGGTCGGCCTGCTCTCCGCGACCGGCGTCATCGGCAAGGTGGTAATCGGCTGACCGATGCCCACCGTCAATAAGCAGGGGGCCGGCCGGACAATCCCGGCCGGCCCCCGCCCGTCTTCACGGAGTCCTGAGTCCTGAGCCCTGAGTCCTACTGCGTCCCGGCGGGCAGCGGCTCGACGGGCGAGACCTCGGCGCGGCGCAGCACGCCGTTGAAGTTCGCCACGTCGGTGTCGATGATCTCCTGCAACTGCTCGACCTGCTGACTCACGCGCTCGGCGAGGCTGTCGTAGACCTCTTGCGCCTGCCGCGTCGGCGCGAAGTCGGCGCCAGCGACGATCGCCGTCAGCGTCGCCAGCTTCTCTCTGAGGCGCGCGGGGAAGGCGAGCGGGCTGGACGCCTCGACCTGGACCAGCTCGTCCTCGACCCCCTTCAGCTTCGCCTTCAGGTCCGCCGCCGCCTGCTTGACCTCGTCGGCGTTGGGGCGGTCGGCGGTGCGGCGCGTCCAGTCGTCGGCCTGCTCGCGCAGGTCGCGCAGGCGCACGACCGCGTCGGTGATCGCGTTGAGCTGGTCGCGGATGCCGAGGAGGAGCGCCACCTGCGCCTTGAAGTCCGCCGGCGTCGTCTCCTGGCGCGGGTCCTTCAGCAGCTCGAACGGCTGCGTGTAGTCCTGGCCGTCCACCGTCAGGCGCACCTGGTAGGCGCCTGGCGCCACCAGCGGGCCGGGGACGATGTTGCGCTCCAGCGCGTTCTCGCCCTGGATCTGCCGCGGGTCGGGGTAGCGCATGTTCCAGACGAAGCGGTTGAGGCCCGGCGCAGCGGGCACGCGCGGCTCCGGGGTCTTCGCGGCCGCCGTCTCCTTCACTTCGGGCGACGGCTGCTCCTGACCCTCGGTCAGCCCGCGCTCCACCACCACGCCCTGGTCGGCGGCGGGCGCCTGGCCGTTGCCCTGGCTGGAGAAGGACTTGATCTCGTTGCCGTCCTTGTCGAGGAAGGTCAGTTTGACTTCGCCTTGCGGCTGATCCTTGAGGTAGTAGAAGACCTGGACGCCCTCGGGCGGGTTCTGCCCGGCGTCGACGTACTCCGTCACCGTCTCGCCGTTGGGCTTCTGGCGCTGCCGGTAGGTCACCACCAGCGCGCCGCCGCGGCGGAAGTTCAGCCCGGTTGGCGACTGCGCCGGGAAGCCCCGCCCGCCGACGACGCGGTAGGTCGGCTTCGGCGGGAAGAGCGTCGCCGACTCGGGCGCGCCCTGCGCGGCGATCTGGCGCAGCGGCGTCAGGTCGTCGAGGATCCAGAACGAGCGGCCGTGCGTCGCCAGGATCAGCTCGTCGTCCTTGATCGCCAGGTCGTGGATCGGCACCACCGGGACGTTGCCGCCGAGGCGCTGCCAGTGGCCGCCGTCGTCGAACGACACGTAGACGGCGGTCTCGGTGCCGGCGAAGAGGAGCCCGCGCTGCTTCGGGTCCTCGCGGATCGTGCGGGTGAAGTCGTCGGCGGGGATGCCGTTGGTGATCGCCTGCCAGGTCTTGCCGTAGTCGTTCGTCTTGAGGAGGTAGGGCCGGTTGTCGTCGTGCTTGTAGCGCGTCGCGGCGACGTAGGCCGTGGCCGGGTCGTGCGGCGACTGCTCGATGATCGAGATCAGCGACCACTCGGGCAGGAGGTTCGCCGGTGGCGTCACGTTCTGCCAGGTCTTGCCGCCGTCTTTGGAGATATGGATCAGGCCGTCGTCGCTGCCGGCCCAGAAGACGCCCGGCTCGTGCGGCGACTCCACGAAGGCGAAGATCGTGCAGTAGTGCTCGGCGCCGGTGTTGTCGCGCGTGATCGGCCCGCCCGAGGGCTGCAACTTGCTCTCGTCGTTGCGCGTCAGGTCGGGGCTGATCGCCTCCCAACTGTGGCCCTCGTCGGTCGACCGGAAGACGTGGTTGCCGCAGGTGTAGAGGACGTTGGGGTCGTGCGGCGAGAGCTCGATCGGGAAGGTCCACTGGAAGCGGTAGCGGACGTCCTTCGCGCCGCCGCCCATGCCCTTCACCTCGGGCCAGACGGTGATGTTGCGCACCTGGCCGGTGCGGTGGTCGTAGCGGTAGAGCAGGCCGTCGCCGGGGCCGCTGCCGACCGCGCCGCCGAAGACAACATTCGGGTTGTCGGGCCGCACGGCGATGTAGCCGCTCTCGCCGCCGCCCGGCACGTACCAGTCCTGCTCAGTGATCGGCCCCTTGAAGGAGCGGCTCGGCACGGTGATCGCGCTGTTGTCCTGCTGCGAGCCGTAGACGCGGTAGGGGAACTGCGTGTCGGTCGTGACGTGGTAGAACTGCGCGGTCGGCTGGTTGTAGATCGTGGTCCACGAGGCGCCGCCGTTGAAGGAGACGCAGGCGCCGCCGTCGTTCCCCTCGATCATCCGCTGGGTGTTCTTCGGGTCGATCCAGAGGTCGTGGTTGTCGCCGTGCGGCGTCGGCACGGCGGTGAAGGTCTTGCCGCCGTCGGTCGACTTCCAGCACTGGAGGTTGAGCACCCACATCGTATCGGGGTCCTGCGGGTCGGCGAAGATGTGGATGTAGGACCAGGCGCGGCGGCGCAGGTCGCCCTCCTCGCAGACGCGCTGCCAGGTCTCGCCGCCGTCGTCGGAGCGGAAGAGCGCGCCGTCGGTCGCCTCGACCAGCGCCCAGACGCGGCCGGACTGCGCGGGCGAGACCGCCACACCGATCTTGCCGAGCACGCCGGTCGGCAGCCCCTTGTTGCGGGTGATCTCGGTCCAGGTGTCGCCGCCGTCGGTCGACTTGAAGATCCCGCTGCCCTCGCCGCCGCTGACGAGCGCGTGGGGATAGCGCTGCGCCTCCCACATCGCCGCGTAGAGGATGCGGGGGTTGTTGGGGTCCAGCGAGAGATCGATGGCGCCCGCTTTCTCGCTCCTGAACAGGACCTGCTCCCAGGTCTGCCCGCCGTCCTTGCTGCGGTAGACGCCGCGCTCCTTATTCGGCCCCCAGGCGTGGCCGAGCGCCGCGACGTAGACGAGGTCGGGGTTCTGCGGGTGGATGCGGATGCGCGCGATGTGGCGGGTGTCCTGCAGCCCGACGTTCTGCCAGGTCTTGCCGCCGTCGGTCGACTTGTAGACGCCGTCGCCGTGCGAGACGTTGCCGCGGATGGCGGTCTCGCCGGTGCCGGCGTAGATGACGTTGGGGTCGGACTCCGCGACGGCGATGGCGCCGACCGCCGCCGTGGTGAAGAAGCCGTCGGAGACGTTCTCCCAGTAGGTGCCGCCGTCGACGGTCTTCCAGACGCCGCCGGCGCAGGCGCCGAAGTAGAAGACCTGCTCGTGGACCGGGTCGCCCGCGACGGCGACGACCCGGCCGCCGCGGTGCGGCCCGATGCAGCGCCATTCGAGTTGCCCCAGCACGGTGCTGTCGATCGTCGCGGCGTCGCTGCTCGCGGACTGCGTGGCCATGCTGCTCCCTCCTCCGTATGCGTAGGTTGGTGATGAGCCGGTCGTTCGGCGGCGGATGGGGGGGCGACTAAAGTCAC
Organism: Thermomicrobiales bacterium; assembly: GCA_035708265.1. Lineage (GTDB taxonomy): Bacteria > Chloroflexota > Chloroflexia > Thermomicrobiales > CADCWN01 > DASSSV01. The sequence goes on along the minus strand of DASSSV010000301.1, from coordinate 5,099 downwards.
CGCTAGGGGCTCGCTCCCGCTCGCCGCGAAACCCGCCGGCGCGGGTTGAGGCTCGTCCCAGTCCGCGCCGGCGGACTTCGTGGCGAGCGGCGCGAGCCCCTAGCCGCGGTTTCAACCGCGGGCGCTGGCGCCCGGCCCGATGCCGAACCCTTTGCCCCCTCCTTTCCGGGCTACTGCCCCTCCGCGGCCGGCTGGGGCGGGACGATCGCCGGGACTTCCTCGCGGCGCAGGGTGGCGTTGAACGCCTCGACGTCCTTGTCGGCCACCTCGCGCAGCCGCTGGACCTGCTGGTCGATCCGTCCCGCCAGATCGTCGTAGACGTCGCGCGCCTGCTGCGTCGGCGCGGCGTCGCTGCTCGCCACGACGCCGGACAGCGCGGCGAGCTTGTTGTTGAGCTTGATCGGGAAGTTCAGCGGGTCCTCCATCGCCTTCGAGCGCGACTGGATCAGCTCTTCCTCGATCGCCGTCAACTTCTCGTTGAGCGCCTTGGCCTCGTCGGCGACCCGCTGCTCGCCCGGCTCGCCCTTCGCGCGCTTGGCCCACTCGTCGGCCTGCTGGCGGATCGAGCGGAGCTGGTTGACCGCGTCGTGCGCCTCGCTGAGCTTGTCGCGGATCTGCAGCAGGAACGTGAACTGCTCGTCCAGGTCCTGCTGCGTCGCCGCGACGCGCGGGTCCTTCAGCAGCTCGAAGGTCGCCGTCTCGGTCTGGCCGTCGACGGCGAGCTCGACCTGGTAGGTGCCCGGCGGCGCCAGCGGGCCCTCGACGTTGCCGGCCCAGAGGACCGCGCCCTTGACGTTGCGGGCGTCGGGGTAGCGCAGGTTCCAGACGAAGCGGTTGAGCCCCGCCTCGGCCGGCACCGTCGGCTCCTTCTTCTCCTCCCGCCCGCCCTCCGGCGGCCGCTCGCCCGGCGTCGGCCCCGGGACCTCGGCGGCGCCCTCCGCGGGCGGCTGCTCGGCCGGCTTGCTCTTGAAGGTCTTGATGACGTCGCCCCGGGCGTCCTTGAAGGTCAGCGTCACCGGCTTGTCGGGCTTCTCCTTGAAGGAGTAGGCGACGACCACGCCGGCCGGCGGGTTCTGCCCGGCGTCGAGGAAGGTCAGCTCCTCCTCGCCGTTCGGCTTGCGCCGCTGGTAGGAGGTGACGACCGCGCCGCCGGCGCCCTGGAAGTTGCGCCGGTTGTCGGGGTTGTTGCGGATGCGGCGCATCCCGCTCCGGTAGCGGATCGTCGGGCGCGGCGTGAAGAGTTGCATGGGCTTGGCGCCCTGCTCGCGGAGTTGATGGATCAGCGCGAGGTCGTCGAGGATCCAGAAGGAGCGGCCGTGCGTCGCCGCGACGAGGGCGCCGTCCTTGACCGCGAGGTCGTGGACCGGCACGACCGGCAGGTTGCCCTTCAGGGGCTGCCACGACCCGCCGTCGTCGAACGAGACGTTGACGCCGCGCTCGGTCCCTGCGTAGAGCGTGCCGCGCTGCTCCGGGTCCTCGCGGATCGTGCGCGCATACTCGGTCGCCGGGATGCCGCCCGCGATGCGCCGCCAGGTCTTGCCGTAGTCGGTCGTCTTCAGGAAGTACGGCGCGAAGTCGTCGAGTTTGTAGCGGTTGGCGGCGACGTAGGCGGTAGCCGCGTCGTGCGGCGAGGGCTCGATGATCGAGATGAGCGCCCACTCCGGCAGCACCCGCTGGTCCGGCGTCACGTCGTCCCAGGTCTGGCCGTCGTCGCGCGAGACGTGGATGCGGCCGTCGTCCGAGCCGGCCCAGAGGACGCCTTTCTGCACCGGCGACTCGGCGAAGGCGAAGATGGTGCCGTAGTACTCGACGCTGGTGCTGTCCTTGGTGATCGGTCCGCCCGACGGCTCCATCTTCGCCATATCGTTGCGCGTCAGGTCCGGGCTGATGATCTGCCAGCTCGCGCCCTCGTCGGTCGTGCGGTGGACGTGCTGCGAGCAGGCGTAGAGGACGTTGGGGTCGTGGGGCGAGAGGACGATCGGGTAGGTCCACTGGAAGCGGAATTTGAGGTCCTTGGCGCCCCAACCCATCGGGTTGTCCGGCCAGGGCGAGATGTTGCGCGACTGCCGCGTGCGGTGGTCGTAGCGCGTCAGCAGGCCGCCGTAGCTGCCGGCGTAGACGATGTTCGGGTCGTCGGGGCGGACGGCGATGTGGCCGCTCTCGCCGCCGCCGACCGGGTAGCACTCGGCGAAGGTGATCGCCCCGGCGTCGGAGCGGCTCGGCACGCTGAGGGTGGAATTGTCCTGCTGCGCGCCGTAGACGCGGTACGGCGTCTCCGTGTCGGTGACAACGTGGTAGAACTCGGCGGTCGGCTGGTTGTAGATCGAGGACCAGGAGACGCCGCCGTCGAAGGTGATGCAGGCGCCGCCGTCGTTCCCCTCGATCATGCGGCGGTTGTCCCGCGGGTCGATCCAGAGCGCGTGGTCGTCGCCGTGCGGCGTCGGGATCGAGACGAAGGTCTTGCCGCCGTCGGTCGACTTGAGGAAGGCGACGTTGGGGCAGTAGACCGTGTTGGGGTCCTGCGGGTCGGCGATGACGTGGGTGTAGTACCAGGCGCGCTGGCGGATCTCCTGCTCGTCGTTGGTCTTCCGCCAAGTCTCGCCGCCGTCGTCGGAGCGGAAGAGGCCGCCGTCCTTCGCCTCGACCAGCGCCCAGACGCGCTCGGGCTGCGCGCGCGAGACGTCCACGCCGATCTTGCCGACGACGCCCTTCGGCATCCCCGGTTTGCGGGTCAGTTCGGTCCAGGTGTCGCCGCCGTCGGTGGACTTGAAGAGCCCGCTCCCCTCGCCGCCGCTCGACAGCAGGTAGGGCGTGCGGTGCGCCTCCCAGAAGGCGGCGTAGAGGATGCGCGGGTTGGTCGGGTCCATCGCTAGGTCCACCGCGCCGGCCTTCTCACTCCTGAAGAGCACCTGCTCCCAGGTCTTGCCGCCGTCCTTGGAGCGATAGACGCCGCGCTCCTTGTTCGGCCCAAAGACGTGGCCGAACGCGGCGACGTAGACCAGATCCGGGTTGTGCGGGTGGACGCGGACCTTGCCGATCGTCTGCGTCTCGGCCAGCCCGCAATGCGTCCAGGTCTTGCCGGCGTCGGTGGACTTGTAGACGCCGTCGCCCTGCGCGACGTTGCCGCGGATCGTCGACTCGCCGGTCCCGACGTAGAGCACGTTCGGGTCGGACTCGCAAACGTCGAGCGCGCCGACCGAGGCGCTGCTGAAGTAGCCGTCGGAGACGTTGCGCCAGGTGACGCCGGCGTCGGTCGTCTTCCAGACGCCGCCGCCGGTCGAGCCGAAGTAGAAGACCCCCTGGCTAAACGGGTCGCCGTGGACGGCGATCACGCGCCCGCCGCGGAACGGGCCGATCAGCCGCCACTCGACACCTTGCAGCACCGCGGCGTCGGCCTGCGCCCGCCCGGCGGCGCCCCTGCCGCCCCGTGCCGCTCGTTGGGTCGCCTGCGACCCCCCTCTCTCGGGCATAGTCCTCCCTCCTTGCGCTGTGCCTCGTGCCACGACTACCGCGTATTCCTATCACCATCCCCCGCCGCGGGCAATCCGCGGCGCGCGACTCGCGACCGCCCGTTTCTCGCACCGGGCGGCGGGGGCGTCAAGGAGGTATACTTCTGTGGTAAGGGCTGGTGACGGGAGGGGTATGATGTGGCAGACGAAGAACGCCGACGCGCGCTGATCGAGCGCTGGATCGAGCCTCATCCGTGGCGGCGCAACGCGGCGGAAGCGGTGCTCAAAGACTCGGCGCTTTCCGTCTGGGCACTGATCGGCTACTTGCGCATGGTTGATGGCGATCGTCATCGCACAGCCGTGGATTACGGCATCACTGACGAGGAGGTCGAAGCCGCGCTGGCCTATTATCACGAGAACCAGGCCGTCATCGACGCGCGCCTCGCTGCGAACGCTGCATAATCGCGCCAAGATGGCCCGTTTCCATCTCGATCACAACATTTCGATGGCGCTAACGGCCCTCTTGCGGACCGCTGGGCACGATGCGGTCACGGCGGTCGACCTGGGGCTCCAGGGGGCTAGTGATGGGGTGCATCTGGCGGAAGCGGCGGAGGCCGGCCGGATCCTCGTCACCCACAACTGCGACGACCTCATCCTCCTGCACCGCGCCTGCCATCGCTGGTCGCGCCGCTGGGGCGTTTACCGGCCCCATGCCGGGATTCTGGTCATCCCCCAGGCCCCGCATTTACAGCCGGCGCGAGCAGCGGTTGAAGTAGAGCTCGTCGCACGGCAGGCGCCCATCATCGGCGAACTCAACACCTTCGATTGGCACGTCGGGACCGGCTGGCGGCGCGCGCCATCGCCCTGACACCTTCCGTTTGGGAGGACAGCGACAGGGCGCGCATCGCGGAGGTCAGCCCTCGTCCGGCAGCGTGGCCGCGATCTCGCCGGCAGCGCGGGCGTCGCCGGGCTCGTCGCGCGCGCGGAGGCCGGCGACGACGCGCCGCTTGACCTCGACCGGGGCGGCGGGGCCGACCTTGAACTTGGCGTCGGTCGCGAGGACGCGCAGGCGGACGACGGCCAGCCGCCGCAGGCGCGGGCCGTAGAAGTTGCCGTCGGCGAGCGGTTCGTAGGTGGCGCCGGGCTCGTAGGCGGCGAGGAGGCGCGCGAGCGCGGTCGCGACCTCGGCCGGGTCGGTGGAGGTCGTCGCCTCGCAGGCGTAGGAGACGGCGCGGAAATTCAGCGTGCCGCGCCCGCCGTCCTGCGGGTCGACCCAGTCGTGCGGCGTAAAGGCGAGGAAGTCGGAGACGTGGAAGGTGACGCGCGGATTGGCGCGCACCGCGGCGAACGTGGGATCCTCCTGCACGCAATGCAGTTCGATCCGGTCGCCCTCCTTGACGAAGGGCAGGATGCTGACCTGCGGGTGGCCACCGGGCGGCGTGGCGATCAGGTAGCCGTGGCGCTGGCGGGCGACGAACGCCTCGGCCTCGGCCGGGCTGGTTGGGTACTTCACTGACCGGTACATCGGCGCGCTCCTTCCGCGACAGCGGCCGGCGCGGCGGGCCGCCGGGGCTATGCTACGCCGGCGGCGGCGCGTTCGTCACGGGACGCGGTTCGCCCTCACCCCCCCGGCCCCCCTCTCCCAATCCT
>DASSSV010000300.1:0-2012 GCA_035708265.1 Thermomicrobiales bacterium | reverse complement strand
TCGCCGCCGCCTTCGTCGCCGTCATCGCGCTCGGCGGGTTCAACGGGCATGAGCCGGCCCCGGCCTGGTGGCTGACCCTGCTCGCCCTGGTCGTCATCGCCGTCACCGTCCTGCCTGTCCACGCCTGGCTGCGGGTGCATGTCGATCGCCTGGTCTACGACTGGCACGACGATCCCTACGCGGTGCTCAGCGAGGTCGCTCAGCGCCTCGGTCACGAGCAGGACCGGTCGCCGGACGGCATCATCCCGACGATCGCCGCGACGATCGCGGCCACGCTGCGGCTCCCCTACGTGGCGATCGAGACCGACCCGGACGACGGGGCGCGCACGACGACCTACGGTGCGCCGCCGCCCCGCGCGGAACTCCTGACCGTCCCGCTGGCCTTCCGCGGCGTGGCGATCGGCACGCTGCACGCGGCGGCGCGGCGACCGGGCGAGGCGCTCTCGGCGGACGACCGGCGCCTGCTGCACGACCTGGCCCGGCAGGTGGGCATCACCCTCCACGCCGCCCGGCTCTCCGACGCGCTCCGGGTCTCGCGCGAGGAACTGGTCAGCGCGCGCGAGGAGGAGCGGCGGCGCATCCGCCGCGACCTGCACGACAGCCTCGGCCCGACGCTGGCGTCGCTGCGGATGCAACTGGGCGCGGTGCGGCGGGTGCTGCGCGAGGAGCCGGCCGAGGCCGAGGCGCTGATCGACGGCCTCCGCGACGATGTGCGCGCGGCCACCGCCGAGATCCGCCGCCTGGTCTACGACCTGCGCCCGCCGCTGCTCGACGAGCTCGGCCTGGACGGCGCACTGCGCGGCCTTGGCGCGGTCGCCGCGCCGGCGACGCTGACCCTGGAGCTGCCCGCGACGCTGCCGCCGCTCGGCGCGGCGGTCGAGGTGGCGCTCTACCGGATCGCCGCCGAGGCGGTTCATAACGTCGCGAAACACGCCCGAGCCGCCTCCTGCGTCGTGCGGCTGGAGGACGCCGACGGCGCGCTGACGCTGACGATCCGCGACGACGGGGTCGGCCCGCCGGCCGAGCGCGGCGTCGGAGTCGGCCTGACCTCGATGCGCGAGCGCGCCGCCGAGCTGGGCGGCTCGCTCATCCTCGCGGCGCCGCCGGGCGGCGGCGCCTGCGTGACCGCGATCCTCCCCCGGAGGCACGCCCCATGAGCGACGCGGCGCTGACCGTCCTGATCGCCGACGACCACCCGATCTTCCGCAAGGGGCTCCGGGCGCTGCTCGGCGGCCAGCCCGCGCTGCGCCTCGTCGGCGAGGCCGCCTCGGGACCGGAGGCGGTGCGCCTGGCGACCTCGCTGCGCCCCGACGTCATCCTGATGGACCTGCAAATGCCCGGCGGCGACGGCCTGACCGCGATCCGGCAGATCGTCGCGGCCCGGCCCGAGAGCCGCGTGCTGGTGGTGACGATGTTCGAGGATGACGACTCGGTCTTCGCGGCGATGCGGGCGGGCGCGCGCGGCTACGTGCTGAAGGACATGGACGACGAGGAGATCGCGCGGGCGATCCTGGCGGTGGGCCGCGGCGAGGCGATCTTCAGCCCGGCCCTCGCCGCGCGGATGATGACCTTCTTCGCGGCGCGCCCCGCCACGACCGCCGCGGCCTTCCCCGAGCTGACCGAGAGCGAGCGCGGCGTGCTGCGGCTGATGGCGGCGGGCGCGAACAACCAGGCCATCGCCCAGCGGCTCGGGCTGAGCCCCAAGACGGTGCGCAACTACGTCAGCAACATCTTCGGCAAGCTCCAGGTCGCCGACCGCGCCCAGGCGATCGTCCGGGCGCGCCAGGCCGGCCTGGGCTGACGCGGGCACTCGCCTGGCAGGCGGCCCACCGTGGCCGCGTCCCCTTGTGCGGCCACCAGCCGGGCCACTAGAATCAGGATCGTCCGGTGCGCGCCCTCCCGAGGCGCACCAGAGGTCGGTCGCCCGCGCGCGACGGCGTCGCGCCAGGCACGAGGAGGCCCCCATGCAGTCCACGTTGAAGAGCCCAGCAGTCCGACGGTTCTTCGACGGA
>DASSSV010000299.1:0-3929 GCA_035708265.1 Thermomicrobiales bacterium | reverse complement strand
GCGCTGGTCCCGCTGCTCGGCCCGCTCTGGGCGGGGCGCTGCGCGGGGTGCGGTGTGGCGATGCCCTGGCTGCGCCCGGCGACCGAGCTGGTGACCGGCGCGCTCTTCGCGCTGGCCTCCCTGCGCTACGGCCTCCACCCCGGCACGGCCGTGACGATCGTCTTCATCGCCGTCCTGCTGGTCGTACTGCGCATCGACTGGCGGCACCACCTGATCTTCCCGCAGGTGATCTACACGGGGCTGCTGCTGGCGTTCGCCGACGCCGTGCTCCTGCCCGAGCGGCCGCACGACCTCTTGTGGGCGGTCGTCGCCGCGGTGGCGGCGGCGGCACTCTTCCTCTTCCTCTACGCGCTCGCGCTGGTCCTCTACCGCCGCCGCGCGCTCGGCTCCGGCGACGTGCTGCTCGCGGCGATGATCGGCGCGATGGCCGGCCCGGGCACGGTCGCGGCGCTGACGCTCGGGATGCTCCTCGGCGCGGTCGGCGGCCTGACCCTCGTCGCCCTGCGCGTGCGCACGATGCGCGACTTCATCCCCTACGGCGCCTACCTCTGCGCCGGCACGATCATCGCGCTGCTCGTCTTCTGAGTGACGAGTGATGAGCGACGAGTGACGAGGGGACGGAGGGTAGACGAAACGCGGCGCGCATGGCGGCGCGCGGGGACGGCGCCGCCCCCGCGCGTCTGCTCGGTTCTATCTCCACGCCGCCGAGCGCGCGCATCGCGCGGCGATTAGTGCTACTGCTTCACGGCCCAGACCGAGAGACGATCACCGGCCATCCGCCGTCTCCTCGTCACTCGTCACTCGTCACTCGTCACTCGCTAGGGCCAGGAGACGATCACCGGCCCGGTCGGGGTCTTCGTGCTGCCGGCCGGCTCCAGCGTGACCTCCAGGGCGTCGGGCGGAGTCGCCAGTTCGCTGCCCTGGGCGATCAGAATGGCGTTGCCGCCGGCGTCCAGGTGGGCCGTGCCGAGGGAGTACCAGGTCCCGCCGATGCGGAACCAGGCCTGGTAGACCTTGCCCGCGGGCGCGGGCGCGAAGTTCTCGAGGTTGATGACGGCGAGGTCGTTGCCGGGGCGGCTGCGATAGTTGGCGTGCGTCGCCGTGGGCACGCCGGGCACGGCCGTCAGGCGGCGCGGCGCAAGGTCGCTCTGCGTCACCAGGCGGAGGGCCGCCTGATCGCGCGCCTGCTGCGCCCGTTGCTGCTGCACGCGCACGCCTAGCGTGCCGGCGACGGCGGCCAGCGCCACCAGCACCAGCGGCGCGAGCTGCAGGCGGAGCTTCTGCAGGCCGGCGCGGATGCGGGTCTTGGCCGTGCCGAGCGGCAGGTTCAGGAACGCGGCCACCTGCTCGTGCGTCAACTCGTCGAAGAAGGCCAGGCTGAGCGCCTGGCGCTGCTGCGGCGGCAGCGCCGCCACCGCCGACTGCACCGCCGCGCGGCGGTACTCGCGCCAGGCCAGCTCGTCCGGCTCCGGTTCCCGATCGGGCAGGCTCGCCAGGAGCAGGCCGTCGGGGTCGGCCGCCGCCCGGGGCCGGCGGCCGCGCCGCCGCAACTCGTTGAGGATCCGCAGGTGGGCGATCTGCAAGATCCAACTGCGGAAGGCGCCGCGCGCCGGGTCGAAGGTGGCGGCGTTGCGCCAGACGGCGACGAAGACCTCCTGCACGATCTCCTCGGCCGCCGCGCGGTCGAGCGTCTGGGCCGCCAGGTTGAAGATCAGCGGCGCGTAGCGGGCGTGGAGCGGGCCGAGCGCCTCCAGCGACCCGGCGGCGAGTTGCCGCATCAACTCCGCGTCGTCGCGCCCCGGCGAGGCCGGTGGCGGCCCGGCAGCGCCCATCTGCGCCCCCTCCACGGCGATCGGCCGGCGGCCGCGCCCGGCGTCGTGCCCCCGGCCCGATCCCCCGGCGCATCCCCGGCCGGCCGGTTCACGCTTGTCGCACGTCGTCGCATTATCGCGCATAGTCTCCCCCGGAGCAGCATCTTCACGGCGGGGTCGAGGCACGCCGGCGGGGCGGCGTAGACGAGCAGGTCGGCCGTCTCGCGCAGCGCCGCGAGGTCGCGCCGGCAGGCGGGACAGGTCGCCAGGTGCCTGACCAGGGCGCGCCGCTCGCGCCCGGCGAGCGCGCCGAGGGCGTGCGCCGGGAGGAGGTCGGCCCAGGCGGCGTGCCGGTCGCGAGCGGCGCCCATCAGTCCCCCTCCGTCACCAGGCCCACGCGGTAGAGCCAGCGCAGGAAGATGAGGCGTTCCCGCTGCTGGCGGTCGAACCGGGCCAGGAGCCGCCATTCTCGCTCGGCCTCCGCGACGACCTGCCGCGCCGTCGCGTCGTGCGGGCAGACGCCGCGTCGCGCCGCCCTGCGCCGATCCCGTCTGACCATGGCGGTCCCCTCCACCTCGCGCTAGCCGAGCGTCGTGTCGATGATCGCCAGGGGGTTGAGGCCCCGGACGTAGTTCACGCTGGTCACGCCGAGCGTGGCGCGCAACTGGCCGGCCGGCACGACCAGCGGGCCGGGCGCGGGCGCCGTACCGGGCGCCGGCTGGGGGAAGGCGGTGCCGCGCGCGGTGTGGAAGGTGATGTTGCCGTCGACTTTCTGGATAACCTGGTGGATGTGCCCGTTCAACACCGTCACCGACCCGAAGCGCCGCAGCAGCCCCAGCGCCTGCTCGGCGTCGGCGGTGCCCCACCCCCACGGCGGGTAGACCATCCAGAGGGGGATGTGGGCGAAGACGACGACCGGCGTGCTGCTGGAGAGCCCTTGCAGATCCTTCTTGAGCCAGTCGAGCTGGTCCTGGCCGAGATGCCCCAGCCCGTTGTTCTGCAGGCCGATGACGTTGACCAGGCCGACGAAGTGGATGCCCTTGTAGTCGAAACTCTGCCAGCCCTGGCCGCTGGTGCCCTTGCCGTAGCGGTCGAGGTACATCTTGCCGTTGTCGCTGAAGACGTCGTGCTCGCCGGGCGTGTAGAAGACCTTGCCGGACCTGGCGCTCTTGAGCGCCTGCTCGACGGTGTCGAACTCGTCGGGCTTCGACAGGTGGCTGAGGTCGCCGGTGTGCAGGATGAAGGCGGGCGGCGTCGGCAGGGCGTTGATCTTGCCGATCGCCTCCTGGAAGGTCGCCGTCACGTCCTGGTTCGGCTGGTTCTTGAAGCCGATGTGGCTGTCGCTGATCTGGGCGAAGGTGAAGTCGGCGGTGTCGCCGCCATTCGCCTGGCTGCCGAGCGTGCAGGCCGAGAGGATGCCGCCGCTCATCGTCCAGACGAGCCCAGTGCCGACCCAGGCCATGCATTTCAAGAACCCGCGGCGGTCGATGCCGTCGCCGTCGGGCTCGCCGTCCGACGGGATGTGCCGGTGGGCGTGGTGCGGATCGAAGGTCATCGCGTGCCTCCCTGCTGCTGACGATGGTCACGACGAGCGGCGCGTCACTGCACGACGACCTGGGCGGTCATGATCGGGTGGATGGCGCAGAAGTAGGGGTAGGTGCCGGGCTTGGTGAAGGTGTAGGTGAACGAGTCGTTCGTGTCGAGCGCCCCCGAGTTGAAGACCTGGTCCTTGCTGGTAACGGTGTGGACGATGTCGTCGTGGTTGGTCCAGGTGACGGTGGTGCCGACCGGAACGGTCAGCGTGTTCGGCACGAAGTTGAAGTTGTCGATCGTGACCCGCGGCCCGCCCGCCGCGGGCGACACCCCGGCCGCGGGGGAACCGCCCGGCACGCCGGCCGCCGCGGCCGTCGCGGCCGGCGCGCCCGCCGTCGGCGACATGTCCATCCCCGGCATCGCGGTCATCGTCGCGGTCGCGGCGGGTGGCGCCGCGCCGGCGCCGCAGGCGCTGAGGACGGCGGCCAGCGCGGGCGCGGCCAGGCCGAGGATCGCGGCGCGCCCCACGAAGGCCCGCCGGCTGCAGCGCCCTGTGCCGGCGAGGGCGCAGCCCCGGCAGGATGC
>DASSSV010000298.1:0-2134 GCA_035708265.1 Thermomicrobiales bacterium | reverse complement strand
GGGTAGTCGGATAGTGGCTACGTCTACTGGCCGGGCGATCGACGATGGCCCGGCCGGTTCTAGCCGACTATCCGACAATCCGACTACCCGACTCCGCCCGTCACCGCTCGCGCAGGCGGCGGATGAAGGGCGGGAAGTCGTACTCGTCGTTGCGCGGGGCGACGGGCGGGCGGTCGCGCTCGCGCTCGGGCGCGGGCCAGTCGCGCTCGGTCGGCTGCCCCTGCGGCTGCTGCCGCTGCGGCGGCGGGTTGTTGCCGTAGGGCTGCTGGTAAGGGGTGTTGTAGGACTGGCCGCGCGAGGGCATCTGGCGGACCTTCTTGACCTCGTCGAAGCCGGTGGCGATCAGCGTGATCGTCACGTCCTTGCCCATCGACTCGTCGATCGTCGCGCCGAAGATGATGTTGGCGTCGGGGTCGGCCGCCTCGGAGATGATGTGCGCCGCCTCGTCGATCTCCATCATGCCGAGGTCCATGCCGCCGGTGATGTTGTAGAGCACGCCGGTGGCGCCCTCGATCGAGATCTCCAGCAGCGGGCTCTCGATCGCCATCTTGGCGGCGTTGACCGTCCGCCCCTCGCCGGTGCCATGGCCGATCGCCATCAGCGCCGAGCCGGCCTCCTGCATGATGCTCCGCACGTCGGCGAAGTCGAGGTTGATGATGCCGGTCTTGATGATCAGGTCGGAGATGCCCTGGATACCTTGCCGCAACACGTCGTCGGCCAGGCGGAAGGCTTCGAGGAAGGGCGTGTTCTTGTCGACCATCTGGAGGAGGCGCTGATTGGGGATCGTGATCAGCGTGTCGACGTGCTCCTTCAGGCGGGCGATGCCCTCCTCGGCGACGTTGCGCCGCCGCGCGCCCTCGAAGTCGAAGGGCTTGGTGACGACGCCGATCGTCAGCGCGCCGACCTCCTTGGCGATCTGCGCGATCACCGGCGAGGCGCCGGTGCCGGTGCCGCCGCCCATGCCGGCGGTGACGAAGATCATGTCGGCGCCGCGCAGGGAGTCGAAGAGCTGCTCGCTGCTCTCCTCGGCGGCCTTCGCGCCGATGTTGGGGTTGCCGCCCGCGCCGAGCCCCTTGGTCAGCTTGTCGCCGATGCGCAGCGAGACCGGGGCGCGCGCGTGGACCAGCGCCTGCGCGTCGGTGTTGACGGTGATGAACTCGATGCCCTGCAGGCCGGCGTCGATCATGCGGTTGACGGCGTTGCTGCCGCCGCCGCCGACCCCGATCACGCAGATCTTCGCGAAGTTTTCGATCTCGCCGAAGGAGAACGATGAGCCGTACATACGAGATCCTCCCGACATCCCGCCACTCCCCCGCGCGCCCGCGTCGCGCGCGCCCCGCGGGCGCCCGCCCCGGCGCCCCTGCCCGGCGCGCTCGCGCGCCAGATACACCACGCCGTCCGCCGCGTCCTGCCCGCCCGGCCCCCCACCGGGCGACGGCTGTGCCGCCCCAGTATCGCCGGTCTCGCCGCGATTCGCACGCGGCGGTCGGTTCCCGCGCGGGCGCTGCTCGTCAGTCATCGTCCCCCCGCCGCCTCACGGCAGCAATTCGCGCAACCAGCGACCGAATCCGCCCCCCTGCGCGCGCGCCGGGCGGCGCGGGCCCGCGGACGACCGCCGGCCCGCGGCGGGCGTCCCCTGGCGGGCCAGACCCCACTGGGCCAGCCCGATCCCGGTCGCGAAGGCCGGGCCGCCGAGCGAGTCGCCCAGGCCGGCCAGGCGGCGCGGCGTGCCGATGCGCGTGCGCACGCCGAGCACCTCGCGCGTGAGTTCGGCCAGTTCGGGCAGGAGCGCCGTGCCGCCGGTGAGGACGACGCCGCCGGGCAGCAGGCCCTCGCAGCCGCAGTCGCGCAGTTCCTTCCCCACGAGCTGGAGGATCTGCTCCAGGCGGGCCTCCAGGACCTCGTGGACCGTGTGGCGGGAGACCGCGCGCGGCGCGGCCTCGAAGCCCTCGACCTCCAGCCGGTCCGCCGCCTCGTCCACCGGGCCGGGCGTCGGCGTCGCGCGGCCGTGCGTCACCTTGACCTGCTCGGCCGACTCGAAGGGGATCTGCAGGACGATCGAGAGGTCATTGGTGAGGTGGTTGCCGCCGATCGGCAGGACCGCGGTGTGCGCGACGGCGTCCTCGACGAAGAC
>DASSSV010000297.1:0-2383 GCA_035708265.1 Thermomicrobiales bacterium | reverse complement strand
CACCTACGAGACGCTCGCGCCGCTGGACGAATGGCTGCGCGAGACCTTCCTGCCGCAACTGCCCGAGGACCTGCTGATCGTCCTGGCCGGCCGGCGGCCCGCCGCGCCGGCCTGGCGCGCCGACCCCGGCTGGCAGGCGCTCGTCCGCGTGCTGCCGCTGCGCAACCTTGGGATTGACCCGGTTTCGCGGACACTGGAAGATTGGGCGCGACCCAAGGAGGTGTCCCGATGCCACGGTCCCACCCGCCCTACCCGCCGGAGTTCCGCACGGAGGCGGTGCGCCTCGCGCGGAGCAGCGAGAAGTCCATCCCGGCGATCGCCGGCGACCTCGGCATCTCGGCCGAGGCGCTGCGGAACTGGCTGCGCCAGGCGGAAACCGATGAGGGCCGGGGGCAGCCCGGCGACCTGACCACGGACGAGCGCGAGGAGCTGCGCCGGCTGCGCCGCGAGATCAGGGTGCTCCAGCAGGAGCGGGAGATCCTCCGAAAAGCGGCGGCCTACTTCGCGAGGGAGACCCTGTGAGCCGCTACCGGTTCATCCACGCGGAGCGGGCCGCCTATCCGATCGCCCTGCTGTGCCGGGTGCTGCAGGTCTCCCGGTCGGGCTACTACGCCTGGGCGGGCCGCGGGGTCTCGGCCCGCGCCCAGGCCGACGAGGAACTGACGGTGCAAATCGCCGCGGCCCACGCGCGCAGTCGCCGGACGTACGGGGCACCGCGCGTCCACGCCGAGCTGCGCGCGGGCGGGGTGCGCTGCGCGCGCAAGCGCGTCGCCCGGCTGATGCGGGCCGCCGGCCTCGTCGGCTGCCACCAGCGGAGGCGGGCGCGCACCACCGTCGCCGACCCGGCGCAGCCGCCGGCGCCCAACCTTGTCGCGCGGGAGTTCGCCGCCCCGGCACCCAACCGGCTCTGGATCGGCGATCTCACCTACGTCGCCACCTGGGAGGGCTGGCTGTACCTGGCGGTCTTGCTGGATGCCCACTCGCGGCGCGTCATCGGCTGGGCGATGGCCGACCACCTGCGAGCGGAGCTAGCCCTCGACGCGCTCGCCATGGCCCTCCAGCGCCGCCGACCGGCGGCCGGCCTGGTCCACCACACCGATCGCGGCGGCCAGTACACCGCCGCGGCCTACCAGGCGATCCTGGCGGCGCACGGCATCGTCTGCTCCATGAGCCGGGCCGGGGAGTGCCTGGACAACGCCATGGCCGAGCGCTGCTTCGCCACCCTCAAGGCCGAGCTCGTCGACACCCGCGCCTGGCCGACGCGTGCCGCGGCCCGACAGGCGATCTTCGAGTGGATCGAGGTCTGGTACAACCGCCAGCGTCGCCACTCCGCCCTCGACTACCAGGCCCCCGCCACCTTCGAGGAGGACGTGTTGTTGTTGTCCCGTCCCGCCGCGTAGCGGTAAGCTGTCCGTGAAAGCGGGGCAATCTCAGACTTCCTGGCCCGCTTCGCGCGCGAGGCGCGCGCCGCCGCCGCGCTGCAGCACCCGCACATCCTGCCGGTCTGGGACTACGGCGAGCAGGCCGGCGTCCCCTACCTGGTGCTGCCCTACCTGGACGGCGGGACGCTCGGCGACCGCCTGCGGCGCGGCCCGCTGCTGCCCGCGACCGCGCTGGGGTACCTGCGGCAACTGGCCGAGGCGCTGGACTACGCCCACGCGCGCGGTTTCGTCCACCGCGACGTCAAGCCGGCCAACCTGCTCTTCGACGCCCACGACCGGCTCTACCTGGCCGACTTCGGCATCGTCAAGGCGCTGGAGGAGACGACCGGGCTGACCCAGACCGGCACCGGCGTCGGCACGCCCGAGTACATCGCCCCCGAGCAGGCGCAGGGGCGCGCCGACGCGCGCAGCGACCTCTACGCCCTCGGCGTGATCGCCTACCAGCTGCTCGCCGGCCGGGTGCCCTTCTCCGGGCGGAGCACGACCGAGGTGCTGCTCCAGCACCTGCAGGCGCCGGTGCCGCTGGCGCCGCTGCGCGACCCGGCGCTCGGCCTGCCGCCCGGCGTGGCGGGCGTGCTGGCGCGGGCGCTGGCCAAGGACCCGGCCGCGCGCTACCCGTCGGGCGCGGCGCTGGTCGCCGCCCTCGAAGCGGCCCTGAGGCCCGAGGCGCGCCCGACGGCGACGGTGGCGCCGGGCGCGACCCCCTGGCCCACGCCGACGCCCGTCCCCGCCGCGCCATCCGGCCCCCCCGTCACACCGACGCCCGCGCCGGCCGCCGCCCGGCCGAACCGCTTGGCCTGGGTGGCGGGAGGGCTCGGCGTGCTCGCCGTCCTGGCGCTCGGCCTGCTGACGCTGGTCGCGCTGGTCACCCTGCGGCCCGGCCCGCTGTCGCCCACGCCGACGCCGGCCGCGGGGCAGGTCGCCGCCGCGGCCACCGCGAC
>DASSSV010000296.1:0-4317 GCA_035708265.1 Thermomicrobiales bacterium | reverse complement strand
TCTACGCCGCCCACCTCACCATCGCCGGCCTCGCCCTCTGGGTCGGGCGGATCTTCTACACGCGCCACTGAGCGGAAGTGCGAAGGACGAGGTACGAAGTACGAACGGCGCCGCGCCCTCGCGCCTGGAGGCGCAGCTTGGGCGCCTCGCGGCGCACGAAGGCGACTCGCTACCCGACTGCCCGACTGCCCGCTCGCTGCATGTCCCCGGCCCTTGCCGTACAATAGGCTCCCCCCGGCGCGATCTGGCCGGGGGCGTGGGGGCGGCCGGTGCTCGATCTGCTGCGCAACAACGAGATCCTGCTGCAACTGATGGCGATCAACGGCCTGCTGGCGTTGAGCATCTACCTCACGCTCGCCTGCGGGCAACTCTCGCTGGCGAACGCCGCCTTCATGGGCCTGGGCGCCTACGCGGGCGCGGCGCTGACGATCCACGCCGGCTGGCCCTTCCCGGCCGTCCTGGCGGTGGCGGTCCTCGCGCCGGCCGCGGTCGCGACGATCGTCGGGCTGCCGACGCTGCGCCTCCGGGGTGTCTTCCTCGCCATCGCCACGATCGGGCTCGGCGAGGTGCTCCGCGTCGTGATCGTCAACCTCCAGGTGACGGGCGGGGCGGAGGGGATCAGCCGCATCCCGGTCAAGACGCAGAACTGGCACCTGGCGCTGACGCTCGTCATCGTCGCCTTCCTGGCCTGGCGGCTGCAGGGCTCGCGGATGGGCTACGCCTTCGAGGCGATCCGCGAGGACGAGAGCGCCGCGCGGACGATGGGCATCAACACCACCTTCTACAAACTGGCGGCGTTCGTCCTCGGCGCGGCGATCGCCGGGCTGGCCGGCGCGCTCAAGGCGCACCTCTCGCGCGCGATCACGCCCGGCGACTACGACTTCACGATGGCGGTCAACATCCTCGCCTTCGCGATCGTCGGCGGCATCGTCTCCTTCGCCGGCCCGATCCTCGGCGCGGTGCTGCTGACGCTGCTGCCGAACCTGCTGCGCTACGTCCACCTGGAGGCCGGCTGGCAGACGCTCCTCGCCAACGGCGTGATCCTCCTGCTGGTGATCCTCTTCCTGCCCAATGGCCTGGTCAGCCTCTTCACCGGGCGCTGGCGCCGCCCGGATCCGCTGTCGTCGTCGGACGAGCCGGCCGGGTCGGCCGGGGAGCGCAAGGCCGATGTCGGCGCTGCTCCAGGTTGACGGCCTCAGCCGCCACTTCGGCGGCGTCCGCGCCGTGGACGACGTCTCCTTCGCCGTCGCGGCGGGGGAGATCGTCGGCCTGATCGGCCCGAACGGCGCCGGCAAGACGACCGTGATCAACCTGCTCTCCGGCCTGCTGCGGCCGACGGCGGGGCGGATCGTCTTCGCGGGCGCGCGCCTCGACCGCCTGCCGCCCTACCAGATCGCGCGCGCCGGGGTGGCGCGCACCTACCAGAACATCCGCCTCTTCCGCGGCCTCTCGGCGCTCGACAACGTCATTGTCGGCACGCACGGCACGACGCGCGAGCCCTTCGTCAAGCGGCTCGCCTTCGCTCCGTCCGTGCGGCGCGAGGAGGCCGCCGCCCGCGCCACCGCCCGCGCGCTGCTCGACCGCGTCGGCCTGGCCCACCGCGCGCGGGCCCGCGCGACGAGCCTGCCCTACGGCGAGCAGCGCCGCCTGGAGATCGCCCGCGCGCTCGCCGCGCGCCCGCGCCTGCTGCTTTTGGATGAGCCCGCGGCCGGGATGAACCCGGCCGAGATGGCGACGCTCGTCGCGCTGATCCGCGCGCTCGCCGCCGAGGGCCAGACGATCCTGCTGATCGAGCACAACATGCAGGTCGTCATGGGCGTCTGCCAGCGGATCGTCGTCCTCAACTTCGGCCGCAAGATCGCCGAGGGACCGCCGTCAGCGATCAGCCGCGATCCCGACGTCGTCGCGGCGTACCTCGGCGAGAGTGACGAGTGACGAGTGACGAGGGGGCTTCGGATGGCAGGGAGGTGAGGGTGAGCGAGATCAAGCGCTTCGAGGACTTGATCGCCTGGCAGCGGGCGCGGGCACTCACGAGAAGTATCTATGGGCTGACGGAGGGCGGGACCTTCGCGCGCGACTACGGGCTCGCGGGGCAGATCCAGCGCGCGGCGGTTTCGATCATGTCCAACATCGCGGAAGGCTACGATCGCGGGCGCACGGGCGAGTTCTTTCACTTCTTGTCCATTGCCAAGGGTCCGTGCGCCGAACTGCAGTCCCAACTCTACGTCGCGCTTGACGCGGGCTACCTCGATCAGCCCGCATTCGACCAACTCTCGGCTCAGGCACACGAAGTAGGACGCATCATCGGCGGCCTGCGCGCCTCCGTCCAGAAACGCAACGCGCCGCCGTCTACGGATTCTTGACTCGTCACTCGTCACTCGTCACTCGTCACTGATCGCTCGTCACTCGCCGGAGGCGTGATGCTCGAAGTCGTTGACCTGCGCGTCGCCTACGGGCAGATCGAGGCCGTCAAGGAGGTGTCGTTCCGCGTGCCGGACGGGCAGATCGTCACGCTGGTCGGGGCGAACGGCGCGGGGAAGACGACGACGCTGGCGGCAATCTCGGGCCTGCTGCGCCCGCGCGCCGGCCGCGTCGTCTTCGACGGCCGCGACCTGACCCGGCTGGGGTCACACCGCATCGTCGGCCTCGGCGTGGTGCAGGTGCCGGAGGGGCGCGACATCCTGGCGACGATGACGGTGCTGGAGAACCTGCAACTCGGCGCCTACCGGCGGCGCGACCGCGCGGCGGTGCGGCGCGACATCGCCCGGCTGCTCGAACGCTTCCCGATCCTCGGCGAGCGGCGCCGGATGCCGGCCGGCGCGCTCTCGGGCGGCGAGCAGCAGATGCTCGCCATCGCGCGCGGCCTGATGGCGCGGCCGCGCGTCTTCCTGCTCGACGAGCCCTCGATGGGGCTGGCGCCCCAACTCGTGCAGGAGATCTTCCGCATCGTCGCGGAACTGCGGACCGAGGGGAACACGATCCTGCTGGTGGAGCAGAATGCGCGCAAGGCGCTGACGATCTGCGACTACGCCTACGTGATGGAGAGCGGCCGGATCGCGCTCGAAGGCACCGGCGACGAGCTCCTGCACAACGACGCGATGGTCCGCGCCTACCTCGGCGGCGCCGTCTCCGCCGCGCCCGACGCGCCGTCGCCGGGCGGCGACGGCGCGTCGGGCCCCCCCTCGACGTAGCGCGCCAGTTTTTCGAGCGCCGAGCGCGTGCCCGCCTCGTTGTCCTCGGGGCGGACACCCGGCGGCAGATTCGTGAAGCGGATCGTCACCGTCGTGCCGCCGGCCACGGCCTCGAAGGTCACCTCCATGACCATCTCGCCCGCGAAGGTCGGGTCGACCGTGTCGAAGGTGATCGCCTCGACGATCCGCCGCGGCGGCGTCAACTCCAGGAACCGCGCCGTGTAGCGGTCTTCCCGCGCCGACGTCTTGCCGCGCGGGGCGTCCTCCGGCGGGTAATAGAGCGACGTCCGGTAGCCGCCGCCGACCCTGAGGTCGAAGGAATGGACTTCGGCGGTCATCTCGCCGGGGACGCGCCAGAGCGGCAGCGCCGCGGGATCGGTGCAAGCGCGATAGAGCGCTGCCGGCCGCGCCTTGATGAAGCGCGAGGTCCGCGTGCTGGCGGGGGACGGCGCGTCGGCCATGGGGAGAATCCTTTCCAAAAATGGGACGCGTCTGACGAAGCCGCCGGCGAGTCTCGCCTACCCGCGCAGGACGCCGAGCCCTTGCCGGATTTCCCCGAGGTGGTACGCGCAATGGCCGACCAGGGCGAACGCGCCGCCCACGAACCGCGCGTCCCAGTCCTCGAACGACCCGGTGAATGCGCGCACCTGCCCATAGGCCGCCCACAGGCGCTCGATCAAGTCACGCCACTCGCCGTCCGTCACCGCCCCGACGCGCCATGACGACGCCCAATCGGCTGGTCGCTGCTCCCCGGTCCGCGCGCCTTCGGTCATCACGTCGATGTAGAACCGCAGGTGGTTCACCTGCGCTGCCAGGGTGGCGCCGTTCGGGTGGACCGGCCGCGAGGCTTCCGCGGCGGAGATGGAGGCCAGCGTCTCGAACAGCGAGGTCGCCGGGTCGAGGAGATAGCCGTGGGAGGTCTCGAAGATCTCCTCCAGAATGGTCAGCAGACCCTCGCGCCATGCCTCGAGCGGAATCGTCCCGGCCATCGTTCCCTCCTGGTCATCAGCACCGCGCTAGTCCACGAGCGCGCCGCAGGAGATGTTGACTTCGGTGGAGGTGATGGTGCGGGCGCGGTCCGAGGCGACGAAGGCGGCCACGTCGCCGACATCGGCGAGCGTCGCCG
>DASSSV010000295.1:0-14464 GCA_035708265.1 Thermomicrobiales bacterium | reverse complement strand
ATGGCGCGCAGCCGCTCTTGCGCCTCCCGGTCGGCGAGCGCGGCCGGGTCGTCGGGCGTGCCGTGGCCATCCGGCGAGCCGTGGCCGTCCTGGTGGGCCATCTGGGCGCCGACCGCCGCCGTCGCCGCGCCCCCCTGGCCGTGCGCCAGCCGCCGGGCGCTCTGCTCGTTGGTCCGCGTCACCTGCCGCGGGGTCACGCCGGCCTGCGCCGCGGCCTGCGGCGCGGGCGCCGGCTGCTTGCCGGGGATCTGCTTGCGCGGGTCGGTGATCTTGTCGCGGATCGTCTCGGGGTCGTAGCGGCGGGCGGCGGCCGAGTTCAACTCCGCGCCCATCACGAGGATGATGCTGGTGATGTTCAGGTAGAAGAGGAAGAGGATGATCCCGGCCAGCGTGCCGTAGGTCTTGCTGTAGCCGCTGCCGCCGATCAGCCGGACGTAGACGCCGAAGACGATCGTCGCCACGAACCAGACGACCGTCGTCAGGAGCGAGCCCGGGCTGATCCAGACGAACGCCTGGTCGATGTTCGGTCCTTTCCAGTAGAGGAGCGCCAGGCCGAGGCTCACGCCGACGAGCACCAGGATGATGCGCACCACATTCCAGCCGGTCTCGAAGATCGAGCCGAGGCCGATCGCCGCGGCGATCCAGGCGCCGAACCGGTCGCCGAAGATCAGCAGGACGAAGCCGCCGACGAGCAGGATGCTCTCGGCCAGCGTCAGCAGCACCGCGGTGACCGCGGTGACGATGAAGTTGCGCGTCTCCTGCACGCCGTAGGCCCGGTTGAACGCGGTCATGATCGTCTGCACGCCGCCCGAGGCGGAATAGAGCGCCAGCAGCGCGCCGATGACGAGCGCGGCGCCGTGCGACTGGTTGACCACGCTGTTGAGCGGCCCCCGCAGCGTGTCCGCCGTCTGCGACGGGAGCACGCTGTAGAAGTAGTTCAGGATGCTGTCGAAGAGTTTGCCCTGGCCGATGGCCTGCCCGATGAAGCCGGCCAGCGCGAAGATGAACGCGACGAAGGGGAAGAGCGAGAAGACGAAGTTGTAGGCCATCGCGTTGGCCAGCAGCGAGACCTGGTCCTTGCCGTAGTCCTTGCCCGCGTCCTTGCCGATCGCGACCCAATCGACCTGCGAGAGTTTCATCGTCACCCTCCTGCGCGGCCGGGGCCACGCCCCGCGCGCCCATACCGGCGCCGCTCTGCCGCCCGCCGAATGCAACTTCTGTGCCAGGTCGGAGGAGTGACGAGTAACGAGTGACGAGTAACGAATAGGCGGCTGGCGTCCCACCCCGCGGAGGCGGGTTCCGCGGCGAGCGCGAGCGAGCCTCCAGCCGCGGTTGCAACCGCGGGCGCGCCCCCGATGCACACCGCCCCAACGCCCATGATCGGGACGCAAACTGCCGGCGCGGCCCAGAGCCGCGCCGGCGGTGGGAATCGCGGGACGATCGTCGCCGAGAAGGGAGCGGCGCTCAGCGCCGCCGCTTGACCTCCTCGACCAGTTGCGGCACGACCTTCGTCACGTCGCCGACGACGCCGAGGTCGGCGTTCTTGAAGATCGGCGCGTCGGGGTCCTTGTTGATCGCGATGATCGCCTTGGAGTTCTTCATCCCCGCGAGGTGCTGGATCGCGCCGGAGATGCCGCAGGCGATGTAGACCTCCGGCTTCACCGTCGTGCCAGTCTGCCCGACCTGGTCGGCATAGGGTCGCCAGCCGGCGTCCACGACCGCGCGCGACGCGCCGACCGCGCCGCCGAGCAGTCCCGCCAGTTCCTCCAGCATCGCGAAGTTCTCCGGCTTGCCCAGGCCGCGCCCGCCCGACACGACGATCCGCGCGTCGGCCAGCGAGGGCCCTTCCGCCGCCTCCTCGACCGCGTCGACGATCCGCACCGCCTGCGCTGCCGGGCTGAACTGGCCGGAGAACTCTTCGACCTCGCAATTGCCGCCCGTCCGATTGGCCGTGAACGCCTTCGGCCGCGCCAGCACGATCGGCGTCGCCGAGTTCGTCACCGCGCAGACGGCGATCGTGTTCGCGCCCCAGGGCGTCAGCGCGCGGAAGCCCTCGCCGTCCGCCTCCAGCCCCGTCGCGTTGCTGACCACGCCGCAGCCGAGCCGCGCGGCCAGGCGCGAGGCGACGTCGCGGCTGTCGTAGGTCGTGGCGAAGAGGAGCAGCGCCGGCTGCCGCTCCGCCACCAGCGCGGCGAGCGCGTCGACCGCCGCCAGCGCCAAGTACTGGTCGTAGATCGGGTTCGCGTCCACCAGCGCGCGGGCCGCGCCGTACTCCCCCGCGACCCGCGCGGCATCCGTCGCCCCCGCGCCGAGGAAGAGCGCCGTCGCCTCCCCCAACTCGCCCGCCTTCGTCACCAGTTCGAGCGTCACCGGCGTCGGCTGCCCGTCCCGCACCTCGCCGTAGACCCAAATCGCGCCCATCGGTCGCTCCTTCGTCGCGAAGGACCAAGGACTGAGGACTCAGGACTAAGTGGGCATTAGCGCTAGGAATAGCCGTAGCGGTGGTTAGCGCAATCTCACTTAGTCCTGAGTCCTGGGTCCTGAGTCCTCAGATGATTCCCCGTTGCTGGAGGAAATCGGCGATCCGGGTGGCGCCGGAGCCGTCGTCCTCGATGATCTCGCCCGCGCCGCGCTCCTCGGCCGCCTGGAGGGCCAGCACGCGCTCGCGCGCGCCCGCCTCGCCGGCGTCGGATGGCGACAGGCCCAGCGCGGCCAGGTCGTAGGTCTGGACCTGCTTGCGCTTGGCCTGCATGATCCCTTTGAGCGGCGGGTAGCGCGGCTCGTTGGTGCCGCTGGCGATCGTGACCACGGCGGGGAGCGTACACGTGATGACCTGGTAACCGTGCGCGGTCACGCGCTGCGCGGTCGCCACGCCGCCCTCGATCTCGATCTTGCGGACGAACGAGAGGAGCGGGATGCCGAGGAACTCGGCGACCATGCCGGGCACCATGCCGGAGTAGCCGTCGGTGCTCTCGGTCGCGCAGAAGACGATGTCGAAGGGCTGCTGCTTGATCGCCGCGGCCAGCGCGCGGGCGGTGCCGAGCGTGTCCGAGCCGGCGAGTGCGGGGTCGGTCACCAGCGCGCCCTCGTTCGCGCCCATCGCCAGCGCGCGGCGGATCGCCTCGGTCGCCGTCTCCGGCCCCATCGAGAGGACCGTCACGGCGCTATCCGGCGTGCGCTCGGCCAGCCGGAGCGCCTCTTCGAGCGCCACCTCGGCGCCGGGGTCGAGCACGTTGGGCACGCCGGTGCGCACCAGCCGCTTCGTGCCCGGATCGACCTGGTAGACCACCGTGTTGGGGTCCGGGACCTGTTTGACGCAGCAGACGATGTTCATGCGGTTCTCCTTCGAGGAGTTGATAGTTGATGGTCGATAGTTGTTAGTTCTTGTCCTGGAGAGGCGAACTAGGGCCGGACAAGCAGATCAGACGCCGACCACTATCAACTGTCAACTATCAACTCTCAACTCCGTCACTCCAGCGCGTTCAGCCCCGTGATGTCGCGGCCGACGATCAGGGTGTGGATGTCGTGTGTGCCCTCGTAGGTGTCGACCGTCTCGAGGTTGAGCATGTGGCGGATGACCGGGTACTCGGTCGTGATGCCGTAGCCGCCGAGGATCTCGCGCGCCAGCCGCGCGCCGTTGAGCGCCACGCGGACGTTGTTGCGCTTGGCCATCGAGACCTGGGTGTAGGACATCGTCTTGGCATCCTTCAGCGCGCCGAGCCGGTGAGCCATCAGCAGGCCGAGGCTGTGGTCGGTCAGCATCCGCACGAGTTTGTCCTGCACGAACTGGCGCGAGCCGATCGGCTTGCCGAACGTCGTGCGGGTCTTGGCGTACTCCAGCGCCGTCGTGTAGACCGCCTCCAGCGCGCCGAGCGCGCCCCAGGCGATGCCGTAGCGCGCCTGCGTCAGACAGCCGAGGGGGCCGCGCAGCCCCTTGACGTTCGGCAGGATCGCGTCGCCCGGCACGCGGCAGTCCTCCAGCACGATCTCGCCGGTGACGCTGGCGCGCAGGCTCATCTTCGAGCGGATCTCCGGCGCGCTGAACCCGGGCGTGTCGGTCGGGACGATGAAGCCGCGCACCACGCCCTCGTCGTCCTTGGCCCAGACGACCGCGATCTGCGCGATCGGGCTGTTGGTGATCCACATCTTGGAGCCGTTGAGGACCCAGCCGTCGCCGTCGCGGCGGGCGCGGGTGCGCATCGCGCCGGGGTCGCTGCCGCCATCGCTCTCGGTCAGGCCGAAGCAGCCGAGCAGGTGGCCAGCGGCGAGTTCGGGCAGGTAGCGGCGCTTCTGCTCCTCGGAGCCGTAGGCGTAGATCGGGTACATCACCAGCGAGCCCTGCACCGAGACGAAGGAGCGCAGGCCGCTGTCGCCGCGCTCCAGCTCGTACTGGATCAGGCCGTAGGCGATGTTGTCCACGCCGGCCGCGCCGTATTCCTCGGGCAGATTCGCGCCGAAGAGGCCGAGTTCGCCGAAGAAGTGGACCAGGTGGAGGGGGAACTCGTGGTTGTCCCACCACTCGCGGATGCCGGGCTGCACCTCGGTCTCGATGAAGTTGCGCACGGTATCCCGGATCGTGCGCTGCTCCGGCGTCAAGAGGCTGTCCACGTCGAAGTAGTCGAGCATCGGGTCTTCTCCACTCCCGTCGGGGCGGCGTGTCGGCGAAACCGGCCACAACCGGCCGCCGGCCGGGCCGCCTACCCCGCGAGCGTAAACGCTGCGCGGGCCGGCGTCAACTCGGCCCCTCCTGGCATTCCCGCCCGGCGTGCGCTATGCTCGGTGGGGCCTTTCGGCGGCGGCGCGCGCGGGCGCGCCGTTCGTCGTCGCCGCGCGGCCCGACGGCGCGCTCGCGCGG
Organism: Thermomicrobiales bacterium; assembly: GCA_035708265.1. Classification (GTDB taxonomy): domain Bacteria; phylum Chloroflexota; class Chloroflexia; order Thermomicrobiales; family CADCWN01; genus DASSSV01. The sequence goes on along the minus strand of DASSSV010000295.1, from coordinate 9,609 downwards.
CGCAGTCACCCCGGGGAGGGAACGACGTTGTCCCGCCGCCTGCCCAACCAGAAGATCGTCGTGGCCGTGGTCTACGTCTGCGGCATGCTGATGAACTCGCTCGACTCGACGATCGTCAACGTCGCGCTGGCGACGCTGAGCCGGCAGTTCGGCGTGCCGCCCGCCGCGACCGACGCGGTCGTCGTCGGCTACCTGGTCAGCCTGGCGGTCTTCATCCCGGCGTCCGGCTGGCTGGGCGACCGTTTCGGCACGAAGCGTATCTTCCTCCTGGCGCTGGCCATCTTCAGCGGCGCCTCGGCGCTCTGCGGCCTCGCCGGCAGTTTCGGCCAGCTCGTCGCCTTCCGCGTGTTGCAGGGCGCCGGCGGCGGGATGCTCACCCCGGTCGGGATGGCGATGCTCTGGCGCACCTACCCGCCCCACGAGCGGGTCGGCGTCTCGCGCATCCTGATGTTCGCGACGATCATCGGGCCGGCGTCGGGGCCGGTGGTCGGCGGTCTGCTGATCGAGAAACTCTCCTGGCACTGGGCCTTCTACGTCAACGTGCCGGTCGGGGCCGCCGCCTTCCTCTTCGGCCTCCTCTTCCTGCACGAGCACCGCGAGCCGACGGCCGGGGGCTTCGACCTGCCGGGCTTCCTGCTGGCCGGGGGCGGCTTCGCGCTCCTGATGTACGCGCTGAGCGAGGGGCCGACGCGCGGCTGGACCTCGCCCGGCATCCTCGGCTGCGGCGTCGCGGGCCTGTTCGTGCTCGCCGCGTTCGTCGTCGTCGAGTTGCGCGCGGCCGCGCCGATGGTCCAGTTGCGCCTCCTGGGCAACCGGCTCTTCCGCTCCACCCTCTCGGTGTCGCTCTTCGCCTCGGCCGGCTTCACCGGCATCCTCTTCCTCGTCCCGCTCTTTTTGCAGGAGGCGCGCGGCGATTCCCCGCTGGCGTCGGGCCTGACGACCTTCCCCGAGGCGCTCGGCGTGGTCGTCTCGACCCAGCTCGTCGCGCGCCTCTACCCGCGCGTCGGGCCGCGCCGCCTGATGGCCGGGGGGCTCGTCGGCGTGGCGACGGCGATGGCGCTCCTCTGCACGATCAGTCTGGAGAGCAGCGCCTGGCTGATCCGGCTGCTGATGTTCCTGATCGGCGTCGGCATGGCCTACGTCTTCCTGCCGAACCAGGCGGCCAGCCTCGCCACCATCTCGCGCGCGGCGACCGGGCGCGCGACGACCCTCTCCAGCGTCCAGCGCCAGATCGGCTCCGCCCTCGGCGTCGCCACGCTCTCCACCGTCCTCGCCGCGGTCGGGCCGCTCGGTCACGACGCCGCGGGCGCGGCGCGGCCGCACCTCGCCGCCTACCGCGCGGCCTTCCTCGCCGCCGCGGCCTTCGCGACGCTCGGCGCCGCGCTCGCCCTGAAGGTGCCCGACCGCGACGCCGCCGACACCATGCGCCCCCGCCCCGGCCGCCGCGCGGCGGAGCCGGCGCCGGCCGCGCTGGTGCCGGAGGGCGACTGATCCCAGATCCCGGCGCTCGCGCCGTTCGCTTCGGGCGGGTTTCAGCCCGGCAGATGAGCGAGGCGTTCAGCAGGAACCGGCAGCGGATGACCGGCGTGCCGAACGAATGCCTGCCCTTGTGCCTCGCACCTGAGCGGAAGGATCGTGCGCGAGACGGCCGGCCCACTGTGGGCCGGCCGTCTCGTCGTGTCCGTTGCTTTGCCGCGGGTCGCGCTCAGCGGCGGGCGTGCGGGTCGAGCGCGTCGCGCAGGCCGTCGCCCATGTAGTTGATCGAGAGCACGACGATGAAGATCGCCATGCCGGGGAAGAGCGCCATGTGCGGGGCGAACGGCAGTTGGTCCTTGGCGTCGAAGAGCATCGAGCCCCAGGTCGGCACGTCCGGCGGGAAGCCGAGGCCGAGGAAGGAGAGCGAGGACTCGGTGATGATCGCGCCGCCGACCTGGATCGTCGCGGCGACGATGACCGGCGTGAGGGAATTGGGCAGGATGTGCTTGAAGATGATGCTCGGCGTGCTGGCGCCGATGCAGCGCGCCGCCTCGATGAATTCCTTCTCCTTGAGGGCGAGGAAGGAGGCCCGCACCAGGCGGGCGACGCCCATCCAGGCGAAGCCGCCGATCACCGCGATGATCAGGATCATCATGCCGGTTTCCAGGCCGAAGAGCGCCTTCAGCTTGTCCCGATAGAGGTAGATGATCAAGAGCAGCAGCGGCAACACCGGCAGGGCGAGGAAGAGGTCGGTGAAGCGCATCAGGAGCGAGTCGATCAGGCCGCCGAAGTAGCCGGCGACCGCGCCGATCAGCGTGCCGAGCGTGATCGAGACGAGCATGGCCATGATGCCGACCGTGATCGAGCGCCGGCCGCCGACGAGGATGCGCGCCAGGATGTCGTGCCCGAGGTCGTCCAGCCCCATCGGGTGCGCCAGGGTCGGCCCCTGCATCGCGTTGGCCACGTCGAGCGCCTGGCCGTTCTCGGTGTAGACGAACGGGCCGACGGCGACGGCGATGATGATGGCGAGCAGGACGAAGGTGCCGACGAGCGCCAGGTGGTGCCGCCGGTACTGGTTCCAGGCGTCGGTCCAGAGGGTGCGCGCTTTGCGCTTGCTGAGCCGGTCGGCGAGCAGCGCCGAGCCGGTCGCGGCAGTCGGCGGGCTGGCGGTGCCGGGCCGTGGCGCGCTTTCGCTGATATCGGCCATGACGTTCCTCCCTCGTGAGCGCGCCGCGCCCTAGCTGTACTTGATCCGCGGGTCGAGGACACCGTAGACGACGTCGGCGAGCAGGTTGAAGATGACGACCAGGATGGAGAAGATGAACGTGATCGCCATGACGACCGGCGTGTCGCTGGAGTTGATCGAGGAGATCAGCAGCGAGCCCATCCCCGGCACCCGGAAGATCTGCTCCGTGATGACCGCGCCACCGAAGATGCCCGGCACGTCGAGCGCGATGATTGTGATGACCGGGATCAGGGCGTTGCGCAGGATGTGGCTGATGATGACGGTGTGCTCCCGGAGGCCCTTGGCCCGCGCGGTGCGCACGTAGTCGAGCTTGACGTTCTCCAGCATCGAGCCGCGCACGTAGCGCATCAGCCGCGCGCCCTGGAAGAGGCCGAGGACCATCACCGGCTGCGCGGCGAACTTGGCGTGCTCCCACACGCCCAGCAGGCCCCCGTCGGGCACGTTGGTCTCATAGATGAAAGGGAGCCAGCCGAGTTTGATCGAGAAGAGGAGGATGAAGAGGAGGCCCGAGAAGAAGGTGGGGATCGAGAAGCCGAAGAAGGCGATCGTCGTGGCCACCTGGTCTAAGATCGAGTATTGCTTGAGCGCGGAGAGGATGCCGATCGGGATGGCGATCAGCAGCGCCACGACGTAGGCCAGCCCCAGGACGTACAGCGTCGTCGCCAGCCGGCCGACCACCAGCCCGCGCACGTCGGTCCGCGAGGCGAAGGAGAAGCCCCAGTCCCCCTTGATCCAGGACGTGGCCCACTTGCTGTACTGGATCGGGATCGGCTCGTCGAGGCCGAGTTGCTTGCGGATGTTCTGGCGCACTTCGATCGGGACCGAGGGGTTCGCGGCGAACTGCGACAGCGGGTCGCCGGGCGCTAGTTTGAGGATGGCGAAGATGACGATGCTGATGACGATCAGGGTCGGGATGCCGGTCAGCACGCGGCGGATGATGTAGGTGCCCATCGTCCCTTTTCTCTCAACTGGTCCACCGACCGCCCGGCGAACCCTTCCCGGCCTTTCTCCGTTGTGGCGGATCGTGTGACTCTACGCGCGCCGGCGCCGCCTGGATTGCTCGCGCCACCGTCCCCCTACCTGACGATGGCGCACCACCGCGCGATACAAGGCAAGCATACAAGAAGTTCGCGCCACCGGCAACGCACGCGGTTGACCCGGCCATTGGCTTTGACTGGGACTGCCCCGAACCAGGGACTATCCCGTATTATATCGCCCGGCACGGGGGTGTCAAACGGAGGACTCAGGACTCAGGACTGAGTGGGCTCCGCCCGTCGCGGTCAGCCAACCCGGTATCCGCGGCGCGGCAACACTGAGTCCTGAGTCCTGAGTCCTGACAGGGGGGGCCGTGTGGTCGAGATCGAGACGCCGCGGCTCCGGCTGCGGACGATGCGCGCCGGGGACGCCGAGGGGCTGCTGCGCGTCTTCGGCGACCCCAAGGTGATGGCCGCGTTCGGGGAGGCGCCGTTCGACCGGGCGCAGATGGACCGCTGGGTCCGTCGCAACCTGGACCACCAGGACCGCCACGGCTACGGCCTCTGCACGGTGATCTTCAAGGCGGAGGACCGCGTCATCGGCGACTGCGGGCTGACGCGGATGGACCTGGCCGGCGCGACCGAGGTCGAACTCGGCTACGACTTCTGCAGCGACTACTGGAATCGCGGGCTGGCGACGGAGGCGGCGACCGTCGTGCGCGACCACGCCTTCGGCGCGCTGGGTCTGGCGCGGCTGGTCGGCCTGATCCGCCAGGGGAACGAGGCGTCACGGCGGGTGGCCGAGAAGGTCGGTCTGCGCCACGAGGCCGACCTGACCGAGCACGGCGTGGACTACTGGCTCTACGCCATCGCCCGGGCGGCGCCGCGCGAGCCCTGAGCGCCCAAAGCAGGCGGCCCCGGCGTCGAGACACGCCGGGGCCGCGGCCCGTTCGCGTGGCGGCCGTGCGAGCTACTGGCTCTGCGCGGGCGGCGGACCGTAGATGGTGAGCGAGTCGAGCATCGGGCTGAAGTCCTGGTCGGCGTAGGTGTTGTACTGGCCGTAGAGCGCGTGCATCTGGAAATCCCACTCCACGCCGCCGCGCAGCCCGGCCCCGATGTAGTACTCCCACAGATTCGTGCCCTGCTGGCACGTCGCCGACAGCGAGGCGAAGGTGACGCCCGCGACGGTATTGTAGCGCGTCGCGTCGATCCCGGCCTGGTCGCAATTCTGCGTCACGTCGTGGTAGAACTGGTCGCGGAGCTGGTCCACGCCGACCCCGGGCTGGACCGAGCCGTCGAGCGAGATGGCCAGCCAGATGGAGTTGTCCTGCGGCGAGCGGACGTAGACGACGCCCTTGGCCGCGTCCGACTCGTCGACCCGCCAGCCGGGCGGATAGGCCAGGGCGAAGCCGAGCGTGTCGTTGTGATAGACCAGCCAGCCGGCCGGGACGCTCGCCGGCTGGGTCGACGTGGTCGGCTGCGGGGCCGGCGCCGGGGGCGCCGGCGCGGCCGTCGGGGGCGCGGCCGTCGGCGGCGGGGGCGGCGCGGTGGGGGTCGGTGGGGCGGTCGTCGCGGTGGGCGGGGGCGCGGTGGCGGTCGCCGTGGGCGGCGGCGTCGCGGTGGGCGGCAGCGGCGTGGCGGTCGCCGTCGGCTCGGCCGACTGCACCACGGCCGTCGCCACCGGCGCGCCGCAGCCGGCGAGGACGAGCGCGAGGGCGGCGGTGGCGACGAGGGCGACGAGGGGGCGGAGGCTGCGGCGCGCCGGGCAGGTCATGATGGGCTCCTTTCGCGGCGGCGCCCCGCGGCCGCGGGGCGCCGCCAGTCGCGCTACGGGTTGGCGTAGATGTTGAGCGTGGCGAGCATCGGGCTGAAGTAATGGTCATCGTAGCCGTTGTAGTCCTGGTAGAGCGCGGACAGCTCGAAGTCCCACTCCATACCGCCGCGCAGTCCCGCCCCGATGTAGTCGGCCCAAAGCGTCGTGCCCCGCTGGCAGGTCGCCCCCAGTGAGGCGAAGGTGATCCCCGCGTAATTGTTGTAGCGCGTCGTGTCGATCCCGGCCTTGTCGCAGTCTTTGATCACATCATGGTAGAACTGGTCGCGCAACTGGTCGACGCCGACTCCCGCCTGCGCCGGGCCGCCCGCCCTGATCCCTAGCCAGACGTTGTCGTCCTGCGGCGAGCGGATGTAGACAATGCCCTCGGCTACCTGCGACTCGTCGACCCGCCAGCCGGGCGGGTAGGCCAGGGCGAAGCCCAGCCTGGTATTGCGGTAGACCAGCCAGCCGGCCGGGACACTCAGGGGCTGGGTCGACGCCGGCGCGGCCGGCGTGACGCTGAGGTTGGCGAACGCTGCCTCGCCGGTCCCGTGCCCGGTCGGCACGCCGGCCACCAGCCCGACCAGGCCCGCCTGTCCCGCCGGCGCGGCGTAGGCGCCGACCGCCTGGCCGTTGACGGCCAGTGTGAGGCGGCCGCCCTGGGCGGCCACGCTCAGGTGGTTGACCGCGTCGCCGACCTTGACCGCGGACGCGGGCCGGAAGTCGATGAGCTTGGTCCAACTGCCGTCGGCGTTGCTCCGGAAGAGGCCGACGGTGCCCTGCGCTTGGACGGCGAAGAAGTAGAAGGCGTCGCTCTTGTCGTTGGACGCCGCCGGCTGCAGCCAGAAGGCCAGCCCGTACTCGAGCGCGTCGGGGCCGGCCACGCGGCGGGCGTCGACCGCCAGGGTGACGTCGCCGAAGGACTGCTTGGCGAGGTCCCCGGTCCAGGCGACGGTATCCTCGGCGAGGAGCGCGATGTGGTACTCGCCGGTCGCCGGGTCGTAGCTGCGGCGGACGTGACCGTTCGACGAGGTCCCGGTGGGCCAGGTGTTGAGGGCGGCCACCCCGCCGCCCGGCGCGGCGGGCGCGGCGACGGGGGCCGGCGACGGCGCGGGCGCGGGCGTCGGAGGCGGCGCGGCCGGGGTCGGCGGGGCGGGCGTCGCGGTGGACGCGGGCGGCGTGACGGTCGGCGGCGCGCCGGTGGCGGTGGGTGGCGCTATGGTCGCGGTCGCCGGCAGCGCCGTCGGGGTCTCCACCACGACGCCGACCTGCGTCGGCGCGGGCGTCGGGGCCGGCGGTTTGGGCCAGAGGAGGATCAGCGCGATCACCCCAGCCAGGCCCAACACCAGGACGGCGAGCACGCCGAGCCCCCCCGCCACCCAGGCCAGTGGGCGCGACGCCGGGGCGGCCGGCTGGGGCGTGGGCGCGGCGAGCGGTCCGGATGGCGTCGCGGGCACGGGCGTCGGCGTGGGCCAGGGGGTCGCGCCCGGCGCCAGCGTCGCCGTCAGGCGCGCGTCGGGCGTCAGGGCCGCTCCGAGGGCGGCGACCAGCGCCGCGCCCGACTGGTAGCGCGCGGCCGGGTCCTTGGCCAGCGCCCGCTCCAGCACGCCCGCCACGCCGGGCGGCAGGCCCCGCGCCGGGTCGCGCAGCGGCGCCAGCGGCACCGGCGCCTGCAGGTGCTGGAGCAGCACCTCGGTCGTGCTCCGCCCGGAGAAGGGCACCCGGCCGGCGAGCATCTGATAAGCGATCACGCCGAGGGAGTAGAGGTCGCTGCGCGCGTCGGCGCGCCCCTGCGCCTGCTCGGGGGCGATGTACTCGGGCGTGCCGACGCCCGTCCCCGTCTGGGTCAGCCCCGTCGTCTCCTCCAGCGCCTTGACGATGCCGAAGTCGGCCAGGTAGAGCCGGTCGTGGGCGTCGAAGAGCAGGTTGGCCGGCTTGACGTCGCGGTGGACGAAGCCGCGCGCGTGGGCGTAGTCCAGCGCCTCGGCCAGTTGCCGCAGGTAGCCCAGCGCGACCGCGGGCGGCAGCGGGCCGCGCCGCTGGCGGTCGCCGAGCGTGCCGCCGTCCAGGTAGGGCAGCACCAGGTAGGGGACGCCGGCCTGCTCGCCGTAGTCCCAGACCGGCAGGATGTGCGGGTGCTGGAGCGAGGCGGCGGCGCGCGCCTCGCGCGCGAAGCGGGCGAGGAAGTCCGGCCGGCCGGCCGCGGCCGGCGACCGGAGTTTGACCGCGGCCTCGCGCCCGAGCGCGCGGTGGCGGGCGCGGTAGACCTCGCCCATCCCCCCGCTGCCGATCAACTCGTGGAGCGTGTAGGCGCCGACGATCCGCTCGGGCTGCTGCGCGTACATGGCGACCTCCCCCTGGCCGGCGGGGCCCCCTCCCCGCTCGACCTCCCGTCGGCGCTCCCCCGCGCCGCCTGGTTGCAGCCTAGCGGGCGCGCGGGCGGCGGGCGATGACGGGCGTCACCGCGCGACGTGCGCCCCGTCACACCGGGGCGCCGTCGCCGGCCGGGACCGGCGCCTCAGCGGGGCGCGGCGCGGAAGCCGGCGGCCTCGGCGTCGGCCGCGGTGGCGAAGCACTCCTCGGCGCGCACGCGGGCGTAGGATGCCTGGTCGGGGCTGTGGTAGGTCTGGCCGAGCCGGACCGCCTTGATCGGGTGGTCGGCGGGGCAGGAGCCGTCCGCGTTCGCGGCCACCGCGCCGGGGCTGAGCGCGGTGGGCGTCGGCGGCCCGCCGGGCAGCACGGCCGTCCCGGTCGGCGGGTGGAGGATGCCGGGCGTGCCGGGCGGGCCGCCGGGCAGGACCGGCGACCCGTTCGGCGGCTGGAAGAGCCCGATCGTGCCGGTCGGGCGACCGGGTAGGATCGGGGAACCGGCCGCCGGCCCGCGCGGGGCGGCCGCCGCGGTGGCCGTCGGGAGGGGCGTGGCGGTCGGGGGCGGCGTCGCGGTGGGCGAGGCGCTGCCGCACCCGACGAGGAGGCCGGCGGCGAGCAGGCCGGCGAGCAGACAGCCGGGACGGTTGCGTGAACGGAGCATGGTCCGCCTGCTTTCGGCTACGGGCGGCGACGCCGCCCCGGGCGGGGTCGTTTGCCGATACTACGCCGCCGGCTGCCGGGGTATCACGCCCTTCGCGCGGGCGCGCGGAAGCCCCGGCGCGACGCGCCGGGGCCCCGCATTGGCAAGAGGCGCACCGGCGGGCGGGAGGAAAGGGGAGGAAGGGTAACCGGGGAAGTCTGGGGGAGACTACTGAAGTGGAACTCTCGTCAGAGAGTGATGCGGTAGGCCGTCCCGCGCCGCGCCGCGCCCCTATATGCGTGTTTCGCACGCCCATCAGCGGGCACCGCACGCCGCGCAAGTTCCGTACCACTGGGCGGCGGTTTGGCCCTCACCCCCCGGCCCCCTCTCCCAGTGCTGGGAGAGGGGGAGTGGCCGCCCAATCGCTGCCCCCATCCTCCTGGCCGATCGCCCGGACGAGCAGCACCCCGTACACCCAGAGTCACCCCCCTCGCCCAGGATTGGGAGAGGGGGGCCGGGGGGTGAGGGCCGCCAACCTACGCCGGGATGACCGGCAGGACCAGGTGCGAGGGGTACTCGGCGGTGTGGTAGACGGTCTGCAAGGCGCTGACCATCTCGGCCGAGCGGCCGGGGAGTTCGCCGGTGTTGGGGTTGCGGTCGAAGCGCGGGAAGTTGCTGCTGGAGACCTCGACGCGCAGCCGGTGGCCCGGCAGGAAGACGTTGCTCGTCGCCCACAGGTCGATCTCGTAGCGCACGACCTCGCCCGGCGTGACCAGCTCGCCCTCGCGCATCGAGTTCCGGTAGCGGGCGCGCAGGATGCCGTCGGTCAGGTTGCGCGCGTAGCCGCACGGCGCGACGTCGACCAGTTTGGCGGTGAAGTCGGTGTCCGGCGCGCTGGTGGCGGCGTAGAGGACCAGTTTCACCGGCCCGGTGACCTCCAGCGGCGCCGTCAGCGGCGGCGTGGAGTAGACCAGCACGTCCTCGCGCGCCTCGACCGGACGCTGGTCGTAGGCGCCGCCCTGCGTGAAGACGGCGTTGCAGCAGAGGCCGCCGCCCATCGTCGGGACCGGGTTGTGCGGATTGTAGACAT
>DASSSV010000294.1:0-2265 GCA_035708265.1 Thermomicrobiales bacterium | reverse complement strand
CTCGCTGGTCGACCAGAGTCTACTCTTTGGCGTCGATCAGACCGGCGCTCCGCCGTTCGCCGCGCCGGGGTCCGGCCGGCTGGTGTCTCCCCGGTTCCGCATGCTGGAGACGATCCGGGAGTACGGATGGGATTCGCTCGTCACCTGCGGGGAGGACGCGACCCTGCGCGACGCTCACGCGGCGTGGTGCTTGGCGCTGGCCGAAGAGGCGTGGCGTCACTTCTTCTCCGCCAATGAGCCGGCCTGGATGGACCGGCTCGAAGCCGACTACGGGAACCTCCAGGCGGCCCTCGACTGGCTCGCCGAGCGCGGCCGGGCGGCGGCCGGGCTGCGGTTGGCCGGGGCGCTCGGGTGGTTCTGGCACAGCCGGGGCCCGGTCGCCGAGGGGCGCCGCTGGCTGGATCAGCTCCTCGCGCGCGCGGACGGCGTCGCGCCGGCGGTCCGCGCTCAGGCGTTGACCGCGGCGGGCTTGCTGGCCTGGAGCCAGTACGACTATGCGCCGGCCGAGGCGAGCCTGCGAGAAGCGCAGGCGATCTGGCGCACGCTGGAGGACGGCAACGGGCTCCTCCGCGCGCTCATCTTCGAGACGATGATCGCCTGGGGGCGCGGCGACCTCGTCCGGCGGGTCGCGCTGAGCGAGGAGGCGGTCACGCTCGCGCGCACGCTCGGCGATCCGGTCTGGATCGCGCAGGCCGCGGTCAACCTCGGACACACGCGGTCGCTCCAGGGTGATGCGGCGGGCGCGGTGCCGCTGCTCGACGAGGGCATCGCCCTCCACCGGACGGTGGGGTACGAGCGCGGCATCGGCTGGGCCCTCGAGATTCGCGGCAACGTGGCCCTGTTGCAAGGCGATGCCGCCCTGGCCGAGCATCGCTATCGTGAGGGCCTGGCGCTGGCCTGGCGGCATGGCGGCATCGCCAGCGCCGCCCATTCCCTGCCGCGCCTCGCCGCGGCGGTCGCCGCCGGCGGGCGACCCGCCGAGGCCGCCCGGCTGCTCGGGGCGACGGCCGCGATGCGCGAGGCGCTGGGCGGGACCCCCGCCGGCCCCCTCGACGTCGATTACACGCGGGCGGTCGAAACGGTCCGAGCGGTGCTCGACGCCGAGGAGTTCTCTTCGGCGTGGTTGGCCGGAAAGCGTCTCACGCCGGCTCAGGCGGTTGCCGAAGCGTCGGCCGCGTCCCCGCCGCGTCTGCCAGCGGCCGGCGAGGGGCTCTCGCCGCGCGAGGTGGAGGTCCTCCGCTTGCTCGCCGCGGGTCGCTCCGACCGTGAGATCGCCGCCGCGCTCTTCATCAGTCCCCACACCGCCTCCCGTCACGTCCACAACCTCCTGGGCAAGCTGGGGGTCGAATCGCGCGCCGCCGCCGCGGCCTACGCCGTGCGCCACGGCCTCGCCTGAGCCGCCGGACTGGCCTGACGACAACTACACAGTTCTATGTATCCCCGGTCGCGTGGTGAAACGCACAAGGCTCGCGATGCGCGCCGGCGGGGGGCGGCGCATGATCCAGGCACGCGAGCGGGCCGGCGGGCGACATGGTGTGCCCGGCGGGCGCGCCGGAGGATGCCCATGGAAAGCACCCGTTTCGATGCGTTGACCCGGGCTATCGCCACCACCAGCAGCCGCCGCCAAATCCTCCGGACTCTCGGGGGCGGCGTCGCCGCCGTCCTCGGGGGACTCGGCAGAACCCGGTTCACTGACGCCGCGACCTGTGCGAGCGGCGTGGTCTGCGCCGCCCAGTGCTGCCCCGATGCCAGCGACATCTGCGTGGCCGGGCGTTGTACGAGCTGCCCGAGCGGGGTGATCTGCGCCGCGCAATGCTGTGCCGAGGGGGAGAGCTGCGTGGACGGGCGATGCCAGGGTGCCCTGACGTCGCCGGGCCCCGGCCCATGTGTGCCGACCTGCACCAGCACGTCGAGCTGCCTTGACAGCAATGGCTGCGGCGGCGTCTGCGGCTGCCCGTCCGGCCAGGCATGCGACTGCGGGGGCCAGTGCGGGCCGATTCAAACGAACGTCCAGTGCGTCTAGGCCGATCGCCGTGGAGCGGCGCCGCCCGCCCGCGCCCGGCGCCGCTGTTCATGCCGAGGTGAGCGATGGAGAGTAACCGGTTCGATGCGCTGACCCGGGGCATCGCCAGCGCGCAGACGCGGCGCCAGCTCATCAAGGCCCTCGGTGGCGGTTTCTTCGCGGCCCTGGGCGGACTGGCCGGCGCCGGACGGGGCGCGGCGGCATCATGTCCGAGCGGTGTCGTCTGCGCCGCCCACTGCTGC
>DASSSV010000293.1:0-2584 GCA_035708265.1 Thermomicrobiales bacterium | reverse complement strand
GGCCCCGCGTGGTCGGGCGGCTTAATCGCGGGCATGGGGGCCTCCCTCGGGGCGCGCGGCCAGGAGCGCGCGGAGCCGGGTGACGGCGCGGAATTGGAGCATCTTGACCGCCGGCGCGCTGCGCCCGAGCGACGCCGCGATCTCCCGGCCGCTCAGCCCGGCCAGCCGCAGCTCGACGACGCGGCGCTGGTCCGCGGGCAGCCGGTCGAGCAGGGCGCGGACGGCCCGGCGCTCCTCGGCCGCCAGCACGATCTCCTCCGGCGTTCCGGTGTCGTCGGGCGGGTCGCCCGCCGCGGCGAGCGGTTCGGTCGGCCGCCGCCGGCGCCAGTGGTCGGCGACGACGTTGTGGGCGATGGTGAAGAGCCAGCTCCGGAAGGAGCCGGCGCGGTAGGCCGGGAGGGCGGCGAGCGCCTGGCAGAAGATCTGGCTGGTCGCCTCCTCCGCCTCGGCCGGGTCGGCGAGGCGGCGCGCGCAGTAGCGGTAGACCGGCTCGACGTAGCGCCGGTAGAGGGCGGCGAAGGCGCGCGGGTCGGCCTGCGCGGCGGCCACCAGCGCGGCGTCGTCGGGGCGGTCCCCAGCACTGGCCCCCGGAGGGCCGTGTCCTGGCCGCGCATCCATCCGCACCACCGTCCCCCTCACCCCCGCCCACCGTCGCCCGCGCAGTCACGCGACTATGAGGGAGAACGCCACGGGGGCGGAATGGTAACGGTCGGGGTGGGCGCGGAGGGTGGGCCGGGCGGCTGAAGCCGCGGTTGGGGGCACCTCACGGCGCACGAAGCCCGCCTCCGCGGGCTGGGACGTGGGGGAAGGCCCAGCCCGGCTTGGCCGGGCTTCCCTCGGAAATAGCCGGGCCTGCCCGGCGACGGCGCAGCCGATTGCTATCCATCTGGCGGTCGGCGCGCCGACATCTTGCTTCGTGGCCCGCGAGCCATTAGGGCCCGGTTTCAGCCGCCAGCCCACGCCGGCCGGTTGCCGCGCCCGCGGCCTCTCCCTATAATCGAGGGAATATCGCCCCGCCGGGAGGGACGGGCGGCGGGGCCGCGGAGGCGCGCATGGAACAGACCGACCACCTGGCGCTCCCCGTGCCGCGCCGCTGGCGCGACGCCGCGCTCGACCAGGTCGGCGACGCCCTGGCGACCTTCGTCGACACCTGCGTCCACCCGGTCGTCGTCGTCCCACTCTTCCTCGCCAGCATGACCGACTCGTCGGTGACGGTCGGCGTCGCGCTGGCGTTCATCCTGGCCGCCACGGCGCTGGCCTACCCGGTCGGCGCCGCGCTGGAACGCCGCGCGGCCTACCAGCAGGGCGGGCTGATCGGCGCGTTCGGGCTGCGCGCCCTCGCGCTCTACGCGCTGGCGGGCGTCGCGATGTTCGCCGGGCCGGGGCACGCGCCGCCGCTGGCGCTGGCCGTCTTCCTCTTCGTCGCGATCGGGCTGCTCGGCGGGTTCGCGCGGCCGCTGCGGCTGGAACTCGCCAGCGGCACCTCGGCCGAGGCGCCGCTCGGCGGCCTGCGGGCGCGCTGGGCGCTCGCCGGCGGGGTCGCGGCGGTGCTCGGCGCGCTGGCCGCGCGGCCGTTGCTGGTCGTCGGCAGCCCGCTCCTGCCCGCCAGCTACGCGCGCCTGCTGATCCTGGCCGGGCTGATCCTGACCCTCGCCACCACGGTCGCGGTGCTGCTGCGCCCCGCCGCGCCCGCCCCGCCGCGCGGCTTCCTGGCCGACGCGCGCGCCTTCCCCGGCCTCGTCTTCGACAACCTGGCCTACGGGCGCTTCCTCTTCTTCCGCGTCCTCTACGCGATCGGCGCGATCGCCGACCCCTTCTACATCCTCTACGCCACGCGCGAACTCGGCGGCAGCGGGCGCGCGGCCGGCGCCTATCTCCTGGCGCTCGCCGTCACGCGCGCCGTCGCGGTGCTCGTCTGGCGCTCGCTCCGCCCGCGCTGGGGCAACCAGCTCGTGCTGCAACTGAGCGCCTTCGTCCGCGTGCTGGCCCCGATCGTCGCGCTGACCCTGCCGCCCCTGCTCGGCGCGGCCGCGCTGCGCGACCGCCTGCCGGGCGACAACGCGGTCAGCCTCGTCGCGTTCGGCCTCGTCTTCGTCGCCTACGGCGCGGCCGGCGCGGGGCTGGACCTGGCGGCGCCGGCGCTCCAGGCGGCGATCACCGCGCCGCGCGAGCGGCTCGACGCCGCGGTCGTCACCAACCTCGCCCTCGCGCTCGGCGCGCTGAGCATCATCGTCGGCGGCGTCATCGTCGACCGATTCGGCTACGCCATCCTCTTCATCGTCGCGCTCATCGCCGGCCTCGCCGCCCTCCTCGCCTGCGGGCTGCTCGAAGAGCCCGGCCTCGTCGTCATGCGCGCCCCGCCCGGCGAGCGCGCGCCGCTGCGCCGCCGGCGTCGGCCCGTGCGAGGGGAGTGAGGGGACATGCGAGACTACGGATTCACGGTCGTGCTCGAGCGCGACGAGGTCGGCCGGATCGCGGCGATCTGCCCGGCCTTGCCGGGCTGCTACACCGAAGGCGAGACGCCCGCAGAGGCGCTCGAACTCATCCGCGACGCCATCCGCCTGCACGTCGAGGACCGGCTGGC
>DASSSV010000292.1:0-2342 GCA_035708265.1 Thermomicrobiales bacterium | reverse complement strand
GGCCCGGGCGGCGGCGCGAGCGCGCTGGCCGCGGCGACGAGGTCGAGGCTCTGCTCGATCTCCGCGAGGCGCACCAGGAGCCGCGCCCAGGCGTCGTCGCCGGCGTGGACGACCGGCGCGAAGCCCAGGGCGCGGTAGGCGGGGTCGCCGGCGCGGGCGTCGACCCGCTCGCCGGCCGCGCGCGCCACCGGGCCGCGCTGGCGCTCTACCGCTCCCGCGCCGAGACTTCCGATGCCGTCCAGACGCCGCCGCAGGAGCGGCGTCCGCCGCGCGCGCCGGGCGAACGCCCGCGCCGCGGGTCGCAGCCGCGCGACCGCCGCGGCGTCCGGCGCGGCCAGGAGGGCGCGGTGCAGCGCCGCCGCGCGTTCCTCCAGCCGGCGCGCGCCGAGGAGGTGGGCGAACGCGGCGAGCCAGTTGAGGTGGCTGGCCGCGCGCTCTCGCTCCGTCGCGCCGACCCACGCCCGCGCCGCCGCCTCGCCGGGCGCGTCGCCGGCGGCGTCCGCGAGCGCCCGCGCGGCCAGCGCGCGGTAGGCGACCGGCGCCAGCGGGTCGAGCCCGGCCAGCCGGTCGGGCAGCGCCGCGGCGGGGCCGGGCCAGCCCGCCGCCAGCCCCCGCGCGGCCACGCCGGGCGCGACGGCGGCCCGCGCCACCGTGTCGCCGTCGAGCGTGAGGGTGAGCGCCAGGCCGCCGGGCAGGCCGGGGAAGAGCGGGCCGAACGGCGTCTCGACCCACTCCATCGGCAGGCCGTCCGCGCTGCGCGGCAGGTCCCGCGTCATCGCGACCATCGACATGAAGCCGCCGCCCGCGTGCGCGCCGTGGTCCATCCCCGCCATACCCGGCATGTCGTGAGCCGTGCCGGCATGCTGCCGACCCGCGTCGTGCGCGGCGTGGTCGGCGCCGTCGTGCTGCATCCCGGCCATGTCGCTACCGGCCATCTCGCCGTGCGTCCCGTGGCCGCCGTGCGCGCCGCCCGTCCCTTCGTGCGTGCCACGCTCGGCGGGGCCCTGCCCCAGCGCCTCGTGTTCGGCGTGCGACATGGCCGCCTGATCCGTACTCCCGGTCTGATGCTGGCCGTGCTCGTGCCGATCCCCGGCCGCGTGGGCGCCATGGTCCGCGGCCGGCTGGTGCTGCTGCTCGGCACCCCCAACCTGGCCCAAGTGCGCGCCGTGCTCGCTATGGGCCGCCGGCGAATGCTCCTCGTGGCGCGGCGCGGCGCCGTGGTCGCGGTGCGCGGCGTGCGGCGCGGCGACCCGCTCCTGGGCGGTTTCATCGCGCGGGACCAGGTCCATCCCGCAGATCGGGCACTGCCCCGGCCGGTCGCGCACGATCTCGGGATGCATCGGGCAGGTGTATGTCGTCGCGGTGCGCACGGCGGCGACATCGAACTCGGCCACGGCCGGGCTGAACGACGCGCTGGCGACGATGCGGCGGAGTTTGGCCACGCCGCTCGCCAGGCCGGCCTGGTCGAGCGGCGCCGCGACGTCGGAGGCCGGCAGCGGGGCGACCTCCCCGACGCCGAGGGCCAGGATCGCCCGCGGGCGGGGCATCTGCGCGTAGACGACCGCCGCCGCGCGCCGCAGCCCCTCGGGCAGTTCGCCGACGAGCAGGAGGACGCCGGCGTGGCGCGGGGTATCGACCGGTCGCAGCCCGGCCGCCGCGGGGTCGAGCCCGCGGGCGCGCGCGATCTCCAGGCCCGGCACGACGAACGCGGTCAACTCGCGAGCCATCGCCCGCGCCACCAGCCGCCGCCACCGGGTCGGGCGTCCCGCGCGCGCGCCGCTCATTGTCGCCTCAGCGCCCCCTGGCTCCAGCCGTAGAGGAGCCCGAGGAAGAGGATCGCCAGGAAGACGCCCATGTCCAGCAGGGCGGTCAGGCCGAGTTCCCGGTAGACGACCGCCCAGGGGTACATGAAGGCCATCTCCATGTCGAAGGCCAGGAAGAGCAGGGCGAAGCCGTAGTAGTGGACGTGATAGCGCACCCAGGCCGGCTTGGGCGCCAGTGTGCCGCCGGTGAACGGCACGCCCTTCCCCGGCTCGGCGCGCGTCGGCCCGAAGGACCGGGCGATGAGCCGGAGCATCCCGACGAAGCCGAGCGTGCCGGCCACCAAGCCGAGCAAGATGCCGTACTGCTGTAAGGGAGGCATGAAGGCTTGCCTTTCGCGAGGGCAGCGAACGCTGCCGGTCGACCGCGACCGGCCGTAGTCGGTCGCGGGTAGCGCGCGGTGGGGCGACGCTTTGTCCCAGCGCGGCCGGCATCGGGGCTCAGCCTACATCGCTTAGCGGGTCGGCGCGATCGGCCGCGCCGCAAGCCGGAGGGCCGCCGGCGCGCCCCCGCGCGTCGGT
>DASSSV010000291.1:0-6928 GCA_035708265.1 Thermomicrobiales bacterium | reverse complement strand
GGTGGTTGGTCACGACCTTGCCGTCCGCGGCGACGACGAAGCCGCTGCCGCTGACCGTCTTGCCCTGCGCGCTGACCAGGACGAAGACGACCGACGGGCGCACCAGTCTCACCAGATCCGGGATCGGCGGCGGCGCCGGCGTCGGGCTCGGCGTCGCGGTCGGGACCGGCGTCGGGGTCAGGGTCGGCGTCGGCGTCGGGGGCGGCGTCGCCGTCGCCGTCGGGCTCGGCGTCGCGGTCGGCGGCGCATCGGCCGTCTGCGTCGCCACGACCGCCACGGCCACCTGCGTCCGCTCCGCGGCCGACGGCCCGCCGATGCTGCACGCCGCCAGGAACGTCGCGACGACCAGGGCGGCCACGACGGCCGCGCCCGCGCGTCTCCCTGCTGCCATGCCACCCCTTTCGCTAGGACCGTGGCGGGCGACGGCGCAAACCCGCCCCGAGCCCCACGCACGCCGGCGGCGCGCGGCCGACCCGCGCCCCTCTACAGCAATACGCGGGGCCGGCGCGAACCGTTCCGCGCCGGCCCCGCGTTCGCCCCTTGCCGCTCAATGCACGGCGGTCAGGCTGGCGATGATGCCCTCGAAGATCGGGGCGTACTGCTGATCCTTCCCGTTTGTCGCGAAGAGTGCCACGCCGCAGATCGTCTGGCCGAACTGCCGCTGGTAGAGGATGCCGCTGCCCGGCGCGCCGAAGACGTCCGCGGTGTAGGTGATGCGCAGACGGTCGGGAGCCTCGCGGGTCCGGCCGGTCTCATGGAAGTTGGCGACCTGCGACTGGAAGTTGCTGAGGAGCAGGTTCGTGGCAGTGTTGAAGTCGATGAAGCCCCCGGTCAGCGTGCCGACGAGCGTCACGCCGGCCTCGTCGTCGACGCGCCAGATGCCGCCGTCGTCCCGGAAGTTGCCGGGCAGCGTGACCTGGCAGAGCCCGACCGCGTCGCGCACCGTGTAGGGCGGCGCGGGCGAGCCGGCCGCCGCGGGGGACGCCGCGCCGGGTGTCGCCGGGGTGCCGGCCGGCGAAGGCACGCGAGTCGGCGTGGGCGTCGGCGTCGCCGTGGGCGAGGGTGTCGCCGTGGGCGAGGGTGTCGCCGTGGGCGACGGCGTGGCGGTGGCGGTCGGGCTCGGCGGGACAGTCGGCGTCGCCGTCGCGGTCGGGGACGCGGTCGGGGTCGCGAGCGTGGCGCGCTGCCCGCCGCCCGGGAACGAGCAAGCGCCGAGGAGCGCCACCGCGCCCACCAGCGCCGCGACCGTCGCCGTCCGTCGCCCCCATCCCCGCACCATCGGCTCCCTCCGCTCCGCGCCGTCCCATCGGTCGGGACTGTCGCACGTCGCCGCGAGGGTTCGCAAGGAATGGGCCAGGGGTCGCGCGCGACGAGCGCGACCCGGCGCGTGGTGCGCGCCGGGCCGTGATGGGCGGAATCGTTGGGAGTTCAGGCGCCGGCCAGCGTCGCGAGCAGCCGTTGCAAGGTCGCGGGGTCGGCGGTGCGGGCCACGATCCGGCCGGTGTCGCGCTGGCGGACGAGATAGGCGCCGTCGGCGTCGCGCTCGACCGCGAGGCGCTCCTCCCAATCGGCCGCCGGGCCGGCGGCACCCGCGACGACCGGGAAGAGGAGCGGCGGCGGCGCGTAGCGCCCCCGTTCCCCGCGCCGCAGGCGCCTCCGCTCGCCATCGCGAACCGGGACCGACAGGGCCGACATGGCCGGTGCGACTCCTGCCGCGCGCCCCTCGCGGGCCGGCGCGGCCTGTGGCAGACCGAAATGGGGGAGGTGACACCCCGACGATCCGGCGCGACCATCCACCACCTCGCCACGACGCCACCGGGATGGCGTCGCGCCGAGGGGACGAAGGCACCCGACGAATCATCGGGGTGTACGTACGACTATAGCACGTTCCCGCCATTCTGCAAGAGGTGGATAGAGCAGGAAATGGGAGGAAATCGGGGCAATTTCGGCAGGGTTCCCCTGCCATGCTGCTCCTTCGGCGTCGATGCGATTCCCCGGCATCCGGCCGTGTCAACGAGCGGCGAGGAGCGCGCGCAGGGGCAGGACGACCACGACAACCGCCGCGGTTAGGAGCGCCATCGCGACGAAGACCGTCCCCAGGCCGGCCCGGTCGCCGAGCGCGCCGTAGGCGAGCGGCGCCAGCGCCCCGCTGACCAGCGTCGCCGTGTAGTAGATCCCGTAGCCGTGGCCGCGCCGCTCGGCCGGCACGAGCTGGGCGACGAGCGCCATCAGCGCCGAGGAGGTGCCGTTGAGCGCGAAGCCGAGGACGAGCGCCAGCGGCACGACCACCGCCAGCGGCGCGGCGAGGAAGCCGACCAGCGCCGCCGCCGTCGCCAGCTCGGTCACGGCGACGACCGCGAAGAGGCCCCAGCGGTCGCCCAGCCAGCCGCAGGCGAACTTGCCGGCCGCGCCGGCCGCGAAGATCGCGCTGAAGAGGAGGCTGACCACCCCGGCCGGCAGCCCGTGGCGCACCAGGAGGAAGGGGAGGAAGGTGAGCGCGGCCGCGCGCGTCGCGTTGTCGAGCCCGCCCGCCAGGAGCAGCGCGCCGAAGCGCCCCGCCGCCCCGCGCGACGACGACCCCGCCGCGGCCGTCGCCTCGCCGCGGGGCGGCTCCGGCAGGAGGGCGCGCCGGCCGGCGAGCAGCGCCAGCGAGAGGACCGCGGTCACGCCGCCGACGAGCGCCAGCGCCGGCCGCCAGCCGAAGGCCACCGCCACGCCGCCGACCGCCAGCGGGCCGAGCAGTTTGCCCAGGTCGCCGGCGAAGTTGAGCGTGCCGAGCGCGGTGGCGGCGCGCGGCCCCTCGTAGGAGCGCGAGACCATCGCGCTGGCGAGCGGGTGCTGCGCGTTGCCGCCGAGCCCGGCCAGGAGCGCCAGCCCCAGCAGGGCGGCGTAGCCGCCCGCGAGCGCCATCGCGCCGAGCCCCGTGCCGACCCAGGCGTTGCCGAGCAGGAGCAGCAGCCCCGCGCCCCAGCGCTCGCCCAGCACCCCGACCGGCAGTTGCAGCACGCTGGACGCGCCGGAGAAGACCGCTTTGATCAGCCCGACCTGGGTGTAGGAGAGGTGCAAATCCGCCGCGATGAAGGGGAAGAGGGGATACAGCAGCGCGAAGCAGGCGTCGTTGGTCAGGTGGACCAGCGAGGTCGTCAGGAGCACCCGCCGCCCGGCCCGCGGGCCCGACAGGGCCGGCGGGCCGGGCGGCGCGACGGCATCGACCGGGCTGCGCATGAGAAGAGGTTCCTCCCGCTGGCGCCCCGCGCGGGGCGCGACGAATCAGGAACCTCAAGCCTTTTCTGCCGTCAGTTGCGCGGCCGCGAACGCGGGCCGTGGCGCCGCTCGGACCAGCCCTCCCCGCCCTGATTGTGGCCTCGCGCGGCGGGCGGGGAGCGGAACCCTAGGCACAATCGCGTCGGGGGGAGTATAGCACGGGCGGCT
Organism: Thermomicrobiales bacterium; assembly: GCA_035708265.1. GTDB lineage: Bacteria > Chloroflexota > Chloroflexia > Thermomicrobiales > CADCWN01 > DASSSV01. Next base: position 3,496 of record DASSSV010000291.1, on the reverse strand, counting down.
ACGCCCCGGAACCATCCCGCGGGCCGCACCGTCTCATCTAGAGAGGCGCGGCCCGGCCCGAAGTCCGGGCGACGCGGGCCGCGCGACGGGGAGGGGGATTGCGGAGGTGCGCGACGCGCGGCGGGGTCACCGTCTGGTCGGAGTGGCGCTGGGCGCCCTCCTGCTGATGCTCGGCGCCTGCTCGACGGCCACGCCCTCGCCGACCGCCGCGCCAATGCCCACCGCGACGGTCGCCGCGACCGTCGGCGCGCGCCCGACCGGCGTGCAGGCCACGCCCCCGACGGGGAGGACGACGCCCATGACCGACTACCCGCCGGTCGTCCGCCTGGCCGTCACGAAACTGGCGGACGACCTGCACATCCCGCCCGACCAGGTCCAGGTGCTCGCGGTCGAACAGCACGACTGGCCCGACAGCAGCCTCGGCTGCCCGGAGCCGGGCAAAGCCTACCTCCAGGTCATCACGCCCGGCTACCGCGCGATCCTCGAGGCCAACGGCCAGCGCTACGAATACCACACCAACCAGCGCGATCTCGCCGTCCGCTGCCCGCAACAGTAGCGGGGCCGGCGCCTTCCGACACCGGCCCATACCACCACGCGCAATCCCCGCTGGGTACGTCACACCCCGACCGGCGCGACCTCCGCCAGCACCACGCGCATCCGCTCGACCGCGGCGGCGAGCAGGGCGTCGGACGTGGCGAAGGAGAGGCGGATGTGCCCCTCGCCCGCTTCGCCGAACGCCTGGCCCGGTGTGACCGCGACCCCGGCACGCTCGATCAGCAGTTCGGCGCAGGCGGCCGACGACAGCCCGGTGCCGCCGATGTTCGGGAAGGCGTAGAAGGCGCCCTCCGGCAATGCACAGCGGACGCCGGGGATGGCGTTCAGCCCGTCGCAGACGAGGTGGCGCCGGCGGTCGTAGGCGGCGACCATCTGGCCGATGAAGTCCTGCGGGCCGGCCAGCGCCGCGACCGCGCCCCGCTGCCCGAACGAGGTCGCGCAGGTCACCGAATGGCTGTGGACCTTGAGCACCTGCTTGACGATCGGCGCGGGCGCGGCGAGGTAGCCGAGGCGCCAGCCGGTCATCGCGTACGCCTTGGAGAAGCCGTTGAGCGTCACCGTCCGCTCCCACATGCCCGGCAGCGACGCCGTGCTGATGTGCCGGCGGCCGTCGTAGACGAGTTTCTCGTAAATCTCGTCGCTGCAGACGATCAGGTCGTGCTCCTGGGCCACCTGCGCGACCGCCGCCAGTTCCGCTTCGGTCAGCACGCGGCCGGTCGGGTTGTTCGGCGAGCAGAGGACCAGCACCCTGCTCCGCGGCGTGAGGTAGGGCGCCAGCCGCTCGGCGGTGATCGCGAAGTTGTCGGCGGCGAAGAGGGGCACGCGGACCGGCGTGCCACCCGCCATCGTCACCTCGGGCGCGTAGGAGACCCAGCCCGGGTCGAGGATCAGCACCTCGTCGCCGGCGTCGACCAGCGCCATCACCGCGGCGAAGATGGCCGGCTTGCCACCCGGCGTGACGACGATCTCGCCGGGGTCGTACTCGACCCCGTTATCGGCGCGCAGTTTGTCGGCGATGCCGCGCCGCAGTTCCGGGATGCCGGGACTGGCGACGTAGTGGGTGTCGCCGGCCTCCATCGCGTCGGCGGCGGCCTGGACGATGTGCATCGGGGTCGGGAAATCGGGGTCGCCGCCACCCAGGTCGATCACGTCCTGCCCGGCCGCGCGCAACTGGCGCGCCCGGTCGGAGACGGCCACGGTCGGCGACGGCTCGATTGCGGTCACGCGCCGCGCGAAACGGTACTCCACGCCCTGTCCCTCCTGCAGTCATCCGGCCTATCGGTGCGACGATGGGCGGAATGATACCACGTGGGCCGTGGGCCGTGGGCCGTGAAATCCGGTACCGAATCAGGGGATTGCTAACCCCACGGAGCCGCGGGCTAGCCCCGCGCTAGCCTACAAATTGACGCCGCACGCCCTACGGCCCACGGCCCACGGCCCACGCGCCCTACGGCCCCCAGCGGATGACGACGACCGAGAGGACGACGCAGGTGAGCGCGAACGCGAAGAAGATCCCGAGGATGATCGCCGATTGGACCCGCACGCGCGGGTCGCCCGGCCGGCCGCTGGGGTGATAGGGCAGGTCGGGCTCGTCGCCCCCGGCGCGATTGCCGAGGAACGCGCCGCAACTCCCGCAGTAATTGTTCTCGATGGGATTCTCCGCGCCGCAACTGCCGCAGATCAGGCGGGTGTCCTTCATCGCGCGGCCGTTCCGCGGGCGAGACGATAGATGATAGACGATAGACGATAGTAGATTCGGCTCATCCGTTACTCCATCTCCGCGACGGCGGCCCGGCCGACTCCGCCACCTACCGTCTACCGTCTACCGTCTAGAAAACGCGCCCCCCGAGCGGTACGTCGCGCTCGACCGCGAGGAGCGCGACATCCCCCCGCTCGTCGGGCGCGCCGAGGACCAGCACTTCCGAGAGGAAGGGGCCGATGCGCCGGGGCGGGAAGTTGACCACCGCGACGACCAGCCGCCCCTGGAGGTCGGCCTTGCTGTAGAGCGCGGCCAGTTGCGCGCTCGACCGCTTGACCCCGAGCGGCCCGAAGTCGATCGTCAGCCGGTAGGCCGGTTTGCGCGCCTCGGGGAAATCGGCCACCTCCACCACCCGTCCCACGCGCAAATCGAGTGCCAGAAAGTCGTCGATCGTCGCCATCGCACCTCTCGTGTCGCTCCGGGCCGCGGCCGGGCTCAGCGGGCGCCCGCGACCGGCGCCGCCAGCGCCTCGCGCACGGCGGCCTCGGCCAGCGCCTGCGTCGGGTCCAGGAGGGGCGCGGGCGAGTTCGCGGCCGTCAGCACGAGCGGGAGTTCCGTGCAGGCCGCCAGCAGCACCTCCGCGCCCGCCGCGACGAGCCCGCGCCCGGCCTCGACCACCAGCATGCCGACGGCGGCCGAGGTGTCGCCGGCTTTCACCGCCGCGATCGCCGCGCCGACCAGCCGGTCCTGCGCCGCGGCGTCGGGCGTGATCGCCTCCAGGCCCTCGGCGGCCAGCGCGCGGTGGTAGAGCCCGCTCTCGACCGTCCCGCGCGTCGCCAGCACGCCGACACGCCGCGCGGCGGGGAAGTCGGCGTGGACGCGGGCGGCCGTCTCCGCGATCATGTCGAGGATCGGGATCGCGACGTGCGGGCGCACGGCCGGCAGGAAGGCGTGCGCCGTGTTGCAGGGCACGACGATGAAGGCGACGCCGGCCGCCTCCAGGCGGCGCGCGCCGCGCAGCAGCCAGGGCGTCGGGTCGGGCGCCTCGCCCCGGAGCGCGGCGGTGCGGTCGGGCACGCTCGGGTCGGCGTCGATGACGACGTGCAGGTGGTCCTGGTCGCGCGCGGCGGGCGTGGCCAGGATGATCTTGCGATAGAGGTCGGCCGTCGCCAGCGGCCCCATGCCGCCGAGGATGCCCACGATCCGGCTCACGCCACCCTCCTTCCGCGACGCCGGGCGGCG
>DASSSV010000290.1:0-5032 GCA_035708265.1 Thermomicrobiales bacterium | reverse complement strand
CGCCCGCCGGAACCGCGGCGGGGTCGCGGGTATCGCCCCGGGGATGCCGGTCTATGATGCCGATCGACAGGTGCTGGGGTACGTGGATCGGGTCCAGGAGAATGGCCTGCTGGTCGGCGGGCAATTCATCCCGGCGAACGCGGTCGGGCGCGTGACGGCCCGAGGCGTCGTCCTGAACCGGCCCGGCGGCCGGTTCGGTCGCGGCGCCCCGCCCAGCGGCCGCCCCTCCGGCGGGGAAGACCCCCCGGGGAGCGACGACGCGGCCCCGGACATCCCGTTCTCCCTGACGCCGCGCAGGACCGCCGAGGTGCCGGTCTACCGGGATGTGGCCCGCCGGCGGCGCTGAGCCCGTTCCGGTGCGCCGCGGGGACGGACGCGGGCTCGCGTGACCGGCCGGTGTGCGGGGGGCTACCGCATGATCGGCGCAGCGGCTATCATCCGCGCGGCGCCGGCCCGGACCGCCGCGCCCGTCTTCGCGATCGTCGGTTATTGGGGAGGACGCGGGCCATGCGGGTGAGCGGCGTCGTCGTCTGCCTCGGCCTGCTCGCCGGCCTGCTCGCCGCCTGCGGCGGGCGGGGCGCGGCCGGCGGCGCCGGCGCCGCCGGGCTCGGGCTGCGCCAGGTCGCGGAGCTCCCGCTGGCCGGGGGCGGCTCGCGCTTCGACTACCAGAGCCTCGACCCGGCGGCCGGCCGCCTCTACATCGCGCACCTGGGCGCCAACCTGGTCACCGTCGTCGACACCGCGCGGCTGCAGGTCGTGGCCGACATCCCGGACATCGCCCAGGTCCACGGCGTGCTCGCGGTGCCGGACCTGGGGCGCGTCTACGCCACCGCCACCGGCGACAACCAGCTCGTGGCGATCGACGCCCGCACCCTCCGGGTCGTGGCGCGCGCGCCGGCGGGGGACTATCCCGACGGCCTCGCTTACGACCCGGACACGGGCCACCTCTTCGTCTCCGACGAGACCGGCGGCACGGTCACGGTCGTCGACGCCCGGACCACCCAGCGCCTGGCCACGATCCCCCTCGGGGGCGAGGCCGGCAACACGCAGGACGACCCGGTCGGGCGGCGCGTCCTCACGGCCGTGCAGAGCCGCGACCAGCTCGCGGCGATCGACCCGCGGTCGGACCGGGTCGTCGGCCGGTACAACCTCCCCGGCTGCCGGCACCCGCACGGGCTCGCCCTGGACGCACCGGCGCGCCGCGCCTTCGTCGCCTGCGACGAGAACGCGACCCTCCTCGTCGTGGACCTGGGCGCGATGCGGGTCGTCGGCACCCAGACGGTCGGGGACACGCCGGACGTGCTGGCCTTCGACGCCGGCCTGCGCCGCCTCTACGTGGCGGCGGAGAGCGGCGTCCTGGCGGTCTTCGCCGAGCGCGACGGGGCGCTCGCGAAGCTGGCGCAGGGCCCGGTCGCGCCGGCGGCGCACTCGGTCGCCGTGGACACGCAGACCCATCGCGTGTACCTGCCCCTGGCGGGCGACCGCCCGGTGCTGCGCGTCCTGGAGCCGCAAGACGCCGGCGGCGGGCCGTAGCGGGGACTGGGCGCGGGCGACGCGCCCGCGGGGTGGCGAAATGGGAGGCGGCGCGATGAGCGCGGGCGTGCGCGAGCGGGCGGGGCGCTCCGGGGTCGGGCCGACCGTGGGGCTGTGGCCGCTGGCGGCCTACTTCCTGAAGCTGGGGACGATCGGGTTTGGCGGCCCGATCGCCCAGGCCGGCTACATGCGCCGCGACCTGGTCGAGGAGCGGGGGTGGGCCGGCGAGGACGAGTACCGGCTCGCCCTGGCCGTCGCGCAGCTCATGCCCGGGCCGCTGGCCGCGCAACTCGCCATGGCCCTGGGCTACCTCCTGCGCGGCCTCGCCGGCGCCACCGTGATCGGCGCGGCGTTCATCCTGCCCTCCTTCCTGATGGTCGTCGGCCTCGCGCTGCTCTACCGCGCCTACGGGGGCCTCTGGTGGATGCAGGCGCTCTTCTACGGCATCGGGGCGGCCGTCATCGCCATCATCGCCATCGCCGCCTCCAAGCTCGCCCGCGGCACGATCAAGCGCGACCCGTTCCTGTGGGCCATCTTCGCCGTCCTCGCGGTCGTCACCGTCGTCGCGCAGGCCGAGCTGGCCCCGCTCTTCATCCTGGCCGGGCTGCTCGCGCTGCTCGTGCAGGCGCCGCCCCGCCGACTCGCGGCGCGCGCGCCGTTCCTGGGTGTGCTGCCGGCGGGGACGCCGGGCCTGGTCGCCCTCCCGCCGGCGCTGCTGGCCGCGCTGCCGAGCGGCTGGGTGCTCCTCCAGATCCTGCTCTTCTTCATCAAGGCCGGCGCCTTCGTCTTCGGCAGCGGCCTGGCGATCGTGCCGTTCCTCTACGAGGGCGTCGTGCGGCAGTACCACTGGCTCGGCGAGCAGCAGTTCCGCGACGCGGTGGCGGTGGCGCTGATCACCCCGGGCCCGGCGGTCATCACCACCGCCTTCATCGGCTACCTGGTGGCCGGCCCGCTCGGCGCGCTCGCCGCGGCGCTCGGCACCTTCCTGCCGGTCTACGCCCTGACCCTGGCGGTCACCCCCTGGCTCAAGCGGCACCGGGACAACGCCCAACTCACCGCCTTCGTCCGGGGCGCGACCGCGGCGGCGACCGGCGCGCTGGCCGGCGCGGTGCTGCTCCTGGGGCGCCGCGCCCTCGTCGACGGGCCGACGGTCGCCATCGCCCTGCTGAGCCTGGGCGCCCTCCTGCGCTTCAAGGTGCCCGAACCGCTCCTGGTCGCGGCGGCGGGGACGGCCGGGGTGGTGGTCTGGGTCGCGACGCGGGGGGCCGGGTGAGCGGTCGGTCGCCTGCGTGCCGGCGCCGACCGCTGAGCGGAATACGGTGCGCGGACCGGACGAGACCGCGATGACGGAGCAAGGGTGCACCCATGAGCAAGACCGGTCAACGGCCTCCCGCCACCCCCGCGGGGAGCCCGGCAGCGGCCGTGACGTCGCGGCCGGCCCCACCCGCGCGCCGGGCCGGGCGGCCGGGCGGTGCCTGGCCGTACTCGCGCCGGTATCCGGCGCGCCGTCGCGCTCGCGGCGGCGACCGACCCGGCCGCCGTCCCTCTATAATTGCGGTGATGTCGTGCGGCCCCGACTGAAAGCGTAGTTGAGCGATGGCGCAAACGACGCGGAAGCCTTCGGACCCCCAGCGGCCCTCGGCCGCGGAGCGCCGCGCCGCGCGGGCGGCGGAGATCGAGCGGGCGCGGGCGCAGCAGCGCCAGCGCCTGCTGATCGTCGCCGCCGGCGCGGTGGTGCTGCTCATCATCGCCGGGGTCTTCCTCGCGCGGAACCTCCAGCAGAAGCAGCAGGCGAACCAGGCCGCGCAGGCGCTGATGGCCCGGACGCAGGTGCCCGACGAGGGCCGCACCCACGTCAACGAAGGCACGCCGATCGACTACAAACTCTACCCGCCGGCCTCCGGCCCGCACTATCCCTCCCCGCAGCCGGCCGGCGTCTACCGGCAGGAGGTGGCGATGGGCTACTGGGTCCACAGCCTGGAGCACGGCTACGTCGTCGTGCTCTTGAAGTGCCCCGACGGCTGCGACGGCCTCTTCTCCCAGTTCCAGGACCTCTACGAGCACGGGCTGCCGAAGAGCCGGTTCGGCAACGTCAAGCTGGTCGTCACGACCTACAGCCACGCCTTCACCGACCCCGGCAAGGAGGCGCCGATCACGCTCGTCGCCTGGGACCACGAGGAGATGCTGCCGCAGTTCGACCGCGCCAAGATCCTCGCGTTCTACACCACCTTCGTGGACCAGGCGCCCGAACAGCTGCCGTAGGCGGAAGGACGAGGTGCAGACCGCGCGGTGGCGTACCGCGCCGAGGGGAGGTCGGGCTCGCCCGGGAGCGTCGCCATGCGGACCGCCACGCACCCGCCCGACGCCGAAGCCGTGCCTCCCGCGGCGCTCGTCGCCGCGACGGCGGCCGGCGACACCGCGGCCCGCCCGGTTTGCGGCCGGCCGCCCGCGCGACGAGCGTGATCGGCGCCCCCGTGTGGAGATGGGAGACGGGGGAGATCATGCGCCTGCTGGTGGTCGAGGACGAGCCGGGCATCGCGCAGTTCATCCGGCAGGGGCTGGGCGAGGCCGGCTACGCCGTCGACGTGGCCGGCGACGGGGAGGAGGGGCTGGCCTACCTGGACGTCGCCGAGTACGACCTGCTCGTGCTGGACCTCCTGCTGCCGCGGCTGGACGGCCTGCGCCTGCTGCGCGCCGCGCGGGCGCGGGGGCTGCGCGCGCCGGTGCTGCTGCTGACCGCGCGGGACACCGTCGAGGACCGCGTGGCGGGCCTGGACGCCGGCGCCGACGACTACCTGGTCAAGCCGTTCGCCTTCCCCGAGCTGCTCGCCCGCGTGCGCGCGCTGCTGCGCCGGCCGCCGCTCCAGGCGGACCCCGTCCTGCGCGTCGCGGACCTGGAGCTCGACACGGTGCGGCGGGAGGTGCGCCGGGCCGGGCGGCCGATCGACCTCAGCCCGCGCGAGTTCGCGCTCCTGGAGTATCTGCTGCGCCACCCCGGCCAGGTGCTCACGCGCACGCAGATCGCGGAGCGCCTGTGGAGCCTCGACCGGTACACCGAGTCGAACGTCGTCGACGTCTACATCGGCTACCTGCGGCGCAAAGTGGACCGGGGCTTCGACCGGCCGCTGATCCAGACGGTGCGCGGGGTCGGGTACCGGCTCTGCGCCGCGGACGACGCGGCCTGACCTGCGCGGGTACCGCTCGCCGCCGGTGCTGTGCGCCGCGACGCGCGGCCGTCGCGGCGGGGCCGGCGAGCGCCCGGGGGTGGAGCGGAGGGATGCGGAGCCACTGGTGGTCGTACCGGCACTGGCCGATCCGCCTGCGCCTGACCGTCTGGTACATGCTGCTGTTCGACGTGGTCCTCCTGCTGTTCAGCGGCTACCTGCACCTCCGCGTGGAGCAGGGCCTCGAGGCGCAGGTCGACCGCGGCCTCCAACTCGCCGCCGCGCAGTTGATCGCGGCGACGGACCGGGCGGGAGACCGGCCGGCCCTGCAGGCG
>DASSSV010000289.1:0-7410 GCA_035708265.1 Thermomicrobiales bacterium | reverse complement strand
TGCCCGAGGGCCTGCGGCTCCTGTGGTAGTACGCGCGGAGGAGGGGGTTGCTCACGGTGTGGTGGCGGGAGCTGGCGATGTCGCTGGGGGGGCGGGGAGGTGGCGGCCAATCGGCGAGCGATGCGGCAGCGGCCGGGCATCCTCGCCCGGCCGGCGGTGGGGCAGATTCGCGGGCGCGGCGTCAGTGGCCGTCGGGCGTGCGCTCGGGCTCGCCGGGGACGGTGGCCGCGTCGGCGCGCTGCTCCTCCTCGCGGCGGTTGTCGCGCCCGCCGCCGCGGCGGTTGTTGATGCGGTAGGGCTGGGCGGGGGGCTGCGCCGGCTCTTGGAGGGTGGTCACCTGCGTGGTCGGCGTCGGGTTCTCGGCCGGCTCCTCGCCGATGTTCGACATCCGCAGCTCGCCCTCGTAGATCGCGCCCTCCTGAATGATGAGCGACGCGGTCGCGACGCGGCCGGAGACGCGGCCGCTCGGCATAATCTGCAACTTGCCGCGGCAGGTGACCTCGCCGCTCAGCGTGCCGGCGACCGCGATGTTGGCGGCCATGATGCGCGCGTTGACCTCGGCGCCCTCGTCGATGTAGAGCGTGCCCTCGCAATGGATCTCACCCTTGGCCTGGCCTTCCACGCGCAGGTTGCGCGAGGTGCGCAGCACACCATCGAAGACCGAACTCCGGTCGACGACGCTCTCCTCCGCGGTCGTCTCGAACCCCCCGCCGCCGCCATGCATCGTGTAGCCCGTCATCTCCCCTCCTTCGGAGGAGGACTCGGGACTCAGGACTACGTGGGCTCCGCGTGGGGGATGTGCCCACTGGTGAACCGCGAGCACCGGAATACTGAGTCCTGAGTCCCGAGTCCCGAGTCCTTTCCTAGCGTACGCGCTGCAGCATCGGCCGCAGGTGGTCGCCGTCGCCGGTGGTGTCCTGGCCGCGCATGCGGAGCTGCCCGCCAAGGTAGGCGCCCTCGCGCACGACGATCGCGCCGGCGGTGATCTGCCCCGAGACGTGGCCGGTCGGCAGCACCTCCAGCCGCTCGCGGCACTCGATCTGCCCGGTCAGGTGTCCGGCGACGACGATGGCCCCCGCCTGCACGGTCGCGTCGACCTTCGCCTCGCGGGCGACGTGGAGCGTCTGCTCGGCGACGATCTCACCGGTGAGCGTGCCCTCGATGCGGATGTCGGCCGACGAGCGCAGCGTCCCCTGCCAGGTCGCGTCGTGGGCCACGGTCGTGACGGGCGGGCCGGCCGGGACGGGGGCCGGCGCCCAGGCGTCTTCGGCCGGTGGCGCGGGCGGGGGCGGGGCGGGCGCTTCCTGCGGCGGTTGGGGCGTCTCGCGGGGGTAGGTGTAGGCCGGCTCGGTCGGCAGGGGCTCGTAGGCGTAGGCGCCCTCGCGCGACGCGGCGGGCTGCTGGTAGTCCTGCTCCGGCGCGGCGCCGGTCTCCGGCGCGGTCGCGTCGGACGCCGCCTCTTCCTGATCGAGCCGCTGGCGGATGGCCTCCCGCATCCTGCGCAGCCCCTCGTTGTCGAGTTTGCTGTTCTTCTCGCGCCGGAACATCGGGCCCTCCTTGCCGTGCCGTGATAGTACCACGGCGGCGCTCGCCGCGCACCGCCACAGCCGCGCGACGAACGCGCCGATGCGCTGCCGGACCCCGCCGACGCCCGACGCCTCCCGTCCCGGCGCCGCCACCCGACTCGCCGCCACCCGCCACTCCCCCGCCGCGCGCCGGAGGACACACCAATCCCCCACACCGCCGCCGGCGCCGTATCCCTCCCCGTCATAGTAGCACAGTCCGCGCCGAATGCAAGCGAAAACCGGCGAACGTACGCGAGAAGAACCTTGCGCCCGGCCCGCCGCCGGCGTAGACTGCACCCCGTCGCCGCGAGGCGTGGGGGAGCGCGCCGGTGGCCAATTCGTCATTCGTCATTCGTCATTCGGAGCGAGGCATGCGCGAAGCGGGGCGGCGTGGGATGACGGCGCGGGGGCCAGTGGTCGCGGCGGGGTGCTGGGGGCTGCTGCTCGTCCTGGCCCGGCTCGGCGCCGGGAGCGGGACCGGCGTCTTCGACCCCGGCTACCTGGTCGTGTGCGTGCTGCTGGTCGCCGCGCCGATGGCGCTCGCGCTGCCGGCCGGGCGGGCGCTCGGCGCGCCGGGTTGGGCGCTGGAGACGGTGCTCGCGTGGGCGGTGCTCGGCTATCTGCTCCTGTTCGTTGATCCGCATAGCCTCGGGCGTGGTGTCGCGCTGCTCCTCGTCCTGCCCGCGCTGTGCGGCGCGGTGGCGTCACCGGCCCTCTGGTGGGCGGCGTGGCGCGGCGGACGGCGGCGGCGGGCGCAGGGCTATGTGCTCACACTCGTGCCCGGCGGGGCGCTCCTGCTGAGCGCGCTCGGCGCGCTGACGTTCCTCGACGGCGCACTCCTCGTCCTCCTCGCCGCCTCGGCCCAGGGGCTGCTCGTCACCGCCCGGCGCCCGGCGCCAGCAGCCTAGCCGCCGCTGGCCGCCGCGGCCGTCCAGGGCGGCGATTAGCGGGTGGCGCCGCCGCTTTCAACCGTCCGTTCGCCGGTCCGGCTGTAACCTCCGGCCGCGCGCGACGTACCTAGAGTGGTGGCGAGAGAACTGCCGCCGGTCGCGCCGTGAGGAGAAGGACGTCCTATGGCCATCGCCTGCCGCACCTGCGGCAATGAGAACCCCGATGGCGCCGCCTATTGCCAGTATTGCGGCGCCGGTTTGCAGCAGGCGACGCCGCCGCTGGCGGCGTACCCCCAGCCGGTCCCCGCGCCGCCGCCGGCCCCCGCGCCGTATCCACAGCCCACGGCGTCCGCGCCGGGCTACCAGCAGCCGTCGGGCGGCGCCTTCCAGCCCCAGGTGCCGGCGCGCCTCCCGGCCCCGGCCGTCTATCCCCAGGTCGTCGTGGCCGCGCCGGTCGGCTACAAGGACCCCTCGACGGGCCTGCTGTTGGAGATGATACCGGGCTTCTTCGGCTTCCTCGGCATCGGCCGGATGTGGGCCGGCGAGGTCGGGCTCGGCGTCGGGCTCCTGCTCGGCTACTGGGCCGTCTGGTTCATCTGCGGCCTCCTGATCGTCCTCACCGTCGGGATCCTCGGGATCTGCCTGGGGCCACTCCTCTTCGTGCTCTACTTCGCCGCGCCGATCACCTCGGGCATCCTGCTCCAGAAGAAACTCAAGCAGCAACAGCAACTGCCCGCGACCACGGCGATGCCGTTCTAGAAGTGAGAAATGAGCAGTGAGAAGTGAGAAATGACGCGGGGTCCGGTGCCTCGAGGGCGGGGGCGCCTCCTCGCCCCCCGTCCCGTTCCTAGCGAAACGCGGTTGGGTCGGGCTGGGTCTGTCCCCGCGGCCCAGCCCGCGCAGGCGGGCTTCGTGCCGCCGCAGCGCCATCCGGGCGCGGTTTCAACCGCCAGCCCCAGGTGTAACGCGGGAGCCTATCCCCAACACCGATCCGCCCGGATCGCGCCGGCACTTCTCACTTCTCACGTCTCACTTCTCACTTCCCGATGAGCGCAGCGAAGCGGGTCAACCTGCTGGTCGGCCAGTCGGGCGGGGCGACGGCGGTCATCAACGCCAGCCTCGTCGGGGTGGTCGAAGAGGCGCTCGGCGCGGGGGAAATCGGCGAGATTCTGGGGATGCGCCGCGGCGTCGAAGGGCTGCTACGCGAGGACTTCGTGGACCTGCGTCGCCAGCCGCCCGGCACGCTCGACCTGCTGCGCCGCACCCCCGCCGCCGCGCTCGGCAGTTGCCGCTACAAACTCGCCGACGACGACCTCGACCGCGCGCTCGATATTCTGCGGCGGCGCGGGGTCGGCATCCTGCTCTACATCGGCGGCAACGACTCGGCCGATACGGCGCACCGCCTGCACGAGCACGCCGCGCGCCGCGGCGCCGACCTGCGCGTCCTGGCGATCCCCAAGACGATCGACAACGACCTGCCGCACACCGACCACTGTCCCGGCTACGGCTCGATCGCGCGCTTCCTGGCGCTCGCGACGCGCGACGCCGGCCGCGACACCGAGACGATGCCGCAGGTCTACCCCGTCAAAGTCATCGAGGTGATGGGGCGGAACGCCGGCTGGGTCGCCGCCGCGTGCGCCCTCGCCCGCGAGGAGCCCGGCGACGCGCCGCAGCTCGTCTACCTGCCGGAGCGCACGCCCGACGACCTCGACGCGCTGCTGGCCGAGGTCGCGCGCGTCCACCGCGAGCACGGCTCCTGCGTGCTGGTCGTGCCCGAGACGCTGCGCGACGCGGCCGGGAAGCCGCTCGGCGGGGGCGAGGGCGCCTTCGTCGACCCCTTCGGGCACCCCTACCACCCCGGCGTCGGCGCGATGCTGGCCGACCGGATCACCGCGGCGCTCGGCCTGCGCGCGCGCTACGACAAGCCCGGCACGATCGCGCGGATGTTCGGCGCGGCCGTCTCGCCGACCGACCGCGCCGAGGCCGAGGAGGTCGGGCGCGAGGCGGTGCGGCGGGCGCTGCGCGGCGAGTCCGACCTGATGGTGACGATCGAGCGGCTGGGCGACGAGCCGTATCGCGTTGCCTACGGCGCGGCGCCGCTCGCCGCCATCGCCCACGCCGAGCGCCGCCTGCCCGACGAGTTCATCGGCCCCGACGGACGCTCGGTGACGCCAGCTTTCCGCCGCTACGCCCTGCCCCTCCTCGGCGGCCCGCTGCCCGCATACGGGAGGCTCCTGTGACGGCCGGCGCACCGCTCGACCCCTGCGGCGAGATCCCCGCCCCGCCGTGGCTGGCGGCGCTGCCGAAGGCCGACCTGCACGTCCACCAGGAGGAGCGGGCGCGCCTCGACCGCATCGTCAGCAGTCAGGAGGGTCGCGCCCCCTACGACTGGCGCGGCCGGGCGCGCCGGCTCCGCGCCGAGACGCCGGCCGGCTTCGGCCGTCTCGAAGGGATCTACGCGCCGGACGCCGCGCTGCCGACCGTCGGGCTGGCCGGCGACAGCCCCGAGGAGGTCGTCGCCAAGATCGCCGACGTCCTGGCGGAGGGCGCGGCGGACGGGGCGCTCTTGGTAGAGATCCGCTTCGGCGGGTGGATCGTCGAGCGGCCGGACTGGATGGCCCTCTTCCGCGAGGCGGAGCGGCGGGCCCAGGCGCGCTATCCCCGGTTGCGTGCCGAGGCGATCGGCTACCTGGGGCTGGACGCCGACCCGGCGCGGCTCGCGGCCGGGGAGCGCCAACTCGCGGCCTGCCTGCGCGCGGCGCGCGAGGGGCTGGGCGGCGTCGACTTCCGCGTCGATCCCTACGACACCGAGGCCGACCCGGCGCTCTGGGCGGTCGCCCGCCGCTGGGTCGCGCGAGCGGCCGACGCCGGCCTGGGCGTCACCGTCCACGCCGGCGAGTTCTCCACCGCCAATCTCGCGGCGGCGCTCCAAATGCCCGGCCTCCGGCGACTCGGCCACGCCGTCTACGCCGCCGCGGACGAGCGCCTACTGGACCGGCTCGCCGACAGCGGCGCCACCGTCGAGTGCTGCCCCACCTGCAACGTCATCCTCGGCTCGGTGCCGTCCTTCGAGGTACACCCGCTGCGGCGCTTCATGGCGCGCGGCATCCCGGTGACGCTGAACACCGACCTCCCCGTCCACACCGCCACGACGATCGGGCGCGAGTACGCCGTCGCCGCCGCGCTCGGCTGCTCGCCGGCCGACCTGCTCGGCTTCACCCGCAACGCCGTCGCGGCCGCCTTCACGACGGCCGAGCGCCGGGCCGCGCTGCTGGCCGAATTGCGCGCGGCGGAGGACACGCTGCCGGCGTAGCGCAGGGCAATCCCCGCTCGGGGCCAGCCCCGACGAGGGTCGGCAATCGCCCGTTCCCGTGGCGCACCCTCGTGGCCCACGGCTCACGCCCCATGGCCCACGGCCCACGTCACAGCGGGCGCCGGCGGCGCAGGGTGACCTGGACGCCGGCCGGACCGGCGGCGACGCGGCGCTCGACCGGCGGGGCGAGCTCGGCCAGGAGGCGCAGCGTCGCCAGGTTGGCGATGAGGTGGGCGCGGGCGACCAGCGCCAGGTAGGCGCCCTGCGCCGTCTCGTCCGGCACCTCCGTCACCCAGTTCGCCGTCGTCACGCGCTCGTAGTTGGCGGGCTGGCGCGAGCGCCGCCAGCCTTCCGGCCGCGGGCCGAAGTACCACTGCATCTCCGCATAGAAGCCGGCCGGGAAGTTATCGGGCAGCCAGGCGTGGCCCCAGGTCGTGTAGCGCTCGCGCAGCACGCGGTTGGCCGCCAGGATTTCGGGATCCGCCGCGATGGCGGCGGAGACGCGGTCGCGCAGCGCCTCGCCGAAGGCGCGGTAGGCCGGCTCGTCGGGGGGGTAGCGCAGGATGCCGTAGATCAGCGCCTGCACCAGCCAGTAGGACACGCCGAAGCGCGGCGGCGAGTTGAAGCCGCTGAAGAGTTGATTCCACTCGTGCGACGGGACGCCGTGGTTGTCGGCCACGACGTCCGGCCGCCACCGCCGCCAGAGCAGCGGCCGGGGCCGCGCCTCGCCGTAGGGCGTGTCGGGCGCGAAGAACTCGCGCGCGAACTCCAGCCCGACCGCGTTGTAGCGCGCGGCGTGCAACTTCCAGGTGGGATGCTCGCGCTGCATCGCGTAGTGCAGCGCCGCGCCGTCGGCGTTCTCCAGCGGGAGCAGCGCGACGTTGACGCGGTCGAGGAGCGGGCGGTAGGCGGGGTCGGTCGCCAGCAGTTCGGCCAGGCGCAGCGCCGCCGGCGTCGAGGCGACCTCGTTGGCGTGGTGCCGCCCGACGGCCAGGAGCGTCGGCTTGTAGAGGCTCGCCTTGACGCCCGACCAGACGGCCGCGCCCGGCGGCGCGACGACCTCGACGGCGTCGATCGGCCGGCCCTCGAAGGAGTGCCCGACCCGCCGCGCGCTCACCCCCGGCAGCGCGGCCAGGCGACCCAGCAACGGCGGCAGTTCGTCCTCGCCGATCACGACGTCGAGCGGCATGGACGGGCCGCCGGGCGTCTCGCCGTCCGGCGCGCGGTAGCCGACGACCGGCGCGGGCAGGGCCAGCGCGACGCGCTCCGGGTAGTCTGAGAACGCGACTTCGAGTTCGACCGCGTCCGTGCCCGCGGCCGCGTGGCCGTCCCCGATCTGCCGAAGGACGCTCGCGGCCCGCTCGCCGGCGCCGTCGAGCGCCAGGCCGAGGCGGGCGACTCCGGGCCGGCCCGTGTGCCAGGTCGCCCAGCGGACGCGGGCGTGCGGTCGGGGCTCGGCCGGTAAGCGGCCGACCGGCGTGCGCGTGGCGATGCCGTCCTCGTCGGTCTGGACTAGCGCCGCGAGGTTGCGCGGCCGGCGACGCAGGGTGATCCGGGCGCGCGGGCCGGCGCCGGGCTGGACGTGGACGAATGGGCGCACGGGCCCCGGTGCGTCGAGCGGTTCTCCCTGCGCGGGCGTGTC
>DASSSV010000288.1:0-10004 GCA_035708265.1 Thermomicrobiales bacterium | reverse complement strand
CCAGGAGGTGCCGCCGTCGTAGGAGACGCAGGCGCCGCCGTCGTTCCCCTCGACCAGGCGCCGGGGGTTGGCCGGGTCGATCCAGAGGTCGTGGTTGTCGCCGTGCGGCGTCGGCACGGCGGCGAAGGTCCGGCCGCCGTCGACGGACTTCCAGCGCTGGAGGCTGAGGGCCCAGACGGTGTCGGGATCCTGGGGGGCGGCGACGATGTGGCAGTAGTACCAGGCCCGCTGCCGCAAGGCGAGGTCGCCGTTGAGCCGCGCCCAACTCTCGCCGCCGTCGTCCGAGCGGAAGACGCCGCCGTCCTCCGCACGCACCGCCTCGACGACCGCCCAGACCCGCCCCGACCTGGCCGGCGAGACCGCCACGCCGATCTTCCCTAGGTGTCCGGCCGGCAGGCCGGGGTTGCGCGTCAGGTCGCCCCAGGTGTCCCCGCCGTCGTCCGAGCGGAAGAGGCCGCTGCCGGGGCCGCCGCTGGTCAGATACGCCGGGCCGCGCCGGGCCTGCCAGAAAGCCGCGTAGAGGACGCGCGGGTTGGCGCGGTCGAGGGCGAGGTCGCAGGCGCCGGCGTCTTCGCCCCGGTGCAGGACGAGCTCCCAGGTCTGGCCGCCGTCCTTGCTGCGGTAGACCCCGCGCTCCGGGTTCGGGCCGTGCGCGTGCCCGAAGGCCGCGACGTAGACCAGGTCGGGGTCCCGCGGGTGGACGCGCACCTTGGCGATGTTCCTGGTCTCGGCGAGGCCGAGGTGCCGCCAGGTCGTGCCGGCGTCGGTGGACCGGTAGACGCCGTCGCCATGCGAGACGTTGCCGCGGATCGTCGTCTCGCCCATCCCCGCGTAGACGACGTTCGGGTCCGACTCCGCCACCGCGAGCGCGCCGACCGACGCCCGCTGGAAGAAGCCGTCGGAGACGTTGCGCCAGTAGACGCCGCCGTCGGTCGTCTGCCAGACGCCGCCGCCGGTGGAGCCGAAGTAGAAGACCTGGTCGCGGGCCGGGTCGCCGGCGACCGCCACGACCCGCCCGCCCCGGAACGGCCCGATCAGCCGCCACGCCAGCGCGTCCATGATCCCGGCATCCATCGCCTCGTCCCTCCCCGACCGCGCGGCCGGTACGGCGCCGCCCTGCGGCCTTCGCGAGCCCTCACCGGCTGCAGAAGTCGTAGGCCGTCCGCGCCAGGATCCGCGCGAAGGTCGCGAGCGAGTCGAGGTCGATCCACTCCTCGGTGGCGTGCGCGCCCCCGCCGGCCGGCCCGAAGTAGGCCGTCGGCACCCCCGCCGCGGCCAGCAGCGCGGAGTCCGCCCAGCCGGCCTTGCCGATCAGTTTCGGCGCGGCGCCGCGCACCTCCCGGCAGGCCCGGTCGAGCGCCAGGCCGATCGGCGCGTCCTCGGCCACCTCGAACGGCTCGCGCACGACGCCCACGGTCAGCGTCGCGGCGAAGGCGGCATCGGCCGCGGCCAGCCGGTCGAGGACGGTCTGCAGCTCGTCCCGCACCTGCGCCGCGGTCTCGCCCGGCACGGTCCGGCGCTCCACTTGCAGCCGGCACTCCTCGGGGAAGGACGAGAGTTCCTGGCCGCCGCTGATCAGCGAGGCGTGGATCGACGGCGGGCCGACGTAGCGGTGCGGCGGGCGCGCCAGCAGCTCGGCGCCGAGCGCTTCGAGCGCGACCAGGACGCGCCCCATGTGCGCGATCGCGTCGACGCCGAGCCAGTAACGGCTGCCGTGCGCCGCGCGCCCTCTGGCGACGACCTCCGCCCAGGCGAAACCCTTGTGCGCCACGCAGATGTCGAGGTCGCTGTTCTCCAGCACCAGCGCCGCGCCGGGACGCCAGCGGTCGAGCGCGCGGCAGATGGCCTGCGTGCCGAGGCTGGCGTACTCCTCGTCGACGACGAAGGTGACGACCAGACGGCCGGGGAAGTCGCCCGCCCGCGCGACCGACTCGAGCAGGAGGAGCGCCGCGGCCATCGGCCCCTTCATGTCGTAGGTGCCCCGCCCATAGAGGCGGTCGCCCTCGACGCGTGGGGTGAAGGGGTCGGCCATGCCCGCGACGCCGACGGTGTCGATGTGGCCATTCAGCATCAGCGTCCGGCCGGCGCCGCGCCCGGCGGCGGCGATCACGTTCGGCCGCCCGCCGCCGGCGTCCTGCAGCTCGACGTCGATCCCCGGCGTGCGCCGGAGGCGCGCCGCGATGGCTTCGGCCTGCTCGCGCTCGCCGGCCGCGCCCGGCACGAGATCGGGGTTGATCGAGGGGATCCGCACCATCTCCGCCAGCGCCTCGATCAACGCGCCGCGGTCGAACGCCTCCGCCGCCATCGCTCCCGCTCCTCTCGCTGCGTTCCTTGCGCGCCGCCGTACTCCCGGCGCGGCGCTCACCCCTCGCGGTCCGGCCTGCCGGCGTCGCCGCGCCGGCGGTGTCCCGACGACGTCGGCCTCGGCGGCGGCGCGCCGCCGCGGGCCGGGTGCGTCAGGCCCCGATCCAGCACGGCGTGATCGCCGCGAGGGGCCGGTCGAACAGCCCGGCCTGGCCCGAGGGGCGGAAGAGTTGCGCGAAGTCGTCCGGCGCGAACGCCTTGCGCAGCCGCGAGACGTACGACGTGTGTAGCACCGCCAGATAGTGCGCGACGTCGTACGGGGGCGGGGCGCCGCCCGGTCGGTCGGCGGCCCCCGCCTCCGCCCCGGCCGGCGCCTCGTCCGCGGCCGGGAGCCAGACCGCCACGCCACCGGCCGCGCGGTAGTGGCGCACGCGCTCGCCCGGGCGCCACCGCGCGCGCCCTGCTGCCAGCAGCGCCTCGTAGGCCGCCTCGCGCGCCTGCGCCCGCGACCGGGCGTACTCCTCGGGGGTCTTGGTCAGCCGGGCCACCGTCGCCACGTCTTCCGGCGCGAGGCGACGCTCCCGCACCGCCGCGACCGTGTCCAGGTAGGCCCGGCGCACCCCCGCGGCGTCGCCGGCGAGCGCGCACCGCAGCGCCGCGCCGAGGAAGCGCGCGCCGAACGGCTCGGTGCGGCTCGACTGGAAGGCGTTGCCGCGCACGATCAGCCGGCCGTCGTAGGTGAGCAGAGCGTAGTTCTTGACCTCGTGGCTGAGCATCGCCCGGTAGCGCCCCTCGTACTCGAGGGCGATGCCGGCCGGGAGGGTGGCGGCGAGCGCGGCGACGCAGGCCCGCTCCTCGTCCTCCGTCCAGCCCTCCGGCACGGCGAAGAAGACGCCGTCGGTATCGGCCTCGATCAGCGCCAGCCCCCGCGCGCGCAGGCCGTCGACGACCCGCCCGAGGATCTCCCGGCCCCGCCGCGTGACCTCGTCCGCCGCGCGGCGGTCGGCGAAGAGCGTCATCGGCCCCGCGCCGAGGTAGCCGTAGGCGGAGTTGATGACGATCTTCATCGCCGCCTGGGCCGCGTGGTGTCGGTGGGCCGCGGCGCTCTGCGGCGCCGCCGCCAGCGCCGCGCGCCGGTGCTCCAGGCGCAGGTCGGTCAGGCGGCCGACGAGGAAGAGCAGCGCCTCCAGCGGGTCGCGGGCCGACCCGACGCGGAAGGTCCGCATGATCGAGGGGTACATCGAGGCGATGTCGGCCTTGACGACGTGGCGGGCGACCCCCGCGGCGTACAGCGTGGTCGCGCCCCCCTGATGCGGCGCGAGCGCCCCGTCCGCCCCGGCCGCGTCGCGGGGCAGCGCGGCGCCGGCGCGCAGGTAGGCGCGCACCAGCAGCGGCTCGAGGATCCCCATCGCCGGGCCGGCCGCGGCCACCCGCCCGTACTGGCGCGGGGCCATCCCCGCCAGCGCGAAGGCCGCCCCCATCAGCCGGCGCGAGAGCCCGTCGACCTCGGCCACGTCGTCGAGGGCGTAGCGGCGCAGCCGCGCGGGGTCGTCCAGGTAGACACCGAAGGTCTCGGCGCCGGGGACCTCGGTGCGGTCGGGCGCCGCCACGCCGAAGTAGCGCGCGGCGGCCTTCAGGCCGTGACCCGGCAGGTCGCGCGCCGAGAAGGCGTGGCGGCGCACCGCGTCGAGGGTGTCGATCAGCTCGCGCCCGGCGACCCGATACCGGGCCCGCCGGCCGTCGCCCCAGCCGGCCGGTTCCTCGTAGCGCTCGAGCAGCGGCCGGTCGGGGTGGCGCCCGATGGCGAGCGGCACGCCGAGCGCGGCGGCCCGCGCCTCCAGGAAGGGGAGGTCGAAGCCGAAGAGGTTGTGGTTCTCGATGACGTCGGGGTCGCGCGCGCGGATGAGCGCGCAGAGGTCGGCGATCAGCGCGGCCTCGTCGCCGTCGTCGGGCGCCTCGAGGAGCGTCTCCAGCCCGCGGCTGTCGCGCACCGCCGCGAGGAAGATCCGCCCCTCGCGCGGCGAGAGCGCGGTCGTCTCGAAGTCGAGTTGCAGCCGGTGCAGATCGTCGTAGGCCAGGCCCCTGAAGTAGACCCGCCCGGTCTGCATCAGGTACTGCTCGACCGGGCCGACGGCGTAATACGCGCCGGGCAGTTCGCGCAGGTGCCGGACCGTCGCGCCCAGCCGCCGGCCCGCGCCGCGCAGGATCTCGCGCCGGAGCGCCCGGCCGTCGCGGGCCGTGAGCAGATAGCGAAGGGAGCCGGGCGGGCCAGAGAGCGCGCGATAATCGAAGGCGGCGTCGGCGGCGCCCGCCGCGCCGGCGTCGACCAGCGCGGGGCCGAGGTGGCTCAGGTCGTCGAGGCCGGCCGCGAAGAGCCAGGGGCGGAAGCACTCCTCGCTTCGGCGCACCCCGGCGCCGTCGCGCTGCCAGACGAGGGCATGCCCGCCGTGGTCGGCCCAGACCGCGACGATGCCGGGCGTGGGATCCCAGCCGAACAGCCAGGAATCGTCGGCGGGCGGGGTGGCGATCGGTGACACGGGGAGGGCCGGCATGGCACCGTCGGCCCGACTCACCGTGTCGCGCGCCCTCATGACGGTGCCTCGTCGCCCCAACGTGCCGGACCCGGCGGCGCGGACCCGAGCGTTCGGTCAGCCCGCTGCGCGCGGCGCTGTACGGACACAGCGTACCGCGCCGCGCCGCCGCCCGTCAATGCCATCGATCGCGCGGGTGTGCGCCACCATGTTGCAGGGGGACCGGGCACCGATGGCCCCTGACAATCTCCTCTATGCCCGCGGCGCGGACGGGGAGGCCGAGCCGCGTCGCCGCATGCCGCCATCGGGCAGCCGGGGCCTCCGCCCGGGGCCGGCACGTACGTCGGCATCATCGGCCTGCGCGGATTTGGGCATCCCGCGGGGCATTGACACCACAACAGCGCGTGCTAGAGTGAAGACGCGGATCGGCCGACAAGACGAAGGGATGGGTATCGCCCGGAGGTGATGGCGCATCTCGTCAGTGCGGAGCGTCGTCGTTGTCCGGCGTGGTGTGCTCGCGCGACCGCTTGACCGTCGCCGGCACGAGCGAGAGGACGGCCTGCCATGGATCTCACCTACACGCCAGAAGACGAAGCCTTCCGCGCCGCTGTCCGCGCCTGGCTCGCGGAGCATCTCCCCCGCAAGAAGCTCGAGACCTTCGAGGAGCAGCGTGCCTGGCACCGCACGCTCTACGAGGCGGGCTACATCGGCATGGGCTGGCCGGTCGCGTATGGCGGCAAGAACGCCCGGCCGATGGAGCAGGCGATCCTCGGGGAGGAGATGGCCCGGGTCGATGCCCCCGGCGGCGTCAACGGCCTCGGGATCGGCCTGGTCGGGCCGACCCTGATCCACCACGGCACCGCGGAGCAGAAGCAGCGCTATCTCCGCAACATCCTCGCGGCCGAGGAGATCTGGTGCCAGCTCTACTCCGAACCGAACTCCGGCTCCGATCTCGCCAGCCTGCGCACGCGGGCGGTCCTCGACGACGACGAGTTCTTCATCAACGGGCAGAAGGTCTGGACCAGCGGCGCCCAGCACGCCGATTGGGGGCTGCTGCTGGCGCGGACCGACCCGAACGCGCCGAAGCATCTCGGCATCTCCTGCATCCTGGTCGACCTGCACTCGCCGGGCGTCGAGGTGCGACCGCTCAAGCAGATCAGTGGGGCCTCGGAGTTCAACGAGGTCTTCTTCACCAATGTCCGCGTGCCGCGCGAGAATCTGGTCGGCGAACTGCATACGGGCTGGCAGATCGCCCAGACGACCCTCTCCTACGAGCGCGGCGGGAGCACGCTCGGCCCGGTGAGCCGCCAGCTCGCCCAGTTCCAGCGCCTGCTCGAGGCCGCCGGCGCGCTGCGCCGGGGTGGCAGCCGGGCGATCGACGACCCGGTGGTTCGCCAGAAGCTCGGGCAGATGTACGGCGAGATCGAGGTGCTGCGCTACGGCGCGCTCCGGCTCCTCTCGCGGTTGGAGAAGGGGCTGCGCCCCGGCCCGGAGTCGTCGATCACCAAACTCTACCGCTCCGAACTGGACCAGCGGATCCAGGAGCTGACGCTGGAGATCCTGGGTCCCTACGGGCAACTCATCGCCGGCGAGCCGGACGCGCTGGCGCTCGAACCGGGCGCCGCGTTCGGGGAGTCCGGGAGTTGGGCGTTCGCCTTCGCCCGCTCGCGGTCGGCGACGATCGCCGCGGGGACCTCGGAGGTCCAGAAGAACATCATCGGCGAGCGCGTGCTCGGGCTGCCCAAGGAGATCCGCGCCGACCGCATTCAGGCGCAGCGGGCGGCGCGCCTGCCCCAAGCGGGGTCTTGGGGGGCGGCCTCGAGCGGCGGGGAGGGCTAGACCTCGACGGCGCACCCGATCGGCCGCTCCGCCGCGCCGTGCTCGCGGGGCGGCACGGTGGCGGGGCGGCCACGAGCCCGAAGGGAGTGTGAGCGGATGAGCGAGCAGGCCGCCAGGGGCGATACCGCCGCCGCGGCACCGCCCGAGCGCACCGTCCGGAGCGTCGCCGAACTGCGGGCACTGATCGGGCAGGAGCTCGCGCTCGGCCAGTGGGTCGAGATCACCCAGCGGCTGATCGACGACTTCAACGCGGCGACCGGCGGCGATCCGTCCGCCACTCCCGCCGCGGGGGCGGCGCGACCCGGCCGGGAGCGTGCCGACGACGCGGTCGTGCCCGGCCTCTTCCTCCTCTCGGCGGGGGCGATCCTCGGTCGAGGGCGGCGCGGCGTGGCGATCGACCTGGGCGGCAAGCTGACCGTCAACTACGGGCTGAACCGGGCGCGCTTCCCGGCGCCGGTGCGTGCCGGGCAGCGGGTGCGCACACGGACGACGCTGGTCAATGTCGAGGAGCTCGACCACCGCGCGGTCCAGATCACCCGCCTCCAGACCGTCGAGATCGAGGGTGAGGCGGAACCGGCCTGCGTGGCCGAGACGGTGGGCCGGGTGTATTTCTAGTCGGACGCCAGAGGATGGGAGGCGCCGATGCAACGGGTATCGCGGCCGGACCGGGCACCGGGAGAGAGCCCCGTGGAGCGATGGTATACCGATTGGCAGGACCCCGCGGCGTTCGAGCGGGCGATGCGCGCGCTGCTCCACCCGCGACGGATCGCCATCGTGGGCGCCTCGCCCAACCGCGGTTTCGCCAACACGATCCAGCGGCGCCTGGTCGAGTGCGGCTACGACGGCGAGATCTTCCCGGTCAACCCGAACTACCGGGAGGTCATGGGGCTGACGACCCACCCGACCCTCGAGTCGATCCCCGGCGGCGCCGATCTCGCCATCGTCGTCGTCCCCAGCCGGATGGTGCTCGAGGTGCTGGATGCCTGCGCGCGGGCCGGTGTCGGCGCCGTCAACATCATCACCAGCGGCTTCGCCGAGAAGCAGGAGGACGAGACCGGCCCGGCCCGGCAGCGGGCGATCCGCGACTTCGCCCAGCGCACCGGGATTCGGGTGGTCGGCCCCAACTGCCTGGGCAACATCAGCGTGCGCAACCACATGGTCGCCAGCTCCGGCGCGTATCCCCCGCTGACCGTGGGGCCGATCTCGCTCGTGCTGCAGAGCGGGCTCCTCGCCTACAGCCTGGTCATCCCGCCGCACGACCGGGGCATCGGGTTCAACTACGTCGTCACGTCGGGGAATGAGGCGGACATCGACCTGGTCGACGTCCTCCGCTTCTACGTCGACGACGAGGAAACGCGGGTCATCGGCTGCTTCGTCGAGCAGTTCCGCCGGCCGGCCGAGTTCCTGGAGGTGGCCGCGGCGGCGGCCGAGCGCCGCAAGCCGATCGTGATGCTCAAGGTCGGGCGCTCCGAGACGGCCCAGCGGGCCGCCCTCGCGCACACCGGCTCGCTGGTCGGCGCCGACGGGGTCGCCGACGCCGTGATCCGCCAGTACGGGATCACCCGCGTCTTCTCCCTCGAGGAGATGATCGAAACGCTGGCGATCTTCCACAGCCGCAAGCTGCCGAACGGGCGGGGCGTCTCGATGGGGGTCTCCTCCGGTGGCACCGCCGGGCTGATCGCCGACATGGCCGACGGCGTCGGCGTCGACTTCCCGGCGCTCTCGCCCGAGACCGCGAGGCGGATCGAGGCGGTGATCCCGCCGTACGGGACGGTCGGCAACCCGCTCGATTGGACCGGGCAGGCCGGCCGGATGGCGGGCGTGCTCGAGGAGTGCTTCTGCGCGCTGGCCGACGACCCGCACATCGCCATCGTGATCTACGGCCAGGCGTACCCGACCGTCATCGACCTGACCCAGGCGGCGGGCGCCGTCCTGCGGACGCTCCCGGAGCGCTATCCCGACAAGATCTTCCTGGTGCTGGCGAGCGTCCCCGGTGAGTTCAAGCGGCGGACCTTCGACGCCGACCCGGTCGAGCCGGCGATCACCCTCGACGGGATCCCGTTCCTGCACGGCGCCGAGAACGGCCTGCGGGCGGTGCGCTCGCTGATCCGCTATGCCGAGTTCCAGCGCGCGTGGACCGGCGCGCGGGCGGCGCCGCCGACGCCGAGCGCGGCCGGGGAGCGGGCGCGCGCGTTGGTGCGGGCCGCGGGCGGCCGCCCCCTCGTCGAGCGCGCCGCGAAGGAGATCCTGGCCCTCTACGACATCCCGGTCACCCGCGAGCGACTCGCCACCACCCCGGAGGACGCCGTCGCCGCGGCGCGGACGATCGGCTATCCGGTCGTGCTCAAGATCGAGTCGCCCGATATCGCGCACAAGACCGACGCGGGCGGGGTGCTGCTCGACGTCGCGAGCGACGAGGCGGTGCGCGAGGGCTTCGCCCGCATCGTGGCGAGCGCCCGCGCCCACAATCCGCGGGCGGAGATCGGCGGGGTGCTGGTGCAGGAGCAGGCGGCGCCGGGGCATGAGCTGATCCTGGGGATGACGCAGGACGCGAGTTTCGGGCCGGCGATCGCGGTAGGGCTCGGCGGGATCTTCGTCGAGACGCTCAAGGACGTCGCGCTCGGCGTCCCGCCGCTCCGGGAGTGGGACGCGCGCGGGATGCTCGCCCGCTTACGGGCGGCGCCGATCCTCGAAGGCCACGGCGCCCGCGGCCGCGCGCCGGCCGACCTCGACGCGCTGGTCGCCACCCTGGCGCGCTTCTCGCAGCTCTGCCTCGACCTGCGCGCCGACGTGGCCGAGATCGATATCAACCCGCTGCTTGTCTACGCGGCCGGTGAGGGCGTCCGGGTGGTCGACTGTCTGATCGTGCCGCGGAGTGACGCGTGAGGCGTGCGACGTGCCGCGTGTTCGCCGCTCCGTTTGCACGTGTCGCGGGTCACGCCCTGCCGGCACCCGCCCTCACCCGCCGTTATAGCGCGTCCGTCGCTCGCGCCGCGCGTCGCGCGGCGCGAGCGGGGAGCGAGCGCGCCGTGGGGAGCGGCCCGCCCGGGCCCGTGCCGGTCTACTCGGCCAGCTCGATCGCTCGCCGCAGCATGGCTTCCTCGTAGCCCGAAGGTTGCCAGCACCTCATCCGTGCGCTGGTGGAGGGCGGCAAACTGGCCTAGGGGTGCGTCACGGGTGATTTGCAGATCGGCGTGGGCCGCGTTACCCTCGCCTCGGCGAAGTGAGCACGAGCGGGGAAGGATGCGGTGCGCAAGACGAAGTACGCGGTGGTGCTGTCGGCGGAAGAGCGGGCGCAACTACGGACGCTGGTGGGGCGCGGGGTCGCCC
>DASSSV010000287.1:0-2679 GCA_035708265.1 Thermomicrobiales bacterium | reverse complement strand
CAGCCTGAGCGCGATCGCCCGGCCGATGCCGCGTCCCGCGCCGGTCACCAGCGCGGCGCGGCCGTCGGCCCCGCCCGCTCCCGCTTCCCCCGACATCACGCCTCCGGCGAAAGTGACGAGTGGCGAGTGGCGAGTGGCGAGGGGCGCCCGTCACCTGCCGTCTGCCGTCCGCCGTCTGTCGTCTACTGCCCGACTGCCCGACCGCCCGACTCCGCGGCCGGCCCGCAGCGTAGCATAGATGGCCCCCTGGTACTATTGCAATGGCGGCCGGGCGTGGCGCAGACTATGGTCGGGCGCGTGGCGCGCCTGCGGCTGACGGCAGAGGGCAGGCGGCCGTCAGCAATCAGCTAGCGATCCGTCTCCTGATGGCTGACTGCTGACGGCTGACAGCCTCCTCGTCACTCGTCACTTCGTCGGAGAGCGATGACCGGCAAGTCGCACGTCACGATCGGGGTGGTGACCTACCTGTCGCTCTGGGCGCACCCGCTCGGGCCGCTGGCGGCCCCACTGCTGCACGGCAGCCCAGGCGCGCTCGCGCTGCCCGGCGCGGTCGCGCTGGTCATGTTCGGCTCGCTCCTGCCCGACATCGACCACGCGCACGGCACGCTCGCCGAGGAGCGCGTCGCCGGCGTGCGGGTGCTGAAGCCGGTCGCCTGGACGATCGGCGGGCTCTTCGGGCACCGCGGCCCGACCCACTCGCTGCTGGCGCTCGCCGCGCTGGTCGCGCTGGGCCAGTGGCCGGCCTTCCCCTGGGCGGTCTGGAATCTCGGCTGGCTGGTCGGCTGGGGCTACGCCTTTCACCTCGTGGCGGACGCGCTGACCAAGTCCGGCGTCCCGCTCCTCTGGCCGCTCGGCGTCCGGTTCGGGCTGCCGCCCCTGCGCCGGCTGCGCTTCACCGCCGGCACCTGGCGCGAGGGCTTCGTCGTCGGCGCGCTGACGCTGGCGTGCGCGGCGAACGCGCTGCAATTGCTGGCGCGCTGATTGGGCGCCGGGACGCGGCCCTGACGATGGGCCCCGGGCCGCAACGTCGGGCATGCGCCGTGCGTAGGTATGGATGGACGGCGGAGCGATCCTGCCGGGCCGCGGCGCGGCGTGCGCGTGATAGTGGAGCGATCGTGAGCGAAGGGCTATTCGGCGACCGGATACGCGACGAGGTCCGCGACATCGAGGAACACATCGAAGAACGCTTTGAAGAAGGACTCTTCCTCGGGCTCCACGGCAAGCGCAAACGCGAACTCACCAGCAGACCGAGCCTCGGCGGCCGCGCCCTGCGCGCGATCCCGCGTCTGCCCGGATTCCGCTGGTACGCCGAGAACGTCGCGCCGAAGCATCTGCAGCTCGAAGAGGTGACGGCGCCGCTGCCGAACCTGCCGGTGGGGCTGGCCGGGCTGCGCGTCGGCTTCCTCACCGACTGCCACCACGACCTCGGGCGGCCGGTGGCGTTGCTGGAGAAGGGCGTCGCGCTGCTGAACGAGGCGCGGCCGGACGTGATCGCGCTCGGCGGCGATTACGTCGTCAAGCGCGCGGCGGGGTTCGACGCCTGCACGGCGGTCCTCGCCCGGCTGCGCGCCCCGCTCGGCGTCTACGCCATCCTCGGCAACCACGACTACTGGGCCAGCAGCAACCTGATCGCCGAGAAGCTGGCGGCGGTCGGGCTGACGGTGCTGCGCAACCGCGCGCGGCGGCTGGTTGCGCCGGGCGGCGCGCCCTTCTGGATCGCCGGCCTCGACGACGCCTGCCGCCTGCGCGCCGACCTCAACATCACCCTGGCCGGCGTGCCGCGCGACGAGTTCCGCATCCTCCTGGCGCACGAGCCGGAGGTGGCCGACCGCGTCGGCGGCCACCGGGTCGACCTGCAACTCTCCGGGCACAGCCACGGCGGCCAGGTCGTGCTGCCCTTCGTCGGCCCGCCGCTGCTGCCGCGCCTCGGCCGGCGCTACATCCGCGGCCTCTACCGCACGCCGACGCACACCCTCTACACCAGCCGGGGCGTCGGCGGCGTCCCGCCCTACATCCGCCTCAACTGCCCGCCCGAGGTGACGGTCCTGACGCTGGCGCCGGGGGCGTAGGGCGTGGGCCGTGGGGCGTAGGCCGTGAGGCGTCGAACCGTTATCCAGTCGTCGGGGCCACCCCGACGAATGACGGCCGACGCTCTCATGCTCTCACGTCAATAACTGCGCGGCAGGCCGAGGACGTGCTGGGCGAGGTAGGCCAGGATGAGGTTGTCGGAGACCGGGGCGACGCGGTAGAGGCGGGTCTCGCGGAACTTGCGCTCGACGTCGTACTCGGCGTTGAAGCCGTTGCCCCCGTGCGTGTCGAGGCAGACGTTGGCGGCGTCCCATGACGCCCGGGCCGCCAGCAACTTCGCCATGTTCGCCTCGGGGCCGCACTTCTGACCGTGGTCGAAGAGCCAGGCGGCCTTGAAGCGCATCAGGTCGGCCGCCTCGACCGCGGCGTAGGCCGCGGCGATCGGGAACTGCACGCCCTGGTTCTGGCCGATCGGGCGGCCGAAGACGACGCGCTGGCCGGCGTAGCGCGTCGCGCGCCCGACGAACCAGCGCCCATCGCCGATGCACTCGGCGGCGATCAGGATGCGCTCGGCGTTCCAGCCGTCGACGATCGCCCGGAAGCCGTCGCCCTCCTCGCCGACCAGATTCTCGGCCGGCACTTCCAGGTTCT
>DASSSV010000286.1:0-27018 GCA_035708265.1 Thermomicrobiales bacterium | reverse complement strand
CGCGGCCTGCGCCGCCTGCTCGGCCACCTGGCCACCGAGGCCATCCTGGCCGCCGAGATCCACCGGCACGGCGGCCTACCGCCCCGCATCGCCGCGCTCCTGGGGCGCCCGGCGCCCGACTGAGTTACGTCCGGATGTCAGGCCGCTCCCTTGCACTGGAGCGGGAACCAAGTCGCCGAGCAGTTGTCCAAGCGCCTTGACCTCGCGCAGCGGTGTTCCTCCCAGCGCAAGTAGTCCGGTATTGCCGAGCGGCGCAACTGAGAATGCTGCAGGATCGAGCACGAACACCGGCACGCCCATGCCGAGCGCGGCCTTGCCTGCATCGAATGTCCCGCTCATCCGCCCGCGCTCGTCCCGCTCAGGTCCAGCCTCGACCACAATTAGCGCACGGGCCAGCGCGCAGACGACCTTGTTGCGGGCCATGGCGTTTTGCGCGTTCCAGCCTGCCGCGGGCGGGAACTGCGACACGACGAGCGCGTTGTCGCCGCGCAAGAGGGGGGCGATATCGTGCTTGGGCGCGAACTCGCGGATGCCGGTGCTGAGGACTATCGTCGTGGTGCCGCCCGCGCGCAGCGCTCCGAGGTGTGCCGCTGTATCGGTCCCGGGCGCATACCCAGAGATGACATTCTGCCCCAGCGCCGCGAGCTCGATCGCCAGGGTCGTCGCCGCCGCCAGGCCGTCGGGCGACGCGTGCCGTGAACCCACGATAGCCACGGCATCGCTTGCCAGCAACCCCAGCGCGCCGCCGCAATAGAGGAGTGGAGGGGCGGCGTCGCCCAACCGAGCCGAGAGTGCTGCGGGAAACGCCACATGATCGGGATGGACGACCTCGATACCCTCATCGTGCAGCGCTCGATACTCCCGATCAACCCGCTTGTTGCGCGTGGTCTGGATGCGAGCGTGGAGTGCCACGGGCAGCATCGGAAGAAGGCGATGGAATTCGGTGAGGTCAAGGCCAAAGATGTCATCGAGCGGCCGGTTCGCAGCCGCGAATGTCCGCCGAATGGCGTGCAAGCGCTTGGGACCGAGGCCCTCGACTTGCGCGAGCCGATACCAGGCGTGCCCCCTATCCATGTCGCTACCTCTTGGTCCGCGTCTTAGTTATCGTCAAGACATGGATGTGTTGCCGCGTCAAGCCGCCCTGCTCGATCATCGCTTCCGCAGCGGCCTCCAGGGTGGCGCCGGAGCGATAGAGGTCATCGAGCAGCAAGATATGCTTGCCGGCCAGCGAGCGATCGCGTACCCGGAAGGCTCCTTCCAAGATGTCCCGACGCTCCTCGGGCGATTCCACGTTCTTGAGGCTGGGCGTCTCTTTAGATTTGATCAAGTATCCCTCTACGGCTCGAATCCCAGTCCTTTGTCTGACCTCCCGCGCAAGCGCTCTCACCGGCTGGAAGGGCCGCGATGTATCAGATGGTGGGATCGGGATGATCGCGGCAAACTGTACTCCTTCCCATTGGGTACGGACAAAGCGCACGGCGGTCTCAGCGAGTGTCGGGAGCCTCGTCCTGTCCCCCCGATATTTCAGCCAGTACAGTAGTTCACCCAATTCGGTCCGCGTGGTATCGAAGCAGCCGTCGTCGAGTAGCACACTTGATACGGTGTGCAGATCGAGAGCCCAGCCGTCCGACCAGTTTCCGTATAGGCGCTGCCGGTTTGGGAAAACGGTCGCCCGCGCACCTAGCGAGGCAGTTCGCGCAGCGGGGATCGGCTTTTCGCCAGCCGGCGGAGACGCAGGCCAGTACGTAGCATCCGGGTCGATCAAGCGCTGATCCGTTGCTGCCTGGCGGCTCAGAACAGTGAAGTCGCGATCGAACGGCGCACAGGTAGCGAATTTCTTCTCGCCGAACTCCTCGAAAGCGATCGTCGCGGTACCAAGCTTGTCGACCACTGTAACCGTGCCGCGCCGGAACGTGGTGTGCCAGATGACATCTCCGGCTGCGAGGATGAGGCCGTCCGGTGCCTTGACCGGTTCATTGGCGGCGGCTTGCGATGTCGGTTGGGCTTGCGGCCGATCAAGCTCGGCCAGCAACTTCTCATCGCGCTCTACTTCCCGCTCACGCCGCCGATACTCGATCGAACCACAGTCCATCAACGCCATTTCGAGCCGGTTGTTGCCAATCCGGGTCCGCAACGCTTTCGCGGAAAGCTCAGGCGGCTCTGCCGCCGGAAGTGCCCTTGTTGGTATGGAAGTTACCAGGGCGTCATCTGGCTCCGGGGGGATCTCGGGTACCCGCCGCCTCGCCTGGGCGGCTATCCACGGCCCGCTGGCCGCCGGTTTCTGCTTGGGTGGGGTCGTCTCCGCTTGCTTCCCCTGGCTCTCCGTAGTGCTCCGGCGCTCACGCTCTTCTTGCCAGAGCCGTTCGAGTCCGGCCGTTTCTGCCGCGATAGTAGACCTAATCTGCGTTAGGTCGTCACCATATTGCTGCCGCAGTCGCCGCAGGCGTTGGTCTGAGGAGCGCAGGGGCAGACGCGGCTCGCCGGGCAGCGCTCGTGGGTTTGGCTCGGTCTCCGTGCGCTGAGACGAGACATCCGCGCCATCAGCGGCATCGTGGCGGAGGCGCCAGGAGAGCACCTTGCGACCGCCCCACATGAGGAGCACGATGGCTCCGATCCCCGCGAGAATGAGCCCCATGCGCGCGGAGAACATGCCTACAACGATGGCTGCGGCGACGATGAGCACGCAGTCTGAGAGAAGTGCATCGGGATGGATGTCCTCCACAACACGCCTGAGGATTTGCTTGCGCATCTCTACCCTGCCTACGTCGAGCGAGTAAGCGAAGCGTGGCTTCCTGGTAGATGGCCGGGATGTCCTGGGTCGCTGACCCGGATTGTCACACCACCAACTACGCGGCCAAGTGTGTGCTAGCTGCCACTAAGTTCAGTGGCAGGAGCAGCATTGCCCTGGCTGGTCTGCGAATCCCCACCTCTACCGCAAATGCCATGGAAGGGCTGCAACGCGGACATGAGCCCCATGTTACCCAATGTTGCAGGGTCTTTTATGGCCCGGTCACACCTTGTCTGCTGCTGGCATTAATATCATAAGTGAACTGAGAAGTACAGAGGGGTGCCGGCGAGGTAGTTGCCTACTTCTAGTCGACTCGCTACGCCGTCAGCGCGGTCACCACCCCGGCGGCGCAGGCGATGGCGAGGGCGAGGTAGCGGAAGGCGCGTTGGGGGAGGCGGGCGCCGAGGGCGACGCCGGCGTAGTTGCCGAGGAGCGCGCCCGGCAGCCAGAGGAGCGCGGCCGGGTAGAGCGCCGGGGCGACGAGGGCGTGGCGCAGCGCCAGGAGCCCCAGGCCGATGGCGTTGGAGACGACGAAGTAGAGCGCGAGGTCGGCCTGCACGCTGTAGGGCGAGGCGCGGTCGCGCGCCAGCAGCAGGACGGCCGGGACGCCGTTGAGCGAGATCGTCGCGCCGAGGAAGCCGCCGAGGAAGCCGGCCGCCAGCGGCGCGCCCGGCAGCGGCGGGGGCGGCGGCGCTTTGAGCGAGCGCAGCAGCAACAGCGCGACCAGCACAATCGCGACGCCCGCCACGCGCCTGATCGTCGCCGGCGCGACGCCGGTCAGCACGCGCGTCCCGGCATAGAGGCCGGGGACGCTGCCGAGGATCAGCAGCGCCGCGCGCCGGCGGTGGAGGTAGGGCCGGAAGCGGTAGGCGACCGCGACGCGCGTCAGCAGCGCCAGCGCCAGGTTCGCGGTGACGACGAAGGGGAGCGGGAAGCCGAGCAGCAGCAGGAGCGGCGCGGCGAGGAGGGCGTAGCCGAAGCCGGTCGCGCCGCCGAGCGCCGACGCGAGGACGACCACGACGCCACCCAGGAGGGTCGCGAGCAGCGGGCCGTTGGCCACGGTGGCGGGTCCTCCTGGCGAGAGGGCGGGTCGCGCCGGGTCGGGTCCGGCGCCTTTAACGGTTCTTCATCATTGTAACAGAAACGCCTCGTCGGCGGTGTCGGCGATCAGCGCGGCGATCGCCAGCGACGAGGTCGCCGCGGGCGACGGCGCGTTGCGGACGTGGAGCGCGTTGCCGTCGTGGTTGACGACGAAGTCGTCCACCAGCGCGCCGTCCGGGGCGAGCGCCTGGGCGCGCACGCCGGACGGCCCCGGCAAGAGGTCGTCCATCGTCAGGTCGGGCATGTAGCGCTGCAGCGCCTTCAGGAAGGCCGCCTTGTTGTAGTCGCGGTACATCTCGTCCAGCCCAGTGCGCCAGAACTTCGCGGCGAGCGCCTGGAAGCCGGGGTAGCGAAGCGTCTCCACGAGTTCGCCGGGGTCGACGTCGAAGCGGCCGTAGCCCTCGCGCGCGAAGGCGAGCACGGCGTTCGGGCCGAGCCAGACCTCGCCGTTGAGGCGGCGGGTGAAGTGGACGCCGAGGAATGGGAAGCGCGGGTCGGGCACGGGGTAGATCATGCCGCGGACCAGTTCGGCGAGCTGCGGGCGGAGGACGTAGTAGTCGCCGCGGAAGGGGACGATCTGCGGCGTCGCCGGCGCGCCGGTCAGCGCGGCGACGCGGTCGGCGTAGAGGCCGGCGCAACTGATGACGTGGTGCGCCTCGACCGCGCCGGCCGGCGTGGTCAGCTCGGAGCGCCCGCCGCGCTCCTCGATCGCCGTGACCTCGTGGCCGGTCAGGATCTCGCCGCCGCGCTGGCGGATCTCGTCGGCGTAGGCGTCGGCGACCCGCGTGTAATCAATGATGCCGGTCTGCGGCGAGTGGAGCGCCTTGATGCCGACCGCGCCCGGCTCGATCTCGCGCAGCCGCTCGGGGCCGATCATCGTGAGGCCGGGCACGCCGTTGGCGAGGCCGCGCTGGTAGAGGTTCTCCAGCCGCGGCAACTCCTCCTCGTCGGTCGCGACGATCACCTTGCCGCAGAGGTCGTAGGTGATGCCGTGCTCCTCGCAGAAGCGGAGCAGCTTGGCCTTGCCCGCGACGCACGCCTTCGCCTTGAGCGAGCCGGGCGCGTAGTAGATGCCGGAGTGGAGCACGCCGCTGTTGTGCCCCGTCTGGTGCTGGGCGATGCGGTCCTCCTTCTCGAGGACGAGCAGCCTGAGCGACGGGTGGCGGGTGAGCAGTTCCATCCCGGCCGCCAGGCCGACGATGCCGCCGCCGATGATCGCGAGGTCACAGCGCCGCTCGGGCATGGGCCCTCCCTCCGATGCTACCGTCCGACAGCAGCCGCTCCAGCACAAGCGCCACGCCGTCCTCGTCGTTCGCGCGGGTGATCCCGTCCGCCGCCGCCAGCACGGCGGGGTGCGCGTTGGCCACCGCGACGCCGCGGCCGGCCCAGGCGAGCAGCGGCAGGTCGTTCGGCATGTCGCCGAACGCCACGACCTCCGCCGCCGCGACGCCCAGCCGGGCGCAGAGCCGCTCCAGCGCCCGCGCCTTCGTCACGCCGGCCGCGGCGATCTCCACGAACGGCGCGCCGGAGTGCGTCACCGTCGCGGCCTCCCCGGCGACCGCGCGCGCGATGCCCCACAGTTCCTCCGGCGTCCGGGCCGGGTGCCGCGCGATCAGTTTGGTCACGTCCGCCGCGCAGAGGGCGAGCGCGTCGTCCACGAGCGGCGCGCCGGCCGGCGACCCGGCCGCGGACGGGGCCCAGGCCGACTCCTGCCCGAAGGTCAGCCCGCGCTCGACGGCGAAGCAGACGCCGGGCGCGGCGGCGCGCAGCGCGGCGACGAGCGCCGCCGCCACCCCGGCCGGCAGCGCGGCCTGCTCGACGATCGTGTCGGCGTCGAGGTCGTAGACGAGCGCGCCGTTGCAGCAGACGGCCAGGCCGCCGACGTTGGCGTCGCGCGCCATCAGGCGCAGCGTGCGCGGCGGCCGCGCCGAGATGAGCACGACCGTCGCGCCCACGGCCCGCGCGCCGGCCAGCGCCCGCCGCGTCCGCGCCGAGACCGTCCCGTCGCCGCGCAAGAGCGTCCCGTCGAGGTCCGTCGCCACCAGCCGGATCACGCGCGCCCCTCCCCCGCCGCGGCGCATTCTCGGGCAGGCGGGGCGGGGTGGCAAGGGCCGCCCCGCGTTTGTTCCGTCAACTGGCCTACAGTATACTGAGGGAGAGGGAGCCCGGCCGGGCTTCGCGCGGCGTCTGGTTTGGCAGGCACTACCCCGCAGGAGACGCGCCCCTTGGCCGAGATCACCGCCACAGAACTCGGACAGCCGGCCGGCCCCTCGGCCTGGTGGCGGCGATGCTGGGTGTTGCTCGCCGTCGTCGGCGCCGTCCTGGCCGCGCTGCTGGCCCTGCTCGGCGGCTGGTCCTTCGGCCTCTTCAACAAGCCCAACCAGGAAATCGGCGGCGTGGTCGCGCTCAGCGGCGCGGCGCCGACCTTCACCGTGAACGGGATTGACGGCAAGCCGATCAAGTTGAGCGACCTGCGCGGCAAGGTGGTCGTGCTGAACTTCTGGGGCTCGTGGTGCGTGCCCTGCCAGGACGAAGCGCCCGACCTCGCGGCGGCCTACCAGCAGTTCCAGGGCCAGGACGTCGTCTTCGTCGGGATCGCCTGGGCCGACCAGGATTCCGCCGTCCGCCAGTTCGTCCAGGACTACCACGTGCCGTACCGGGTCGCGCTGGACGACGGTGGCAAGATCGCCGTGGACTACGGCATCACCGGCGTGCCGGAGACCTTCGTGATCGATCAGCAGGGCCGCTTCACCAAGAAGTGGGTCGGCCCGGTCACCGCGAGCCAGCTCAGCGGGCTGGTCGATCCGTTGCTGCATTGAGCGAGTGGCGGCGCGCCGGTGATCGTTGGCGAAGTCGTGGTCGTGGCGATGCGCTGGGCGCACGCGCTGGCCGCGATCGTCTGGCTCGGCGGCGGCGCCTACATGACGTTCGTGTTGGGGCCGCAACTGCGGGCGCTGGACGATCAGGAGGTGGCGGTGCGGCTGCGCGCCGGGGTCGGGCGGGAGTTCGGGCGCTGGGTCAACGCCGCGATCGGCGTCTTCATCGTCAGCGGCGTAGTGCTGACGTTCGAGCGACTCTCGGGGCCCGGCGCGACGGTGGCCTACGGGGTCGTCCTGGCGGTGAAGGTCGGGCTGGCATTCTGGATGTTCGCCATCGCCCAGCGGCTCAACCGCCTGCGGCCGCGGAAGCGGCCCGACGGCCGGCTGGCGGCGCTGCGGTGGCAACTCGGCTCCCCGCGGCTCCTCCTCTGGCTCGGCGCGATCGTCGTGCTGCTGGCGGCGGTGCTGAAGGTGCTCTACGACGCCGCGCTCGGCGGCTAGGCGGGGTTGATAGTTGTGAGTTGATAGAGGTCGTCAGGTTAGCGATTGCCGACCGGGACGCCGGAGCTACTATCAACTCCCAGCTAACAACTATCAACTCCCCGGAGGGGTGGGATGGCGCAAACCGTGATGCAGCGGCCGGCGTTCGGGCCGGCGCGACCGGCGAGCGGGCGGCGGAGCAACCGCAAGCTGCAACTGGCCGTCGTCGCGCTCGTCCTGGTCGCCGCGGTCGGCTACCTCGTCTACAGCGGCCTGCGGACCAACGTCTACTACCAGACGGTCAACGAACTGCAGGCGGCGGGCGCGAAGGAGGCCGGCCGGCAGGTGCGCGTCGCGGGCGACGTCGCGGCCGGCTCGATCGTGAAGGAGGACTCCGGCTCGGTCGTCCACTTCACCATCACCGACGGCAGCGGCTCGATGCCGGTCGTCTACCAGGGTGCGATCCCCGACATCTTCCAGCCGGGCATCCAGGTCGTCGTCGAGGGCAAGTACCACCCGGGCGGGGAGTTCCAGGCGACGACGCTGCTGGCGAAGTGCCCCTCCAAGTTCCAGGCGGCGACGCCGGTAGCGTCGAAGTGAGAAGTGAGAAGTTAGAGGTTAGAAGGAAGAAGTGAGAAGGCACGGGTAGGGGATCGTGGCGGAGATTGGACAGATCGTCGTCCTGGGCGCGTTCCTGATCGCGCTCTTCGGCGCGGGCGCGGCGCTGGTGGGGGCGCGCGCGGGCGCGCCGGAGTTCGTCGCCAGCGCGCGCCACGGCGTCATCGCGCTGGCCGCGCTCCTGACCGTGGCCTCGGCCACGCTGGTGACCGCCTTCCTGACGCACAACTTCCACTTACAGTACGTCTTCGAGCACTCCAACCGCGCGATGCCGGCCTACCTGGTCGGCGCGGCGTTCTACGGCGGCATGGAGGGTTCGCTCCTCTACTGGTCGTGGACCCTCTCGCTCCTCGGCACCGCCGCGGTGATCACCGTCTGGCGAACGCGCGCGCGCATCGCCGCCGTCCTCCTGCCGTACCTCATCGCCACGCTGCTCGGCGTCGAGGCGTTCTTCACCTTCCTCCTCGCCTTCGTCGCCCGCCCCTTCGCCACCGTGGCGGGAGTGACGCCGGTCGACGGGCAGGGGCTCAACCCGCTGCTGCGCGACTGGGGGATGCTGGTCCACCCGCCGATGCTCCTGGCCGGCTACATGAGCTGGACGATCCCCTTCTGCTTCGCCATCGCGGCGCTCGCCAGCGGGCGGGTCGACAACGACTGGCTGCCGCTGGTGCGCAAGTGGACGCTGATCGCCTGGGCGATCCTCGGCTTCGGCAACCTGCTCGGCGCGTGGTGGGCCTACCATGTCCTCGGCTGGGGCGGCTACTGGGGCTGGGATCCGGTCGAGAACTGTGCGATCATGCCCTGGCTGGCCGGCACCGCCTTCCTGCATTCGATCCAGATCCAGGAGCGGCGCGGCACGCTGAAGATCTGGAATATGGCGCTCGTCACGCTCGCCTTCTGCCTCTCGATCTTCGGCACCTTCGTCGTGCGCAGCGGCGTCCTCAGTTCGGTCCACTCCTTCGCGCAGTCCTCGATCGGGCCGTACTACTTCACCTTCCTCGCCGTCGTCGTCGCCGGCTCGGTCGTCCTTCTCTTCAAGCGGATGCCGGCGCTGCGCACCACGCGCGACCTCGACTCGCTGGTCTCGCGCGAGGCGGCCTTCCTGCTGAACAACCTCCTCTTCCTGGCGCTCGCCTTCGCGATCTTCTGGGGCACGATCTTCCCGCTGATCTCCGAGGCGGTGCGCGACATCAAGGTCAGCGTCGGCGCGCCCTACTTCCAGCGCGTCACCGGCCCGCTGCTCCTCGCGCTGATCGCGCTGATGGGTATCGGCCCGCTGATGCCCTGGCGGCGCGCGACCAGGAGGCAGCTGGAGCGCGCCTTCGTCGCGCCGCTCATCGCGGCGGCGGCGCTGACCGCGGCGGCGGCCGTCGCCGGCGTGCGCCAGCCCCCGGCGCTGGTCGGCGTCTTCGTCGGCCTCTTCACGGCGGCGACGATCGTCGCCGAGTTCGCGCGCGGGGCGCAGGCGCGCCACCGCGGGATCGGCGAAGGCTACCCGGCCGCCGTCTACGGCCTGCTGCGCCGCAACGGGCGGCGCTACGGCGGCTACATCATCCACCTCGGGATCGTCGCAATCGCGCTCGGCATCGTCGGCTCGCAGCTCTACCAGGTCGAGCGCCAGGTGACCCTCAGGCCGAACCAGACGGCGCAGATCGGGCAATACACCGTGCAGTTCCAGGGCCGGCGCGAATACACCGTCGCCGACCGGCGTGTGGATGAGGGCGACCTGCTCATCAGCCAGGGTGGCGCGACGGTCGCGGAGATGCGCCCGTCGAAGTCCTTCTACCAGGGCTTCGAGGACCAGGCGACGACGAGCGTGGCGATCCGCACCACGCCGCTGGAAGACCTCTACATCGTGCTGAACGGCTGGGACAGCCAGGGCGCGTCCTTCCTGCTGGTGGTCAACCCGATGGTCGTCTGGCTCTGGGCCGGCGGCGCGATCGTCCTCGTCGGCACGGTCTTCGCGCTCTGGCCGCGCCCGCTGCCGCGGACGGTGCGCGCGACCGAGACAGTCCGGGGCGGGGCGGTGGCGTATGGCGACTGAGCGTTCCGTGGCGCGAATCCTCCTCGCCCTCCTGCTGGCCCTCGCCCTCGGCGGCGCGCTGGCCGGCGCGGCGCGCGCCGACGCGCTCGACGACGAGGTCCGCCAGATCGCCGAGCAGTTGCGCTGCCCGGTCTGCCAGGGCGAGACGGTCGCCGACTCCCAGGCGCCGATCTCGGTGCAGATGCGCGGCATCATCCGCGAGAAATTGCAGCAGGGCGAGACGCGCGACCAGATCATCCAGTATTTCGTGCAGCGCTACGGCGTCGGCATCCTGGCCGACCCGCCGGCGCGCGGCTTCACGCTCGGCGTCTGGGTCGTGCCGATCGTCGTGCTGGTCGTCGGGCTCGGCCTCGTCGTCGCCGTGCTGCGCGGCTGGCTGCGCCCGCCGGGCCGGGCGGCGGCGGCCACGGCCGCGCCGGACGGCGACGCGCGCCCCGCGACGTTGCCGGCCGCGGACGACGAGCGGCTGGAGCGGGAACTGGAGCGCTTCCGCCGGGAGGGCGCGCATGGTTAAGCGGGTGGCGCGATGACCCCGGCGCTGATCGTCGGTATCCTCTGCATCGTGGCGGCGCTCGCCTTCGTGCTGGCGCCGCTGCTCTGGCCCGAGCGCTTCGGCGTGCGCCGCGCGGCGCCGGCCCCGGCCGGCGGGTCGCTGGAGCGGCTGCGCGACGACCTCTACGCCAGAATCGTCGACCTCGACTTCGACCACGAGGTCGGCAAGACCGACGAGGAGGAGTACCGCCGCGAGCGGGCCGACCTGAAGCGGCAGGCGCTGGCGGTGCTGCGCCTCCTGGACGAGCGCGCCGCCGAGGCCGATGGCCTGGACGAGACGGCCGACGCGGTCGAGCGCGAGGTGCTCGCCGCGCGCGAGCGGCGGCGCGGCACGGTCACGACCGTGGAAATCGAGGAAGTCGTCGCGGGCGAGACCTGTGCCCACTGTGGGCGCGCGCTCGGCCCCGACGACCATTTCTGCGCCGGCTGCGGCCGGCCGCGCGAGGCGGCGCTGGTCGCCGCGGCGCTGCCCGACGACGACCTGGACGGCGCGCTGGCCGACGAGATCGAGCGCGAGATCAGCGCGCTGCGGCGCGAGCGCGCCGCGGCCGCGCCCGGCGAGCCGCGCGTAGTCCGCGTGTCGAACGGGCGGCGCCCGCGCGACTCGCGCCCGACACGGTGAAGCAATGGGGGCGATGAGGTTTGGGAGCGCGCCTGGCCGGCGATTGAAGCCTAGCCGGCGACTGAAGTCGCCGCTAGGGGCTCGCTCCGCTCGCCACGAAGTCCGCCTCCGCGGACTCGGCGTCGTCCCAACCCGCGCAGGCGGGTTTCGCGGCGCCGGAGGCGCCTCTAGCCGCGGTTTCAACCGCGGGCTGGGTGGCCTCGCCCGCCTGCTCCCCCTCGCGGCGCTCCTCGTCGCGCTCGCGCTCGCGGCGGCTCTGATGGCGCCGGCCGGGCGCGTGGCGGCGGCGAGCACCGGGACGATCGAGGGGCAGCTCGTCGGGAAGAACGGGGCGAGCAAACTCGGCGGCACGCCGGTCGTGCTGGAAGTCGCAAGCAGCAACAGCACCGGCGCGCCCGACGAGCACAACGCGACCGCCGGCGACGACGGCAAGTTCCGCTTCGACAACGTCCCGCTCGACCAGGGCGACGTCTACGTCGTCAAGGCGACCTACGACGGCGGCAACTACTTCACCGAAGTGACCTTCGACAACGGCGCGACGACCGCGCAGGCCAGCATCACGGTCTACCCGGCGACGCGCGACGCCGGCGCGGTCTCCTTCGCCCGCTTCAACACGATCGTCAGCGGCGTGGATCAGAACGGGATGCAGGTCGTCGAGACCGGCGCGTACCACAACGGCACCGACCACGCCTACATCGGTCAGGGCGGCGATAACGACGCGACGACGCTGCGCTTCGCCCTGCCCGACGGCGCGGGCGGCGTCAACCTGGTGCAGGGGATCAACCGCGACACCGCCGTCCAGACGACGGACGGCTTCGCGTCGCTCGACGCGGTCCCGCCCGGCGATACGCAGTTCGCCTACACCTACGGCCTGGTGCCCAGCGGCAAGACCTTCTCCTTCAACCGCGTCTTCCCCTATCGCACCGACGCCTATCAACTCTTCGTGCCGAAGGGGGTCACGGTCTCGGCCACGGGCGGGACGCTGCAGGACGGCGGCATCCAGCAGTTGCCGAACGGGCAGCAGTACCACCTCTACACCGCCAGCAATATCGCGCCGAACACGCGCCTGACGCTCCAGTTCGGCAACCTCCCGACGCCCGGCGGCGAGATCAACCCGCTGCTCCCGGCGCTGGCCGTCTTCGTCCTGGTCCTCGGCATCGGCCTGATCGTCGCCTACGGCCGCCAGCGCAAGACGGCGACCGCCCCGGCCGCCCCCGGCGCCTCCCGGCCGGTGCGCACGGTCCCGTCCGGCGCGGCGGTCGCCCGCCCGGCGCGCGTCGCGACGCCGCGCGACGACCTGCCGACCGAGGAACTGGAGGCGCGCCGCCGGCGCCTGCTCTTGGAACTGGTAGACCTGGACGAGCGCCACGAGGCGGGTGACCTCGCCGAGCCGGAGTACCAGCGCGAGCGTGCCGCCCGCAAGGCCGAACTCGTCGGGGTGTTGCGCGAGCTGGAGGCGGGCGTCCGGCAGCCGACATGAGCGCGTGCGGCGAGGAGTCCCCCGCGCTGGAGGCGCGCGACCTGCGCGTCGCCTTCGGCGCGACCGTGGCGCTGCGCGGCGTCTCGCTGGCGGTGCCGTGGGGCGCGCGGCTGGCCCTCCTCGGGCCGAACGGCGCCGGCAAATCGACCCTCCTGCGCGTCCTCGCTGGTCTGAGCCGCCCGACCGCGGGGACGGTGCGGGTCGCGGGCCACGATCTCGCCGCCGACCCCTTCGCGGCGCGGCGCCTGCTCGGCGTGGTCGCGCACCAGACTTTCCTCTACGACGAACTGACCGCGGCGGAGAACCTGGCCTTCTACGCGACGCTGTATGACGTGCCGAACGCTGGGTCGCGCGTGCGCGACCTCCTGGACGCGGTCGGGCTGGCGGCGAAGCGCGACGTGCGGGCGCGGGACCTCTCGCGCGGCCAGCAGCAGCGGCTGACGATCGCCCGCGCGCTCCTGCACGACCCACCGATCCTGCTCCTCGACGAGCCGGACACCGGCCTCGACCTCGCCGCCTTCGCGATGGTGCAGGATCTCCTCGTCGCCGGGCGCACCGTCCTCCTGACGACGCACAACCTGCGGCAGGCCGCGCGCCTGTGCGACCGCTTCGCGCTCCTCAGCGCCGGCCGCCTCGTCCACGCCGCCCCGATGGACCCGCGCGGCGACGCCGCCCTGGAGGAGGTTTATCGTCGGTTGACCGGAGCGTAGACGTGGGAGCGTTGTACGACGCGGGATTGGGCCGCCATCATGTCATAGGGACCGGCCCCTACGAGGGGACACCGCCCCTTGCAGACCACGCTCCCACGCTCCCACGCTCTCACGCTCCACGGCCGGATCAGGTAAGATACCCTCCGTGGGGACCGTGGACGTGGCGGGGCTGCGATACGTCATCTGCTTCTGCCGCTGCGGCGAGCGCGTGCTGATGCTGCATCGCGACCGCCCGCCGAACCGGCACCGCTGGAACGGTGTCGGCGGCAAACTGGAGCCGGGCGAGCGGCCGCTGGCCTGCGTGCGGCGCGAGGTGCTGGAGGAGACCGGCATCGTCCTCGACGCGGCGGGGCTCCGCTTCGCCGGGATCGTCACCTGGGACGTCGGCGCCGACGAGACGCTGCCGAGCACCGGGATGTACGCCTTCGTCGCGGCGCTGCCCGCGGACTGGCCGGTTTGGGAGGGCGAGCGGGCCACGCCGGAGGGGCGGC
This sequence comes from Thermomicrobiales bacterium, assembly GCA_035708265.1. Lineage (GTDB taxonomy): Bacteria > Chloroflexota > Chloroflexia > Thermomicrobiales > CADCWN01 > DASSSV01. The sequence goes on along the minus strand of DASSSV010000286.1, from coordinate 13,313 downwards.
TGGCCTGGTTGCCGCTGGCGCGGGTCTGCGGGCCGGAGGGCGACGGGGTCGTCAGCAACGTCCCGCACTTCCTCCCGGCGATGCTCGACGACGCCGCGCCGCGCGAGTACCGCTGCCACTACCGCGACGGCCGGCTCGCGCGCGTGACGACCCACCCCTGCGATCTCCTGTCCTGAGACACCGGAGCGAATGGCGTGGCGCGGTACTGGCGCAAGGTCTGGGCGATCGTCCGAAAGGATCTGCGGATCGAATTGCGGAGTCGCGACGTCCTCTCGTCGGTGATCGTCTTCACCCTGCTGGTCCTGCTGATCTTCAACTTCGCGCTCGACCTCACCGGCACGGTCGTCGCCGCCGTCGCGCCCGGCATCCTCTGGGTGACCTTCATCTTCGCGGGGATGCTGATGCTGGGGCGCACCTTCGCGCGCGAGCGGGAGGGCGGCGCGCTGAGCGGGTTGCTGCTGGCGCCGCTGGACCGCGGGGGACTCTTCCTGGCCAAGCTCTTCGTCAACCTGGCGCTGCTGTCGCTGGTGGAGGTCTGCGCGCTGCCGGCGTTCGCCGCGCTCTACGACCTGGCGCTGTCGCCCGGCCGCGTGGCGCTCGTCGCCTTGCTCGGCACGCTCGGCTTCGCCGGGGTCGGTACCCTCTTCGCGGCGGTGGCCGCGAACACGCGCGCCCGCGAGGCGCTGCTGCCGTTGCTCCTCTTCCCGGTCCTCGTGCCGGTCATCATCGGCGCGGTCAAGGCGACCGGCGCGACGCTCGCCGGCGCCGCGCCTGACGGGCCCCCCTGGCTCGGCCTGCTGGCGGCGTTCGACGCGATCTTCCTGGCGCTCTCCTACGCTGTCTTCGAGTACGTGTTGGAAGAATAGCGCGGCGCGCTGAACGCTGCCCTCAAGCGGCCCTGACGCTCTGGTATACTGCGGGCGGCGGGACCAAGCGGTCCCGCCGCACCGACCCTCGCCGCCAGAGGAGGCCCCGCCGTGCAGGAGGAGCGTGCGCGCTACCGGCTGACGATCAAGGAGTTGCCGGCCGGCGAGCGGCCGCGCGAGAAGCTCAAGTTGCGCGGCGCGGCGAGCCTGTCGACCGGCGAGTTGCTGGCCATCATCTTGCGGACGGGCGTGGTCGGGGAGACCGTGACCGACGTGGCACAGCGCCTGCTGGCGACCTACGGGGGACTGCTCGGGTTGAGCCGCGTGGACTACGAGACGCTCTGCCGGGAGCGCGGGCTGGGCGAGGCCAAGGCCGCGCAGTTGAAAGCCTGCGTCGAGCTGGCCCGCCGCCTGGCCCTGGAGCGCCCGGAGGAACGCGCGCGTATCCAGTCGCCAGAAGACATCGCCGCGCTGCTCTCGACCGAGATGGCGGCGCTCGACCAGGAGGAATTGCGCGCGGTCCTGCTCAACACCAAGAACGAGGTGCTGAAGGTCGTGATGGTCTACCGGGGCTCGGTCAACGCGGCGCAGGTCCGCGTCGGCGAGATCTTCAAAGAGGCGGTCCGCCTCAATGCGCCCGCGCTCGTCGTCGTCCACAACCACCCCTCGGGCGACCCGACGCCCTCGTCCGACGATGTCGCGGTGACCCGCGAATTGGTGAAGGGCGGGAAACTCCTCGACATCGACGTGCTCGACCACCTGGTCATCGGCGACGGGCGCCACGTCAGCCTGCGCCGGCGAGGACTCGGCTTCGAGTGAGGCCGCGCCGTGGCCGGGAGCGTGCCACATAGCCGGAGCGGCACCAAGAAAGGACAGGCGTACCGCGCGGACTCCGACTAACGGGTGATGTCGGCGAGGGGGAGTCCGTAGGATGATTGGGGTGTGCCTCAGCGCCGCCACCGACGCCCCACCGCCCGCGGGCGCGCCGGAATCGCGTGATGTTACCGGTTTTGTGGCTCGCATGGCGTGACGGAATCAACGAGCGAGCGTCCCTGTCACGCCGCCGTAGGTTGGGGATGAGTTGCCGGCGCCGACGCTAGTGTGGATTGCTGCTTGCTAACAGCGAGGCTCTTGACGCATGTCAGCCAATAACGAGCTGCCCGCCGTGAGCCTGGATTTCGGGCCGTCGCTGGAATCGCTCGTCGAGCTGGCGCGCCGCCTGGTGCGCAGCCGGCGGGCCTCGTTGATGCTCCCCGGCCGGGACACCGCCGAGGAGTTGCACGTCGCGGCGGCCAGCGGGTTGCCCGCCGACATCGCCAGTTCGGCCCGCGTGCGCCTGGGCGACCCGGTCTCCGGGATCGTGGCCCAGACACGCCGGCCGCTGCTGGTCAACGAGCGCGGCCGCCCGGTCGGCCGGGGCCTCTCGGCGGCGCCGCGGCCGACGCGGCCGGCGCGGCGCCCGAGCTACCGCACCGGCTCCTTCATCAGTGTGCCCGTCCCCGTCCTGGGGATGGGCTACGGCGTCCTCAATGTCGCCGACCCGGTGCGGCGGCGGGGCTTCGGCCGGGACGACCTGGAGAGCCTGCAGAGTTTCGCCGGCCACATCGCGCACGAACTCGCCTTCGTGCATGGGCAGCACTCCGACGCCGGCCTCCGCTGGCGGGTCATTCAGGCGCAGGAGGAGGAGCGGCGGCGCATCGCGCGCGAGTTGCACGACGAGGCCGGGCACGCCCTGGCGGCGGCCATCTTCCACATCGACCTGGAGAAGGTGAAACTCCCGAACGAGGCCGGCCCGGCCCAGGAGGCGCTGCACGAGGCGCGGGAAACGCTGATGCAATGCACGGCGATGTTGCACGATATCGCCTTCGCCCTGCGCCCGCGCATCCTCGACGACCTCGGCCTGCGCGCGGCCCTGCGCAGCCTGGCCAGCCGGGCGCGCGCCAGTAGCGGCCTGGAGGTGACGCTGACGATCGCCGGCGAGGAGCGCCCGCTGCCCGAGGTGCTGGAACTGGCCCTCTTCCGCGTCGTGCAGGAGGCGCTGACCAACGTGCTGAAGCACGCGCGGGCGAGCGCCGCCAGCGTCCTCCTGCGCTACGAGTCGACCCGCCTCGTCCTCGTCGTCGCCGATAACGGCGTGGGGCTGCGCCAGCCGGCCGCGGCGGACGGGGCCTCCGCGCTCGCGCGGCCGAGCCTGGGCCTCGGTGGCCTGCGCGAGCGGGTCGTGATGCTCGGCGGCACGCTCGAGGTCGGCGCCGCCTCGCCGGGCGGCACGCAACTGACCGTCACCCTGCCGCTGGACCTGGATGGGACGCCGACCAACTGTTAGGCGCGCCCCGCGCGGTCACGGCCCGGCGCCAGGCGGCGCCGGGTTTCGCGTGTCCGGCCGGCCGACGAACGTGCTACGATGCGCGGCATAGTGGGGCCGCGCGGGGCGGTCGGCGCGGGCAGGAGGGGGCGATGCACGGCGAGTACAAGACGCCGGGCGGCAAACTCGTCATGGTCGACTTCGACGTCGTCGGCGGCGCGCTCGCGGGCGTGGTCGTCGCCGGCGATTTCTTCCTCTACCCGGAAGAGGCGCTGGGCCGGATCACCGGGGCGCTGGAGGGCGCGCCGGCCGGGGCGTCGGAGGAGGAGCTGGCGGCGCGGGTGCGCGCCGCGCTGCCGCCCGACGCCACGCTGCTGGGCTTCTCCCCGGAGGCGATCGGCCGGGCGGTGCGGCGGGGGCTGGCATGAGCGGCGTGGGCGAGCGCTGGCGGGGCGCGGGCTGGGAGCTGATCGCCGAGACGCCCCACGACCCGGACCTGAATCTCGCGCTGGACGAGGTGCTGACGCGGCGGGTCGGCGCGGGGCTGCGCCCGCCGACGCTGCGCTTCTGGGGCTGGGCGCGCCCGGCCGTGATCCTCGGCCGCTTCCAGTCGGTGCGCAACGAGGTCGACCTCGACGCGGCGCGCGAGCTGGGCGTGCAGATCGTCCGGCGCATCAGTGGCGGCGGCGCGATGTTCGTCGAGCCCGGCCAGGCGATCACCTATTCGCTCTACCTGCCCGAGTCCTACGTCGACGGGCTCTCCTTCGCCGACTCCTACGCCGCGCTCGACGCCTGGGTCGTCGACGGGCTGCGCGACCTCGGCGTGGACGCCTGGTACGCGCCGCTCAACGACATCACCTCGGCCGAGGGGAAGATCGGCGGGGCGGCACAGGCGCGGCGGGCGCGTGCCGTGCTGCACCACACGACGATCGCCTACGAGATGAGCCCGGAGCGGATGCTGCGCGTGCTGCGCATCGGCCGCGAGAAATTGAGCGACAAGGGCATCACCAGCGCGGCCAAGCGGGTCAGCCCGCTGCGGCGGCAGACCAACCTGCCGCGCGAGGCGATCGTCGCGCACCTGATCGCGCGCTTCCGCGCCCGCTTCGGCCTCGCCGACGGCGCCCTCACGCCCGAGGACCTGGCGGACGCGGAGCGGCTGGTCCGCGAGCAGTTCGCCACTGAGCGCTGGACGTTCGATCTCCCGTGAGCGAGGCGTTAGGGGGTAGGCATTAGGCGTTAGGAGAAGGGCGGAGGCTAGCTGGCGGTTGAAACCCCGGCTGAATGGCGCCGCGGCGCCACGAAGTCCGCCTGCGCGGACTGGGACCACCGGAGGAGCTCACCCGCGCAGGTGGGTTTCGCGGCCGTGAGGCCATTGAGGCGTGGCTTCAACCGCCCCTCCGCCGGCTCGGCCTCAACGTCTATCCCCCATTAGGCCGCGCCCGGCCTTCCGCCCTTCGTCTTCTCCTAACGCCTAACGTCTAACCCCTACCCCCTCGTGATCTTCGCGGCGGAGCGCGCGTATCTCCTTAGCGAACGGGCTGGCGGTCGCGGCGCGGCCGGCGACCGGCGTTGAAGGAGTGGCGTGCGTGCAGAAGTTCCTGAGCGATGTCGGCCTCTCGGTGGTCTGGGCCTTTATCGGCGTGGTGCTCCTCTACCTGGCGACCGTCCTCTTCGACAAGTTCGACCCGCTCGACATCCGCAAGATGATCAAAGAGGGCAACATCGCGGCCGGCGTGCTGCTCGGCGCGCTGGCGATCGGCATCGCCATCATCATCGCCGCGGCGATCGGTTGAGTTTTTGCGGCGCGAGGGCGGGGAGGCGCACGCCTCCCCGCCCTCGCCGTTCGCGGCCCGCGTCACTCGACGCTGCCGACCGCCTGGCTCACGTCGGCCGGTGTCTGGTACCGCTGGTCGGGCAGTTGCGCCAGCACCTTGCAGACGTTGTCGTCCGCGCCCTCCTGCTTGGCCTTCTTGATCAGGTCGTCCTTGCTAGCCGGGTAGTCGACACCCTTCAGGTACTTCTGGAGCTGGATCGGGTTCACCTTGGCCATGGGTCGTCTCCCTCGCTGTGCCTGACACGCTCGTGCGCCGCCGTCGGTCGCGGCGCGCGACGGCGCCGCAATCGGCATGCCAGTGGGCCATCCGGCGATTCGCTCGTGCTCTGAGGGCAATAGTGTCGGCGGCAGGGACAAGGGCGTCGCCCGCGCGGGGCACTGACCGCGTGGCGAGTGCCGACGGTTCGGCGGGCGTTGACGGCGCGGCCGACACCGACCGGGCGACGCACCGCGTAGCCTCCGGGCCGGGTGCCTATCCCGGATGCCTCGTTGTCGGGAGACGGCGCCCCGGTTGCGGGCGGGTGGCGCGGCCTACGGCGCCTTGTCGGCGAGCAGGTCCGCCAGCGTCTCGTCGCCCGTCGGGTCGGTCGCCAGCCAGACGCGGCCGTACTCGCGCATGCACTCGATGATCGGCACAAGCGCGCGGCCCTTCTCGGTTAGCGAATAGACCACGCGCGGCGGCACCTCCGCGTAGCAGCGGCGGCGCACGATCCGCTCGGCCTCCAGGTACTTCAGGCGCTCGGTGAGCGTCTTCGGGCTGATGCCGACGAGCGACTTCTCCAGCGCGCTGAAGCGCCGCTCCCCGCCGACGAGGTCGCGGACGATCAGCGGCGTCCACTTGTTGCTGATGATCTGGGCCGTCCGGGCGACCGGGCAGCCGTAGAACTCCGCGTTGTGCGAAGCCATGCCCGTATCCCGTCCCCTGGTCCCGTGTCGCGCCACCCATATCGCGCCGTGTGATAGGCGCGACGCCATTACTTTGCAAAGTATAGCAGAGTCGCGGGACGGTGTGGCAAGTGGTTCGCAGCGGCAGGGGCCGGCGGATGAAGCCGCGCCGGGAGACGGCTGCGCCGCCACCAAGGCCGCCTCCGCGGCCTGACTACGTTCCCTGCCCGGCATAGGCCGGGCTTCGTGCGCCGGCAGGCGCCCCCGGTCGCGGCTTCAGCCGCCCGGCCGCGGTTGACAGCGGAAAGCCGGCTTCCCTATAGTACCCCGGATGCGCGGCGCGCCCGCCGCGACGCCGCGCCATGCGCGCGGAGGGGCGCCGCACCGTCCCGGCACAGACGAGCGACACCGACGAGGGAGGGGAAGTGAGCACGAACGGCGACCGGCCACGGGTCAAGAAGGCGGTGCTGGCCTATTCGGGGGGCCTCGACACCTCGGTGATCATCCCCTGGCTGCGCGAGAACTACGGCTGCGAGGTCGTCGCGGTCTGCGGCAACCTGGGCCAGGAGGAAGAACTCGCCGGGCTGGAGGAGAAGGCGATCAAGACCGGCGCCTCGAAGGCGTACATCGAGGACATGCGCCGCGAGTTCATCACCGACTACCTCTTCCCGGTGTTGCGCTCCGGCGCGATCTACGAGCGCAAGTACCTCCTCGGCACCAGCATGGCGCGCCCGCTGCTCGCCAAGCGCCAGGTCGAGATCGCCGCGCTGGAGGGCGCCGACGCCGTGGCCCACGGCTGCACCGGCAAGGGCAACGACCAGGTCCGCTTCGAGCTGACCTACAAGGCGCTCAACCCGAAACTGAAGGTGATCGCGCCGTGGCGCGAGTGGGACCTGCGCTCGCGCGAGGACGAGCTAGAGTACGCCCGGCGCATGGAGATCCCGGTCACGGCGACCGCGGAGAAGATCTACAGCCGCGACCGCAACCTGCTCCACCTCTCGCACGAGGGCGGGCTGCTGGAAGACCCCTGGAACGAGCCCGACCCGGCGATGTTCGAGCTGACCAAATCGCCCGAGGAGGCGCCCGACCGCGCGACCGAGGTGATGCTCAGCTTCGAGCGGGGCACGCCGACCGCCGTCGACGGCCAGGCGCTCGACCCGGTCGCCCTGGTGGAGCGGCTCAACGCGCTCGGCGCCGAGAACGCGATCGGCCGGGTGGACCTGGTGGAGAACCGGCTGGTCGGGATGAAGTCGCACGGCGTCTACGAGGCGCCGGGCGGCACGATCCTCAGCGTGGCGCACCGCGAATTGGAGCACATCTGCCTCGACCGCGAGACGATGCACTACAAGGACCTGGTCGCGCAGAAGTACGCCGAGCTGGTCTACAACGGCCAGTGGTTCACGCCGCTGCGCGAGGCGCTCGACGCCTTCGTCGACGTCACCCAGCGCACGATGACCGGCGACGTGCGGCTGAAACTGTACAAGGGCAACTGCACCGTCGTCGGGCGGCGCTCGCCCTACAGCCTCTACAGCATGGACTTCGCGACCTTCGGCGAGGAAGACGTCTACGACCAGAAGGACGCGGTCGGCTTCATCAACCTCTACGGCCTGCCGCTGAAGGTGCGCGCGCTCCTGGACCAGCAGCGCGGCTGACCGGGTTCCGAGGTTGACGGGTGGACGGTCCGCGGGTTCGAGGGTGCGGGGGCCGCTGATGGCGCGAAACACACCGGCGAACCCGCGGATCGTGCAGCCCCATAACGAGAACGCGGCGGCGCGCCGGCCGCTGGTCCGGCCGTGGGCCGCGCGGGGGCGCCGGCCGGCGCCCCCGCCGCCCGCCGCGGCGGGGACGATCGCCGTGGTCGAGCACGGGGGCGTCCGCTGGATCAACGTCGAGCGCCCGACCGCCGAGGCGGTCGCCTACCTGCGCGAGCACTTCCCCTTCCACGAGCTCGACCTCGAGGACGTCCTCGACACGCTGCAACTGCCGAAACTGGACGAATACGACGACTACCTCTTCCTGGTCGTGCAGTTCCCCGTCCACAGCAAATTGACGCGCGCGACGACGTCGAGCGAGGTGGACATCTTCGCCGGGCGCGACTACGTGGTCACGCTGCAGGACGCCCGGCTGAAGCCGCTGGTGCGCCTCTTCGACGAGGCCGAGCGCTCGGCGGAGCGCCGCGCCGACCTGCTCGGCGCGGGCGCCGGGCTCCTCCTCTACCGCATCCTCGACCAGCTCATCGACTACGGCTTCCCGATCGCGCGCCGCATCCTGCAGCGCATCGAGACTATCGACGCGATGATCTTCGAGCCCGACGCGCTGCGCACGGTGCAGGAGATCGCGACGGTGCGCCGCGACGTCATCGCCTGCCGCCGCATCATCAAGCCGCAGGTCGCCGTGCTCGGCCAGCTCGAGCAGGCCACGCCGCGCGTCTTCGGCCGCGACCCCGACGACGAACTCCACCACTACTACGGCGACCTCGCCGACCGCATCGGCAAGCTCTGGGACATCCTCGAAGACGCCCGCGAGGTCGTCGAGGCGCTGAGTTCGACGGCCGACTCGCTGACCTCGCACCGGCTCAACCAGGTCATCAAGATCCTGACGATCTTCTCGGTGGTGATGCTCCCGCTGACGCTGATCTCCAGCATCTACGGGATGAACGTGCCGCTGCCCTACGAGGAGCACCCGCTCTCCTTCGCGCTCCTCCTCGTCTCGATGGCGGTCATCGCGGCGACGATGGTCGCGTTCTTCCGGTGGCGCCGGTGGCTCTGAGCGCCCGCCGCGCCGGGGCGACGGCGGCCGGGCGACGCGAGGCGGCGCTGGCGGCGGGGGCGGCGCTGCTGGGCCTGCTCGGCGGGCTGGCGGTCGTCCGCCTGGGGCCGTTGCTGCCGCTCGCGCTGCTGATTGCGCTCGTCGGCACGGCGCTGGTGCTGGTCGAGCCGCGCTGGGGGCTGCTCGGCGCGCTCGCGGTCGTCGCGCTGCTGCCCTACGGCACGCTGCCGGTCAAAGTCGGGGCGACGCCGACCTTCCTCGAACTGGCGCTCCTGCTCACCTGGGGCGTCTTCCTGTTGCGCCTGCTGCTGCGCCGGGACGAGCGGCTGGCGCCGACGCCGCTCGACGGCCCGGCGCTCCTCTTCCTGCTCGTCACCCTCTTCGCGTTCGTCCTCGGCCTCGACAGCGGCTACACGATGCTGACGCTGCACGAGTACGTCAAGATCGTGCTCGCGGCCTCGACCTTCTTCCTGGTGACGAACCTGGTGCGGACGGCCTGGGATCTCGCCTGGGCGCTGCGCGCGCTGGCGCTCGGCGCGGGGGCGGCGGCGGCGCTCGGGCTCGCCCTCTACGCGCTCGGGGCCGGGGCGGAGCGGTTCCTGGTCCGGCTGGCGGTCGTCGGCTACCCGACGAGCCGGGTGCTCCGCTACATCGAGGACGATCCATCGAAGGCGCTGCGCCTGACCAGCACCGGCGTCGACCCCAACAGTTTCGGCGGCTTCATGATGCTCGCGCTGGTCGTGCTGGTGGCGCAGGCGGCGGCGCGGCGGCCCTACGTGCCGCGCTGGCTGGCGGTCGGCGCGACGCCGGTGGTCGGGCTGGCGCTGCTGCTGACGCAGTCGCGCGCGGCCTGGGTCGGCGCGGCCTGCGGCATCCTGCTCGTCGCCGTCGTGCGCTACCGCTGGCTACTCGGCCCGCTGGCGCTCGGCGCGCTGGGGGTGGCGGCGTTGGGGATCGGCAAGGGCTTCGTGCAGCGCCTCGTCCTCGGCATCGAGCTGAAGGACCCGGCGACGAAACTGCGCCTGGCGGAGTACCGCAACGCGCTGGCGATCATCCGCGACCACCCGGTCTTCGGCGTCGGCTTCGGTGCCGCGCCGACGATCGACCAGCAGACCGGCGTCTCCTCGGTCTACCTGACGATCGCCGAGCGCGCCGGCCTGCTCGGGCTGGCGCTCTTCCTCGTCGTCGTCGTCATCCTGGCGCTGCGGCTGTTGCCGGTGCTGCGCCGAGCGGCGAGCCTGCACCCCGCGGCGCACCTGTCGCCCGAGTTGGAGGCCGCGGTCGCGCTCGCCGGGGCCTTCGCGGCGGCGCTGATCGCCGGCGCGCTGGACCACTACTTCTTCAACCTCGGCTTCGCGGACATGGTCGCGCTCTTCTGGGGCCTGCTCGGCCTCGCGACGGTTGCCGCGCGGCTGGCGGGCGGCACCGCCGCGGCGGGGGCTGCGTAGATGGGGGCGGTGAGAGGGGAGCGGCCCTCACCCCCCGACCCCCTCTCCCAATCCTGGGCGAGGGGGAGTGGCCGGGAGAGGCCGTTAGTTGTCCTCCTGGCCGGTGCTCTGGAAGAGCGCTGCCACGTTTACGTGGAGTCCCTCCCTCTCCCAGGATTGGGAGAGGGGGATGGGGGGTGAGGGCGTCTCAGCGAGGAGGGGTGGATGCCGGCGGCGATCCTGTCCCTGGTGGCGAATGCGCTGGCGGTCATCGTCGTGGCGGGTCTGTTGCCGAACCAGGTGGACTATCGCGACTGGACCGCGGTCGGGATCTTCGCGGTCGTCGTCGGGCTGCTCAACGCCTTCCTGCGGCCCGTGGTGAAGTTCCTCACCTGGCCGGTCGGCTGCCTCACGCTCGGCCTCTTCAGCATCGTGATCAACGGGCTGATGTTCTGGCTGGCGGCGCGGATCTCCGCGATCGGCGTGAATGCGTCCTTCCTCGGCGCGGTGATCACGGCGCTGGTGGCGGCGGTGGCGAGCGGCCTGCTCGGCTACGCGACGCGCCACCTGGACTAGCGGGGCGGGCGACGGTGAACGCGGGCCCCGCCGCCTGGGAGCGCACGCCGGAGGTCTGGCCGGCCCCGCTGGCGGTCGGCGTGGTCTCCGACACGCACCTCTACCCGGAGCCGCGCCGCGGGCTGCCGCCGACGCTCCTCGACGAGCTGGCCGCGGCCGGCGTCGGCCTGATCCTGCACGCGGGCGACATCCTGGCGCCGTGGGTGCTCGACCGCCTGGCGGACATCGCGCCGGTCCTCGCGGTCTACGGCAATGCCGACCCGGCCGACCTCCGACTGGCGCTGCCGCCTTCGCGCGTTGCGACGATCGGGCCGCACCGCGTCGGGCTGGTCCACGGCGACCGCGGCCGCGGCCGGACGACGCCGGAGCGCGCCTACAACACCTTCGCGGACGCGCCGGTGGACTGCGTGATCTTCGGCCACAGCCACCGGCCGCTGAGCAAACTCCGCGACGGCACGCTCCTTTTCAACCCCGGCTCCCCGACCGACAAGCGTCGCCAGCCCTACTACTCCTTCGGCCTGCTGCGCGTCGCGGAGACGATCGAGCCGGAGCTGGTGTGCTTTTTGTAGGCGGGATTTGCCCTCACCCCCCGCCCCCCTCTCCCAATGCTGGGAGAGGGGGAGTGGCCGGGAGAAGCGAGGGCCATTCTTCTGACCCTATTCCTGGAAGGACGCTGCGGCGATTGGAGCGGGTCCACCCTGTCCCAGGATTGGGAGAGGGGGATCGGGGGTGAGGGCTCCCAGGATGCAACACGACATCGCCCCCTACCGCGAGTCGATCCGCGCGGCGTTCCCGGAGTTGCGGGTGGAGCGCTGCGCGTATCTGGCGGAGGGGTGGGATAGCGTCGCGGTGGAGGTGAACGAGGCTCTGGTCTTCCGTTTCCCGAAGCGGACGGAGGTGGCGGAGTGGCTGGCGTGGGAGATCCGCCTGACGGCGGCGCTGGCGCCCGCGTTGCCGGTGCCGATCCCGCGCTTCACGCACGTCGCGCCGGCGGCGAGCGGGCGGCCGCCGTTCGCCGGGTATCCGAAGCTCGGGGGCGTGGGGCTCGACGGGGCGCCGGGGCTGCTCGACGCCCACCCGACACTCGTGGCGCAACTCGCGGCGTTCCTGACCGCGCTGCACGACTTCCCGCGCGAGCGCGCGGTCGCCTGCGGCGTGCCGGACACGACCTGGCCCGGCTGGGTCGCGCGCTGGGAGGCGATGCGCGACGAGGTCATGCCGGCCGCGGCCCCGCTGCTGACCGCGGGGGAGCGCACGGCGGCGGAGCGGTTCTGGGCGGCGCTCCTGGCCGAGTTGCGCTCGCGCGACGTCGCGGTCACGCCGGTCCACAACGACCTCGCGCCCGAGCACGTCCTGGTCGCGCCGGACGGCGCGCGCGTGACCGGCGTGATCGACTGGGGCGACGCGATGATCGGCGACCCGGCGCTCGACTTCGCCGGGTTCGCCGGCCTGGGCGGCGCGGCGCTGGTCGGCCGGCTCCTGGCTGGCTACGACCGCTCTGCCGACGACCGCCTGCCGGCGCGCGCGGCCTGGTATGCGCGGCTCGGCCCGTTCCACGAGCTGCGCTTCGGCCTACGGATGAGTCTGGAAGGGCATGTCGCGGCCGGGCTGGCCGGCGTGCGGCGGCTCCTCGGCGCGGCGGACTGGGACGCGCCGCGCTAGCGGTGGGAGACCGGGGTGCCGCCGCCGGCCGGGGCGGTCGCGGGCGGCGCTGCCGGCTCCTCGGTCGGGACCGGGACGGCGGTCGCCGTGGGCGCGGCCTTGTGCGGCGGGGCGCTCGTGGCGGTCGGCCGCGCCGGCTTCGTCGCGGGCGCCGTCGCGGTGGGGGCGACGCCCGGCACCGTGGTCGCGGTCGGTTCGCCCGCCGTGGCGGTCGGGGTGGTCTCGGCCGGCACCGCGGCCGGCAGGTCAGACCCCACCTGCCGCACGACCGCGCCGACCGTCGTGCTCGCGCCGGGCCGGTCGCCGCCGATCCGCCGGGCCATCGGCGCCTGCGCGGCGACCTCGACCGCGGTCAGCAGGCCGAGCGCCAGGGCGAAGACCAGCACGACCGCGCCGGCGAGCCGGCCCCAGGCGATGCGCCGATGGGGTTGCGGCGCGCGCAGCCGCTCGCGCCGCAGCGCGCCGGTGCGCGGGTCGCGGTGGATGCGCAGCCGCACCCGCGCGTTGGCCCGCTCGATCGAGTGGCGGTAGAGGGCGCCGCCGATGGTCGCCACGACGCTCGTCACCGCCGCGCCGAGCAGCGTGCCGGCCAGTCCGAACTTCGAGGCGACGACCGCCGCCGACACCGAGGCCAGCGCGCCCGCCACGACTTGCGCGACGCTCAACTGAATCGTCTGTCGTTCCTGCTCCTGCATCCCTCCCCCGTCATCCCCGGTTCAGCGACGTGGCCGCGCGGGGACGGCACCCCGTCGTGCCGCCCGCGCGGCCCCCTATGCATTAACCGACGGGAGCCGCGTTGGTCGCGCGGGAAGTACGAGGTACGAAGTACGAAGTACGAACGGTGAATGGGGGGCCAGGCTAGCCAAGCCCGGCCGGCGCCGGGCTAGACGGCATCTGGGGTGAGATTGTCGTGCGAATGGTAGGGGCGAGCCCCTATGAGCCAACCCGAGATCCCTACCACCGGACGCCCTACGCCCTACGGCCCACGG
>DASSSV010000285.1:0-4397 GCA_035708265.1 Thermomicrobiales bacterium | reverse complement strand
CGGAGAAGTGCCGCCCGACGATCTCCTCGGCGGCGTAGCCCTTGATGCGCCGGGCGCCCGCGTTCCAGGTGCGCACGCGCCCGGCCGGGTCGAGCAGGAAGATCGCGTAGTCGGCGACGCTCTCGACCAGGAGGCGGAAGATATCGCCCGGCGCTTGCGTCGCGATCCCGGTCCCCTCCCGGCCCTCCGCCGCCACGCCGTCACCCGTCTCCGCCGCGTCGCTGCCCATCCCCGCCGCGCCTCCCGGTGCCTCGGTCGCACACCAGGGGTAATCATAGTCGACGCCGGGCCGGCCCGCCCGCGGGCGAACCGGTTGTCTCCGCGCACTTGAGCATTCAGCCGCCGCGTTCTGCGCGAAGAAGGGCCAGGAACAGCGCCGGTGGAAGAATAGTGATCCCGCGATACTCGTGCAGGTCGAGCAGGTGCGCGTCACCGCTGATGATATAGGCGGCGCCACCGGCGATGGCACACTGGCGGAACATGGCGTCGTCGAGGTCGGCCACATCGCCTCTCGGCACCACACCGTTCGCCGCAGAGACGAGGGTCGCGAGCGCACGGAACTCGGCGACGATCTCGGCGATCTCGTCATCGGTCAGGTGATGCCGCGCGCGCAGGCGATCGTACCCGAGGGTCTGTTGGTATTCGTCGAGAATCGGCCCCGAAACCAGTAACTCGAACGCCTCTTGCCGCCACGCCGCGAGAATCTCTGCCGGTGTGCCCGTTGGCGACAGAACTGCGCTGACGATGACATTCGTGTCCAGGACGACCCGCATGAGTTACCGGCCCCGACGGGCTCTCACGGCCTGCACCGCCTCTCTCGCGAGCTCCTCGGCCTCGTCCGGCGGCACGTTGGCCCGTTCCGCAATCGCCTGCAAGCGGTCGAAGAACTCCTCGCGGCCACGTTTCCATTGCTCGTAGACCGCGATCGGGATGAGCGCCGCGACCGGCTCGCCGTGACGCTCGACGACGAAACGGTCACCTCGTGCCGAAACATCCTGAAGCATCTTGCCAAACTGGCGGCGAGCGTCGAAAGCCGCGACGGTTTTCTCCATGAGGCCAGCCCTCCCTCCCACTCATAGCGCATTTCGCGCGCTTAGCGCTACCTGTGTAGCACACTTTAGAGACTCATGCAATGGCGGCGGCCGAGCGCGATACCTTATCCTCTGTCCGCTACAGCAGGCGGGCGGGCGAAGGTATCGTAGCGCTCGGCCGCGAGCTGCAGGACGACCTCGACGTCCTCGGCGAGCAGGTAGCGCCGGGCGACCAGGGCGTCGGCGGCGGCGCGGACTCGCGCGAGGTAGTCGGCGCGGCCGCGGTAGCGCTCGGCGATGGCCGGGCGCGGATCGCCGGTGCGGGTCCGCTCTTCGGCGGTGGCCGCGAAGGGGAAGGTCGAGCCCTGCATATTGATGATCTGGCCCGGCCCGCCCGTCTCCGGGTGGCGCGGGTTCCAGCCGGTGTAGGTCGCCAGCGGCACGGCGACGTCCGGCGGGCGGAGGCCGGCGACCTCGTTGCCGTCGGCGTCGACGGCGGGCACGTAGGTGGCGTAGCGCGCGCCCGGCTCGGCCGGGTAGCGGCCGACGCCGCGCGCCGCGTCGGGGCCGAGGTCGTAGCGGCGCAGGCCGGGCAGCAGGTCGGGGTCGGGCAGCGTCGCGCCGGGGACGGCGCGGTAGGCGGCCAGGACGTCGGGGGCGCGCGCGGCCGTGCCGTCGGCCAGGCGCGGGAAGGCGCTCGGCGGCGGCTCCTCGCCCGCCGCGACCCAGCGGTCGAGGTTGACCAGTGCGGCGCGGAGGAGCGGCACATAGTCCACCGCGTTGAAGCCGTGCGCGCCGCGCGCGCCGTCGTTGCCGCTCACCGACTCCAGCGGCACCACGCCGGGGCCGTGCTGCGTCCCGGCGAAGTGGTAGATGCGGACCTCCGGCGGCGGCTCGACGTCGCGCGCGCCGGCCGGGTCGGCGTGGATCAGCGAGCAGTCGCCGCGCCAGTACTCGGCCGACGTGTTGATCAGCATGATCTTCGGCACCCCGCCGACCGCGCGCTGGCGGTCGAGGAGGCCGGCGTCCTCCCCGGTGGTCGGGTCGGCGGCGAAAGGCGGCAGGTGGCCGAAGCCGGGCGTCGCCTGGACGGAGGGCTGGGCGAAGCGGTGGTTGAACTCGCCGCGCCGCGCGCCGGCGACGTGCGGGATGACGCCGTCGAAGACCAGGCGGCCCGCCTCGTCGAGATTCAGCCCCAGGGAGAGGAAGTGGCGCAGGAAGCGCCCGCTCTGCGACATCCCGAAGCCGTAGGCGTGATCGAGCCGGCCCGCGCAGGGGTTGCCGGCCGCCGCGTCGCCGTGGCGCAGGAAGGACACGCAATCGCGCACCGCCAGCAGCCCCGTCCCGACGACCGGGCAGCGCCGCGTGCGGTAGCGCACCTCGTAGACGCGGCCGGGCGCGAAGCCGTCTTCCAGCCAGACGTGCGTGTCGGCGGGGACCGGCCGGCCGCCGTCGTCGCGCGCGAAGCGCCAGCGCTCGCGCGGGATCACCGTCGCCGGGCCGTCCGGCCAGTCGCGCACCGTCAGGACGGCGTCGGGGTCGGCGATGTCGGCCGCGGGGTAGGGCTGGTGGACGCGGTCGGCGAGCAGGTGGTCGCGCCCCGGCGCGTTGGGCTGGAAGTGGCAGAGGACCTCGCCGGTGCAGGGCCGGCCGGTCGCCGGGTCCAGCGCCTCGGGCGCCTCCAGGCCCATGAGGGCCTCGTCGCGCACGACGTCCCATTGCCAGCCGCACCAGGCCAGCGTCCAGCCGTGGCGCAGGAGGAAGCCGTCGCCGGGGTCGATCCGCGCGCTCGGCGCGGCGGGCGGGGCGTGGTTGAGGTGGCGCGGCGCGAGCTTGCGCCCGCGGTTGAGCACCTCGAAGAGCAGCCGGCGGTTGCCGCGCGCCGGGTCGGACGGCTGGAGGAGGCAGAAATCGGCCCGGAAGCGGACGCGCCCGGTCGCGTCGCGCGGGGCGCGGTCGAGGTCGACGATGGCCCGGTTGGCGGGGTGCGCCGGGTCGACGGCGAAGTGGATCGTCCCATCGAGACGCTCGTAGGGGCCGGCAGCGGCGAAGGCCCGCCCGCCCTCGTACGGCCGGCGCCCGTGGATCTCCGGTTCTGTGACGGCCATGCTCGCCCTCCTGCTCGCGGGTCCGAGAAGCCGGGGTCGTGGGGCATCTTACACCATGCGGGCGGGCGGCCCGGCCGCCCGCGTTACGCCGGGCCCGATCCGCTGCGTTCGCGCGGACCGATCTCCTCTGCTACACTGGGGACGGCGAGGCGCGAGTCAGTGGTTACGGTGTCGCGGTGTCAGTGGTTCCTTGTTGGAGGGGACAAACGGGGGGCGGGATTTTCTAACCATACCGCCGAAATCCGGCCCGGTAGCTCAGTCGGCAGAGCAACTGACTTTTAATCGTCTGTCCCCGGGCGAAAATGATAAGCGCGGGAGCCGAAATCTCCCGCGCTTCGTCGTGCTGCCGTGTCACGCGCCGTGTCACCGGCCTCAGTCGCCCGCGGCGCGCCGGCTCCGGAAGTCGTTCATCACCGCCGCGGCACGCTCCTGCCGGTCGGGCAGCCAGTGGATGTACGTCTGCGTCGTGATCGCGAGGGAGGCGTGCCCGAGGACGCGCTGCACCTCCGCCGCCTCCAGCCCGCGCGCGAACATCAGCGTGGCCGCCGTGTGCCGGAGGTCGTGGAAGCGACGGTCGGGGAGGCTGGCGCGCTTCAGCACGCCCTTGTAGTGGCGGATGAGGTTGCGGGGGATCAGCGGTGTGCCGGCCGTCGAGGGGAAGACCAGCGCATCGCCCTCGCAGGGGCGGCCCTGCAGCCGCGTCGCGTCATGATGCGCCCGCAGCGCGGCATGCACGTCATTCGGGAGGGTGAGATCGCGACGGCTCTCCTTCGTCTTGAGCTTCTTCGTCGTCGCTTTCTCGCCGGCAAGGGTGATGTGCTGCAGCTGCTGCCGGACGCATAGCCTGCCGCGCTTGAGGTCCACGTCCTGCCACCGCAGGCCGAGCAGCTCCCCCTCGCGGAGCCCGAGCAGGACGCCAGTGTAGTACAGCGCCTTGAGCCCCGTATTCTGCAGCTTGTCCACCTCGTCGAGGAAGCGCTGCACTTCGTCTTCCGTGAAGGGCTGGACCTCGTGCCGGTCGCCGCTTGGCATCTCCACCAGCGAGGCGACATTCTCGGCGATGATCCTGTGCCGTACCGCGCGCTTCAGCGCGCGGCGCAAGGTCTGGAGCGCGTACTGCACGCTTCTCGTGGAGAGCGGTCGGCCGTTCCTCCCGCCGCGGTTGCGGAGGTCGTTCAGCATGCGCTCCACATGATCGGCGGTCAGCTTATCCAGGGCCAGGTGACCGATGTGGGGCTTCATCAGGGCGACGTTGCGG
>DASSSV010000284.1:0-5216 GCA_035708265.1 Thermomicrobiales bacterium | reverse complement strand
GCGGGCGCAGCCGCTCGAACGGCTCGCGCAGCCGGGTCAGCCAGGACCACGTCTGCGCGTCGGCGACACTGGCCGGGCCGAACGCGGCCAGGTAACGCAGGACCAGCGCATCCGCCGAAGCGTCGCCCGCCACGGGCCGGCCGAGCCAGGCTTCGACCGTCGTCCAGGTCGCCTGCCCGCTCGCGCGCCAGAGGCCGCGCGGCGGCACCTGGACGAGCGGGACGACGTAGCGGACGGCGTGGGCCAGGGCCGCGGCGTCGCGGTCGGGCCAGCGCTCGTGCAGGAGCGCGCCGAGCGCCGCGGTGGTGCGCGGCTCTTCTTCGAGCAGCGCCCGACCGGCCGCCAGCACCGCCGGGATATCCATGCCCGCCAGTTGCCGGCCGAAGATGCTGCCGCTGGCGAAGCCGCGTTCGAGGACGGGCTGGGCCAGCGGGCGCAGCGCCAGGCAGTCGCGCGCGGTCACCAGGAAGAGCGTCGTGCGCAGCAGCGGGACGCGCACCGCCTCGCGCGCCGCGATCAGCCGGGACAGCTCCTCGGGATCGAAGCCCTCCAGTCGCGACCACAGCCCGACGTAGGGCGCCTGCGGCGACTGCGCCTGCATCCCGACCAGGTGCTCGATCGCCTCGGCGACAGGCATCTCGACGCGGCGCAGCAGCAGTTGCCGCGCCAGCAGCGCGCGGTTGAGCGCCCGGCGGCTCAGGACCTCGCCCGACCCGCCCCGGTCGCGCCCGGCAGTCGACGGTGACGTTCGCGGCGACATTTCCCCCTCCGGCCGGCTGGCCCCCGAGGCGGCGCACCGACCGGAGTCCCGACCGGTGCGCCGCCCTACCTCCATCACCCGACCTCCATCAGCGGAAGGCGCGGAAGAACTGGCGGATGTCGCCGATGAGCAGGTCCGGGGCGTCGTACGGCGCCCAGTGGGTGCCGCGGTCGTAGTCGTTCCAGGAGATGATGTTGGTGTGGTCGCGCTCGGCGAAGCGACGGATGGGCTTGAAGTCGTAGGCGAAGCTGGCCAGGCCGGTGGGGGTGGTGGTCGGCGCGGTGGGCTGCTCGGCGTGGCGGTCCTCGTAGTAGAGGCGGGCCGCCGACGCGGCCGTGTTGGTCAGCCAGTAGATCGCCACGTTGGTGAGGATTTGGTCGGCACTGAGGGACTGGCCGGGCGGCCCGAACAACTGGCCGCTCCAGGCGAGCTGGCCGGCGGGCGAATCGGCGAGGGCGTGCGCCAGGTTCTGCGGTTGGGTGGACTGCAGCGTATTGTAGGCCGACATGTTGTCGTTGAAGAACTGCAGGAACGCCAGCCGCTCCAGGTCCGCCGGGGACAGCCCCGCGAACTCGGCCGGGTCGCCCGAGGGGAAGGAGAAGAGCTGGGTGACATGCACGCCGATCACATGATCGGGGTCGAGGCGGCCCACTTCAGGGGTGACCAGCGCGCCGGCGTCGTTGCCGTGCGCGCCGTAGCGGCCGTAGCCCAGCCGGCGCATCAGCTCGGCCCAGGCGCGGGCGATGCGGTAGCGGTTCCAACCCTTCTCGATGGTAGGCCCGGAGAACGCGAAGCCGGGGAGCGAGGGGATGACCAGGTGGAAGGCGTCGGCCGGGTCGCCGCCGTGGGCGCGGGGATCGCTCAGCGGGCCGATGAGGTCCAGGTACTCGACCACGGAGCTGGGCCAGCCGTGGGTGAGGATCAGCGGCACGGCGTCTGGCACCGGCGACCGCACATGCAGGAAGTGGATCCGCTGGCCGTCGATCTCCGTCGTGAACTGCGGGTACGCGTTCAGCTTCGCCTCCCATGCCCGCCAGTCGTACCCGTCCCGCCAGTACGCGACCAGTTGCTGCACGTAGGAGACCGGGACGCCGTACTCCCACCCCGGCGGGAGGGGGCCAGTCTGCGGGCCGCCCGTCTCGAGCGAGAGTTCGTTGGCCCAGCGGGTCCGGGCCAGCCGATCCTGGAGGTCGTCGAGGTCGGCCTGGGGGATGTCGATGCGGAACGGGCGGATCCCGGCGCCCGCCTCGCCGGGGGTGCTCGCGTCTGACACAGGCGTCTCCTCCTTTCTCGGTTCGCCAGAGCTACCCGCGGCGCTCCAGTATACGCGACCGGAGCACATTGGCCCCGCGCTGCCTGCTACGAGAAGCGCGAATGCCGTCCGGGATCTCGCGACCTCGCCCGGGCGCAGGCATCGGCCGCCCGCCATCGCGGCCTGCCGCCCGCCGCGCCGATCCAGCTATCGCCCCTCCTCCATCAGCGGAGGTCGCGGAAGAACGCCCGCACGTCGGCGACGAGCAGGTCCGGGGTCTCCAAGGCGGGGAAGTGGCCGCCGCGGGCGAATTCCGACCAGTGGCCGATCTTGTGCTCCGGATCGTACAGGCGGCGGACGAGCGGGTCGACGCCGCCGAAGACCGCCCAGCCCTCGGGCGCGGTCGAGGGCGCGCCCCAGTCGCGGGTGTGCGCGGACTCGTAGATGAACCGGGCGGCGGAGGCGCCGGAGCGGGTGAACCAGTAGAGGCTGACGTTGGTCAGCAGTTGGTCGCGGTCGATGGCGTCCGCGGGCCGCCCGGCGGCGTTGGTCCATTCCTCGAACTTTTCCGCGATCCAGGCCAGTTGCCCGACCGGGGAGTCGGTCAGGGCGTAGGCCAGGGTCTGGGGGCGGGTGCCCTGGATCGCCAGGTAGCCCTTGCCCTCGGCCGAAGGCTCTTTCAGTTGCTGCAGGTGCGCTCGCTCCGCCTCGGACAGGGCGTCGAGGTCGACCGGGATCGGATCGCCGGCCATCGCGGCCGCGCCGCGCAGGTCGGAGAGGATATGCACGCCGACGACACGGTCGGGCGCAAGCCCGGCCACCGTGCCGGACACCCCCGAGCCGATGTCGCCGCCCTCGGTACCGTACCGCTCATAACCCAGGCGCTGCATTAGCGCCACCCAGGCGCGCGCGGTCCGCGCGGGATCCCAGCCCGGTTCCCGCACGGGGGTGGAGAACCCGAAGCCGGGGAGCGACGGGACGACCAGGTGGAAGGCGTCGGCCGAGTCGCCGCCGTGGGCGCGGGGGTCGGTCAGCGGGCCGATGACCTTCAGGTACTCCACAACCGAGCTCGGGTAGCCGTGGGTGATGAGCAGCGGCAGGGCGTCCGGCTCGGGGGAGCCCGCGTGCAGGAAGTGGATCGTCTGCCCATCGATCGCGGTGGTGAACTGCGGGTACGCGTTCAGTGCGGCCTCGTGCTTCCGCCAGTCATAGCCGGTGCGCCAGTATTCGGCCAGTTCCCGCAGGTACGCCAGCGGCACTCCCCGGCTCCAGCCGACGCCGGACAGCTCGTCGGGCCAGCGCGTGCGGGCCAGGCGGTCGCGCAGGTCGGCCAGGTCGGCCTCCGGGACGGCGACGCGGAACGGGCGGATCGCGTCTGGTTGTTCGGCGCCGGCCGCGTGCGTACCCCGATCGGCCGACGCGCGTCGCTCCGACATCTCGATGCCTCCTCCCTCGCTCGCTTCAGCGTTATCGGAACGAATCGCTCCGTTCCGATATGATACCATAGCAGGCGGTGGAATGGAAGGCTCCGTTCCGGATGCGAACGCGAAGCGGGAGGGCTCATGGAGAGGACCACGACGGCGTCGTTGAGCGGACGGCGGGCCGAGGCGCTCCGCAACGACCGGCGCATCCTCGACGCCGCGCGCGCGGTCTTCACCGCCGACCCCGGCGCGCCGATCGCCGCCGTCGCCGCGCGCGCCGGGGTCGGCATCGGCGCCCTGTACCGCCGCTACCGCAGCAAAGAAGAACTCCTCGAACGCCTGTGCCTCGACGGCCTGCGACGCTACCTCGCCGCGGCGGAGGCCGCGCTGGCCGACGGCGGCGACCCCGGGGCCACGTTCGCCCGCTTCATGCGCGACAGCCTGGATGCCGGCGCCGGCTCGCTCACGCTGCGGTTCGCCGGCCAGTTCGCCGCGACCGAGGAGCTGCGCCGCGCGGGTCGCGCGGCCCACGAGGTCACCCAGCGGCTCCTCGACCGCGCCAAGGCCGCCGGCGTCCTCCGCGCCGACATCACCGTCGGGGACATCTCCCTGCTGTTCGAGCAGTTGCAGGCGATCCGCGTCGGCGACGAGCGGCGCACCGCCGTCCTGCGCCACCGGTACCTGGCGCTGCTCCTCGACGCCCTCCGCGCCCCGGCGGCGCCGCTGCCCGGCCCGGCGCCCGGTTGGGACGAGATCAGCCACCGTTACGACCGCTAGCCCGGCGGCAGCGGGGCCTCGGCCGCGCCCACCCGATTCCGGCCGGGTATCGCGCGCGGCGAGTGCGGCCGGCTAGCGGTACGGTGCGGCGTCCGGCCCCATTAGCGGGGAGCGCCGCAGGAGTTGCTTGACGACCCAGCCGTCGTCGCGCGTCCCCGCGGCCAGGTCCCGGCAAGCCCCCTCGATCAGCCAGGCCCACCACATCGGCGTGAGCAGTTCCCACTCTTCCGGCTCCAGTGGCGCGACCTCGGCGTAGCCATGGACAACCGCGTCGTATTTGCCGCGCCAGGCCAGCGCGAAGTCGGCGATCCGGTGGTCCCGGTGCGCCAGCTCGAAGTCGAGGATACCCGAGAGCCGCCCGCCCTGGTAGCGCAGGTTCCACGCCGTGAAGTCGCCGTGGACGACCTGGTCGGGCCGGTCCCCGGGCCGCAGCGCCGCGATGCGCGCGCGGGCGCGGTCGAGGTGCCAGCAGAGCAGGCGCGCCTCCTCCGACCGCTCCCGCTCGTGCGCGGCCAGCAGCCGGTCGAACGTCGGGTCGGCCAGGATCGCCTCGCAGCGCCGCCACCCGGCGCGCTGCCCCATCCCGTCGAGCCGCGCCAGGTCGGCGTGGAACCGGGCCAGCAGGCGCCCGCGCGCCCGCTGCTCGGCGTCCGTACCGTGAGGGGTCGGCGGCGGCTCGCCGGGCAGGAACGGGAAGAGACTCCAGAGCGCGTCGCCCACGGCGAGTGGCCCCGCGACGGCGGGCGCCACCGGCCAGCCGAGCGCGGCGACGCGCGCCAGCAGGTCGAGTTCGTAGGCGATATCGCCGGGCGGCGCGGCCCAGCGGCGCAGGACCAGCCGCTCGGCGCCGCGCGCGACGAGCCAGTGCCGGTTGAGTCGCCCGCCCAGCGGCGCGACCGCGCGGACCCCGAACGCCGCCAGAACCTCGTCGCCGGGCCAGATCGCCCCGTCCGCGACACCCGGCGTGCCCATCCTACCGCACCAGGAACCCCTCGCCCGCCCGGTC
>DASSSV010000283.1:0-5127 GCA_035708265.1 Thermomicrobiales bacterium | reverse complement strand
GGCCTTGAGCTCGTCCATGTCCGTCGCCATCTGGCGGCGGGCGGCCTGCCGCAGCAGGCCCGCCGCGGCCTGGAAGCGCCCGCGAGGGTCGACCGCGGCGAAGAAGGTGAGCCGCGTGCCCTCCGGCGTCTCTTCGAGAGTGCGGCAATGCTCGACCGCGATCGGCTGCGACGCCCGGTAGCGCAGCAGCCTCCCCGGCTCGTAGTCCGTGACCTCGATGACGACGGTGAGGCGCGCGCCGAGGAGGGTCGCGGTCTGCCGGAAGGCCGACCCGACGCCGACCGGCCCGGGCGAGAGCTGCTCCGACTCGACGATCAGCGAGCCCCAGGTCGTGTCGGCGTTGAGGTCGCCGACCAGGCTGAACACCTCGTCCGCCGGGCGCCCGATGGTCACGCTGTGCGACACCTCCACGCGGTCCTCCTGCTCTGGATCCCCGGCCCCTGCGCGCGCCGCCGCTCAGAAGCGGAGCAGGCACGTCTCGAGGGTCAGGCCGGGGCCGAAGGCCATCATCACGCCCCACTCGCCGCGCCGCGCCCGGCCCGAGCGGAGCAGCCGGTCGAGCATGAGCAGCACGGTGGCGGAGGAGCAGTTGCCGCGGTCGCGCAACACCTCCCAGGACAGCGCCATCCGCTCCTCGCTCAGCCCCAGCGCGCCGCCGACGGCGCCGAGGATGTCCGGGCCGCCGGGGTGGACGAGCCAGTGGTCGATGTCGGAGAGCGCCAGCCCGTGCGGCGCGAGCAGCCGGCCGACCACGCCGGCGACGTTGCGGCGCAGCGTCACCGGCACGCGGCGCGAGAGCCCCATGACGAAGCCCGTGTCGGTGATCTTCCACGACATCTGCTCCGCGGTGTTGAAGTCCGCGGCGCAATAGACGTCGACCAAGTCCGGCCCGTCCGCGTCCTCGCACGCGGTCAGCAGCAGGCCGGCCACCCCGTCGGCGAAGAGCGCCGCCGCCGCCAGGGAGCCGGGGTCGTGGTTGAACGCGAAGTGCAGGCTGCAGAGCTCGACGGTGAGGAGCGCCACCGCGGCGCCCTCGTGCGCGCGCAGCGCCGCCAGCGCGCTGCGCAGGCCGACGAGCGCGCCGAAGCAGCCCATGTGGCCGATGACGAGCCGGCGGACGTCGGGGCGCAGGCCGAGATCGCGGGCGAGGAGGATGTCCAGCCCGGGCGCGGCGTAGCCCGTGCAGGATACGACGATCAGGTCGGTGACGGCGCCGACCTCGCGCTCGGCGGCGCCGAGGCACGCCACGAGGACGTCCCGCGCGAGCGGGTACGACAGCCGCTCGTAGTCCACCATGCGCTCGCCGGTCGTGGGCGGCTTGTGGTAGTAGGAGAGCACGTCCACCGCCATCTGGCGCCGCTCCACCCGGCTGGCCGCGAACAGCCGCTCGATCAATTGGACGCGGCCGGCGACCTCCGGCCGCGCCGCCCAGTCGTCGCCGAAGAGGTGCCGGCAAAGCCCGGCGCTCAGGGCCTCCTGCGGGTAGGAGTTGGCGGGCGTCGCGGCGGCGGAACCGATGATCCGAGGCGTCGGCATGGCTCGTTCCCTTCGCGTGCGGGCGTCAAGGGCACAGTGATCCGCCCCCACCCGGCGTCGCTCGGGGGCGGCTGGCAGGGGCTGACGACGGGCGTCGCGGAGCGCACCGCCGGTTGGCGGCGGGCCGTCGCCAGCTACGACCTGTGGGCCCCCGCGCAACTCTAGCGCCCGCGGAGCGCGAGGGCAAGGAGCGGCCGGCGGGCGCCTCGCCGCCGCGGATCGCGGCCAGGCGGGCGTGGGCACGCCGAGTCGCACCGGTCAGGCGTGCGCCGGCTGCGCCGGCTCCGTCGCCGTCAGCCCGAGCCGCGGCGCCGTCGTGACGTGGAGGACCCCGCCGGCCCGATCCGGATCCATCGAGGAGAGGAAGATCACCTTGTCGAACGCCTGGTACAGGAACAGGTTACGCTGAGCGTCCTCTTCGGACAGCCCGGAGGCCAGCAGCTCCAGCTCCAGCGCGCGCAGCGCCTGCGCGCTGTCTTTGCGGTCCTCCATGCCGGAGACGACGTAGAGGAAGGCACGGTTCATGGCCTCGCTGTCGTTATAGTCGCCGCGGGTGAGCTTTTGGGCCTTCCAGAAGTACGTCTGCTTGCCGTCGTAGAGCTGGTACATGCCCGAAACGATAACCATGAGGCGTAGGTACATCTGGCGGTAGCTCTGCTCGTAGAACCCCAGCGCCTGCTCTTCCGCGACCTCGCCGCGCAGCAGGCTCGCCAGACTCGCCGCGGCGAGCACGGCCGCGTGCGTGGCGAGGTGGACCCCGGTCGACAGCAGCGGGTCGATGAAGCAGGCGGCGTCGCCGACCAGGAAGTAGCCGGGGCCGCTCACGCTCTCGCTGATGTACGAGTAATCCTGCTCCGCGCGCAGCTCCGAGACCAGGCGCCCTGAGCCGATCAGATCCCGAATCAGGGGGCAGTCGGCGATCGCGGCCAGATACATCTCGTCGAGGGAGCCGAAACGCTCCCGCTTCTCCTTGAAGGCGACCTTGTGCTGCACCACCCCGACGCTCATCGTGCCGTCGTGCAGGGGGATCCCCCAGAGCCAGCCGTCGTCGATCGAGCCGTTGGCAATCGAACCGGGCGGGGCGAAGTCCATCGCGCCCGCGCCCGCCCAGTAGCCCCACAGCGCGACGTTCTGGAACGCCTCGTGGTAGCGCCGATTCTTGAGGTAGCGCGACACCATCACGCCCTCGCGGCCGGAGGCGTCGATCAGGTAGTCGAAGGCAATCTCCCCCGTCGCGCTCCCGCCGACCGCCTGCCGCCAGGTCGCGCTCCGCGGCCGCCCCTCGTCGAAGGCGAGGTCGCGGATCGCGACGCCCTCGCAGACGCGTACCCCCTGGCTCCTGGCGTGCTCGAGGAGCAACTGGTCGAATTCGGAGCGGATCACCTGGAAGCCGTAGGGATAGGGCAGCGGCGCGAAGTCCAGATCCCAGGACTCGTGGCCCCAGGAGAAGAAGCCGCCGTGCTTGCGCACGAACCCGTGCGCCTCCAGCTTCTCCCGCGCGCCGGTCAGCTCGCAGATCTCCAGGCACGACGGCAGCAACGATTCCCCGACGTGATACCTGGGGAAGACCGCGCGCTCCACGAGCGTCACGTCGATCCCCTCCCGCGCGAGCAGCGTGGCCGCGGTGGAGCCGGCCGGCCCACCCCCGATCACCAGCACGCGCGTTGACTTCGGGACGTCCATCGCTTCCTCCGCTGTACCGCTTGCCCCGAGCGACGCTCTCGCCCCGCCCGTCCCTCAGGTCCCGTCCACAGTCTGCGCCCCGCGGCCTTCGCCCGACAGTGACAGCGTCATGACACCGCCGTGACAACGCCCGGCCGGAACGCGCCCGGACGGTGATACCACAACCAACCGCCGCGCGCGAGGGCAGGCGCCGTGCGCCGGCCGCCTCGCGGGCGGCGGCGTCACCGCCAGCACAGCGGCGCATCCCCTCGCGAGCCGCGCGTGGCCGACTCGCTCGTAGCGCCCGGGGCGCTACGCCGTCGCGGTTGTCCCGTGCTTCTGCGCCTCGTGTAGTACTACGCGGGGGAAATCCGGTTCGTCACAGCCATCGAGACCGGCGGCGCGACCGGCGCACGGCCATACTCGGGCTGGGCGGGCGTGGGCGACGAGCGAGCCGCCCAATATGGCGCCCACCTCGCAGCGGGTGGCGGCAAGCACCGGCATACTGGGGTCACGGCGCTCCGTGGGGCGTGGGCCGTGGGCCGTCGCTCGGCCGTCCGGCGGCCGTCCCGGGATGCTACGCCAATACGGCCCACACCCCACGCCCCACGGCCTACAACTCCGGCGGCGGCGCCTTCGCCTGCACGGCGGCGATCAGCGCGTGCGTGTCGGCGTAGCCGAGCGCGGTGGCGATCTGCCGCGCCGCGCTGAGCGAGAGCATCTCCTGCGGCTGCAACGGCAGCAGCACCAGCGGGCGCCGGGGATGGTGGAACTTGAGGTGTTTTTGTTTCCCGCGCGCCGCGGTATAGCCCGCCGCCTCCAGAAAGGCGCGCACCTCGCGCACGCGCAGCGGCGTCATGCCGGCGCCCGCGCCCTTCGCCATGGGCTCACTCCGTTCGCAGACGGCAGTCGGCAGTCGGCAGTCGGCGGTACCGGCTTCCTCTCGCGGACTGGTTGCTCGACGGAAGCCGTCTACCGTCTGCCGTCTGCCAGCTCGCGCAGCACGCGCGGCGGCAGCAGCCAGCGCAGGTCGCCCGCGCCGGGGGCGGGCCGCGGCGGCAGATCGACCCGGCAGAGGCCGGCCGTGCGGAGCGGGATCGCCAGGTCGTCCCGGCCCCAGGCGAGCCAGCCGGCGAGGCGGCCGAGCCCCGGCATGTGTCCGACGAGCAGCGCGCGCCCGACCGGCCCGGCGGCCAGGAGCGCGGCCAGCACGTCCTCCGGTCGCCCGCCCGGCCCGAGCGCCATGCACACCTCGGGCCCGCGCGACGTGCGCAGCGCCTCGGCGACCAGCGACGCCGTCTGTTGAGCGCGCACCAGCGGGCTGGTCAGGATCAGATCGAGTTCGACGCCGAGCCGCGCGTGCGCGCCGGCCGCCTGGCGCGTCTCGGCCCGGCCGGCGTCGATCAGCGGCCGAGACTCGTCGGTCCCGTCCGGCCCGCGCGCCACCGCCTCGCCGTGTCGCAAGAGGTAGAGTTCCATCGGGGCCGCCACCGTTCAGGCATCGGCGACCGGACATCGGTCGCCCCGATCTATCCTAATACCGGCTGGCGCGATCGTCACGCGGCTTCGGCCGCCCGTCCTCGCGCCCCCGCGCCCAACTCCGACGCGCAGACGCCACCGGGGCAATGGCAATGCGAACGGGGCGAGAGCACCGCCCCCGCCCCGTCCCCTCTATCGTCTATCGTCTATCGTCTAATCGAGGTACCCGCGCAGCTTGCGGCTGTAGGATGGGCGGCGCAGTTTGCGGAGGGCCTTGGCCTCGATCTGCCGGATGCGCTCGCGGGTGATGCCGAACTCGCGGCCGACCTCTTCCAGGGTGCGGAAGCGGCCGTCCTCCAGCCCGAAGCGCAGCAGGATGATCTTGCGCTCGCGCTCGGTCAGCTTCTCCAGCGCGTCGCCGATCTGCGACTTGAGCAACTCTTGCGAGGC
>DASSSV010000282.1:0-15469 GCA_035708265.1 Thermomicrobiales bacterium | reverse complement strand
GGCCGTGGGGCGTAGGCCGTGGGGCGTCACCCATCGTCTGCGCCCCACGGCCCACGGCCTACGCCCCACGCCGCTCAGACCTGGGACGCGGCGACGGCCTCCTCGCCGATGGCCCAGTCGGTCCAGATCTCGCCAGTGATGTACTCCTGCGCGTCGAGCGCGGCCATGCAGCCGTCGCCCGCGGCGGTCACCGCCTGGCGGTAGCGGTGGTCGCGCACGTCACCGGCGACGAAGACGCCCGGCACGTTCGTCGCGGTGTGCTCGTGGGCGATGATGTAGCCCGGTTCGTCCATGTCGAGCTGGCCGCGGAAGATCTCGGTGTTCGGCCGGTGGCCGATCGCGATGAAGAGGCCCTGCACCGGCAGCGTCGACTCCTCGCCGGTCTTGACGTTGCGCAGCCGGACGCCCTCGACCGCGTTCTCGCCCAGCACCTCCTCGACGACGTTGTCGAAGACGAAGGCGATCTTCGGGTTGTTGAACGCGCGATCCTGCATGATCTTCGAGGCGCGCAGGGCGTCGCGTCGGTGGATCACGGTGACTTTCGAGGCGTGCTGGGTCAGGTAGGTGGCCTCCTCCATCGCCGTGTCGCCGCCGCCGACGACCGCGATCTCCTTGCCGCGGAAGAAGAAGCCGTCGCAGGTGGCGCACGACGAGACGCCGCGCCCGCGCAGCCGCTCCTCGGAGTCCAGGCCGAGCCAGATCGCCGACGCGCCGGTCGCGACGATCACCGCCTTGCCGTGGTAGGCGTCGTCGCCGACGTAGACGGTCAGCGGCTTCTGGCCGAAGTCGACGCGGGTCACGTCGTCCTCGACCAGCTCGGTCCCGAAGCGGAGGGCCTGCTGGCGCATCTGGTCCATCAGCTCCGGCCCCAGGATGCCCTCGGCGAAGCCGGGGTAGTTCTCGACCTCGGTCGTCAGCATCAACTGGCCGCCCGGCGTGCCGCCGGCGACGAGGCCGGTGAAGAGGAGCGTCTTCAGGTTGGCGCGCGCCGAATAGACGGCCGCGGTCCAGCCGGCCGGCCCGGAGCCGATGATCAGCACGTCGTAATACTTGCCGTTCGCCATGCGTCTCGCATCCTTCCCTGAATCCCGGGGAGCCCGCGCGCCCGCGCGTGTGCCCGGCGTGTCCCACACCCGCACAGTCTACAACGACGCGCCCGCAACCCGCATTCCTGCGCCGCGCGCCCTTGACAGCCGCGGGCGGCGCGGATCATTATGAGGGCAGTGCCGACCAACGGTGGGGCGGCCGGGCGATGGCGAGCCCGGCGTGCGCCCGCCGTCACGCGCGAAGGGAGCGCCGCGATGATCACGATCACGCCGAAGGCCGGGGAGCAGTTGCATGGCGTCCTGAAGCAGCAGGGCGGGCCGAACACGGGGCTACGCGTCTTCGTCCAGAACACCTGCGGCTGCGGCAGCGTCGGCTACGGGATGGGCCTCGACGAAGCCTGCGCGACCGACAGCGTCTACGAGACCGGCGGCGTCCGCGTGATCGTGGACCCGACGAGCGCGACGCTCCTGGAGGACGCGACGATCGACTTCGTGGATCAGGGGCTGCAGCAGCGCGGCTTCATCATCCACACCTCCGGCGACGACCGCGGCCCCGGCTGCGGCTGCGGCCACTGACGGCGAATGACGAACGACGAATGACGAATGACGAATCGGGGCCGGCCTATCTCCGGCCCCGATTCGTCGCTCGTCCCCTCGTCACTCGTCACTCGTCACTCATCACCCGTCAGGGCTGGTTGAGCGCGGACGCGATCCGGGAGCGGATCGTCGTTTTCGCCGCGTCGTCCGTCCGGTGGACCCAGGCGGGCGGGTCGTGCCAGCGCGGGTAGACGTGCAGGTGGAAGTGGAAGACGTCCTGCCCGGCCGCGGCGCCGTTCGCCTGCCCGAGATAGACGCCGTCGCAGCCGAGCCCCGCCCGGACGGCCCGCGCCACCCGGATCGCCTGCCGCATGATCGCCGCGCCGAGGTCGCCGTCCAGCGCGAAGATGTCCGGCGCGTGCGCCTTCGGCACGACGAGCGGGTGGTTCTCCAGCGAGAGGAAGGCGATTGTCGCGTCGTCCTCCGCCACGACGTAGGCCGGCGCCCGGCGCGCGACGATGCGGCAGAAGATGCAATTGTCCATGCGCCGAGTATAGCAGGCGGCCGTGCTGATCCTGGCCGGCGGATGTGCCCGCGATTGCAACCGCGGGCGCGGTCCCGACCGCCGGTGCGCCCCCATCGCCCGCATATCTCCGCCCGAGTCCCCGACGCCCACTCCCGAAACGCTCGCCCGCCATCCCCCGTAGACTCCATTAATTGTTGGGGCTTGACTGCGAGGGGCGCGCGCCATGCGAGCCGGCAGCACCAGTGACCCCGCGGCACGGCGTCGGGCGAGTGCGGACGCCGCCCGGCGCGCCACGCGCCTGCTGGCGGCCATCGAGGCGCTGGGCGGCGAGGCGGGGCCGGAGGCGTTGCCGGCGCGCGTCGTCGCGGGCGCTGTGGTCCTGCTCGACGCGGCCGGGGGCGCGCTCGGCCTGGTGGACGACACGGCCGGCGGGCCGGTCGTGCGCGTCGCCGCCGTCGCGGGGCGGTCGCCGCTCATGGTGGGCGCCGAGATGCCGGCGGGCGAGGGGCTGATCGGGCGGGCGCTGCGGGACGAGCGGCCGCGCGCCCCGGCGCGGCGCGGCCAACTGGCCGGTCGCGCCGCCGTCGCCGCGCCGCTGTGGTGGGACGGCGCGGCGCGCGGCGTCCTCGCGCTCGCCGCGGCGCCGGGGCGCCGCTTCACCGCGGCCGACGGCGCGATGCTGGCGCGCTTCGCCCGCCACGCGGCCGGCGCGCTGGCCCAGGCACGCCGCTACGAGCGCGAGCGCCGTCGGGCCGAGCGCCTGGCCCTGATCGCGCGCGTCAACCGGCTGGTGACGGCCGGCCTGGAGCCCGACGACCTGCTGGCGACCGCCGCCGCCGCCATCCACGAACTGCTCGGCTACCCCTACGTCGCCATCGCCCTCGCCGACCCCGCCGACCCCGGCGACCTCGTGCTGCGCGGCGTCGCCGGCCCCTACCGGCACGCCGCGCCGGTCGGCTACCGCCTGCCGCGCGACGCGGGGATCACCGCCGCGGCGGTGCGTGAGCGGCGGGTGCTGCTCGTCGACGACGTGGCGGCGGACCCCCGCCATTTCCCGACGCCGGGCGCGACCGGCATCCGCGCGGAACTGGCCGTCCCGATCGCGCGCGGCGACGACGTCTTCGGCGTCGTCAACGTCGAGGGCGGCGAGCCCTTCACCGCCGAGGACGCCGAGAGCCTGGCGATCATCGCCGACCAACTGGCGAGTGCCCTCGCCAACGCCCGCCTCTTCGCCGCGGCGCGGCGGCGCGCCGCGCGCCTGGCGACCGTCGCCAGGGTGGGGCAACTGATCGCCGGCCGGCTCAGCCTCGATCACCTCCTGCAGACGGCGGTCGAGGCGATCCACGAGCACCTGGCCTTCCCGCACGTCGCTATCCTCCTCGTCGACCCGGCCGACCCCGCAGTGCTGGTGCGCCGCGCGCGGAGCGGGATGTATACGGGGCATAGCGTCCTGGAGTACCGGCAGCGGCTGGGCGACGGCATCCTCGGCGCCGCCGCGCGCGACCGCCGGCCGCTGCTGGTCAACGACGTCCGGCAAGACCCGCGCTACATCGCCGTCCCCGGCGGCGAGGCGATCCGCGCCGAGCTGGCCGCGCCGCTCCTCAGCGGCGACACCCTGCTCGGCGCGCTCAACGTAGAGTCGGAGCGGCCGATCGGCGACGAGGACGCCACCGCCCTCCTCCTGGTGGCCGACCAGCTCGGCATCGCCCTCGAGAACGCGCGCCTCTTCGCCGGCACCCGGCAGGCGCTGGAGGGCACGCGGCTCCTCTACGAGACGAGCCTGCGCATCAACACCGCGCTGACGATGGACGAGGTGATCGCCGCCTATCTGGACGAGGTCGCGGCGCGCGGCCACTACCGCTGCACCATCGCCCTCTACGACACCGACGACGCCGGCGCGCGGACGGCGGTCACCGTCCGCGGCCACTGGGCGCCCGCGGCCGGCGCGGTGCTCCTGGCCGAGACGGTGCCCTACACGCCCGATGGTCTCGACGCCCCGCTCGACGCCGGCCACACGGTCGCCATCGCCGACGTCCATGCCGACCCGCGCGTCTCGGCCAAGTTGCGCGAGATGCAGGCGGCCGACGGCCGCCCCACCCTGGCGATGATCCCTCTCATGGCGCGCGGCCAGCGCCTCGGCCTCGTCATCCTGAGTTCCCCCGCCGCCCACGCCTGGCCGGCGGCCGATCTGCAGCTCTACGAGGCGACCGCCGCGCAACTGGCGACCGCGCTCGACCGCTGCCGCCAGCACGAACTCCTCACCGCACGCGGCCGGCAGGTCGCCGTGCTGGAGGAGCGGCAGCGCCTGGCCCGCGACCTGCACGACTCCGTCACGCAGCACGTCTTCAGCCTGACGCTGATCGCGCAGGCGCTCGCCCCGGCCTGGCGGCGCGACCCGGCCGAGGGTGAGCGACGGGTCGCGCGCCTCCTTGAGGTGAGTCAGGCCGCGCTGGGCGAGTTGCGCGCCCTCCTGGCCGAACTCCGCCCCGCCGACCCCGCCCCGCCGCCGGGCGCCGCGCCCGCGAGCGGCCTGGTGTGCCGGGAGGGGCTGCCCGCGGCGCTGCGCCGGCACCTGGCCGACGTGGCGCGCGGGGCGGGAGCCGGGCTGGAACTCCGGCTCGACGCGACCGGCTACGCGCCGCAGCCGCCCGACCACGAGGAGGCGCTCTTCCGCATCGCCCAGGAGGCGCTGCACAACGTCGTCAAGCACGCCCGCGCCCGCCGCGTGACGATCCGGCTCGGCGTGGAGGGCGACCTGGCGCGCCTGGCGGTCGCCGACGACGGGGTCGGCTTCGCCGCGGCGTCGGGCGGGTTCGGCCTGCGCATCATGCAGGAGCGGGCGGCGGCGCTGGGCGGCGTCGCGGAGGTCACCTCGGCCCCAGGCTGCGGGACGACCGTCGCGGCGCGCCTGCCGCGGCAGGACGGTGAGCGATGACGGAGCCGCCGGTGCGCGTGCTGCTGGTCGACGACCACGCGATCGTGCGCGAGGGCCTGCGGACGCTGCTCGCCGAGGAGACCGGGATCGCCGTCGTCGGCGAGGCGGCCACCGGCGCGGCGGCGCTGGACCTGGCCGCGGCGCTGCGCCCCGACGTTGTGCTGATGGACCTGGTCCTGCCCGACCTGGACGGCATCGCGGCGACCGCGCGCCTGCGCGAGCGCGGCGCGCCCTGCCGCGTGCTCGTCCTGACCAGCTACGCCGACGACCAGCGCGTCCGCGACGCCATCCGGGCGGGCGCGGTCGGCTACCTGCTGAAAGACGTGCTCCAGCCCGACCTGGTGCGCGCGATCCACGCCGCGGCGCGCGGCGAGGCGGTGCTCCACCCCGAGGCGCAGCGCTGGCTGCTGCAGCAGGTCGTCGCGCCGGCCGCGCCCGACCCCCTCGACGCGCTGACCGAGCGCGAGCGCGAGGTGCTGGGCCTCCTCGCCGCCGGCCGGAGCAACAAGGAGATCGCCGCCGCGCTCCACCTCACCACCGGCACGGTCAAGGGCTACGTCAGCGTCATCCTGGGCAAACTCGCCGTCGCGGACCGCACCCAGGCGGCGCTCTACGCCGCCCGCCGCGGCCTCGCCCCGCGCGACTGATCCCAACCCCTTCGTCATTCGTCATTCGTCATTCGTACCTCGTACTTCATCGGCCCCCTATCTCCGGTTAGTATCCCCGCCCAACCCCTGTCAACTCAGCGTCCCTCCTCCCGCCCGATGTGCCGGCGCGCTGGCGCGGCTACGCTGACGGTGGGAGAGCGGTAACCAGGTAGCAGCGAGGAACTATCAGCATGAACGACCCCGGCCCGCCGCGTCGGGTGCTCCTGGTCGACGACGCGCCGGGCGTGCGCGAGGCGCTGCGCTGGGCGCTGGAGGACGAGCCGGACCTGGTGGTGGTCGGGGAGGCCGGTGACGGCGACGAGGCGCTGCGCCGCGCCGCGGACCTCGCGCCCGACGTGATCATCCTCGACGTCGCGCTGCCGGGCCAGGACGGCTTCGCGGTGGCTCGCGCGCTGAAGACGGCGGCGCGCCCGCCCGCGGTAGTCTTCCTCACCGTCCACGCCGACGCCGACGCCCGCCGGCGCGGCGCGGCGGCCGGCGGCGACGGCTTCGTGGCGAAGGGTACCGGTTGGGCGGCGCTGCTGGCCGAGGTGCGCCGCGTCGTCATCGCCCCGCCGCGAGTCGACGGCAGAGGCCACCCGGCGCCCGGCGCGCGCTGACCGGCGATCCGCGAGCGGGAGGGGGCCATGCGCGAGACCTGTTTCTGCGGCCGGAGCGGCGCGGTCGAGGGTCGCGAGCCGGTCTACGTGGGCGACGGCGAGTGGGCGCTCGTCTGCCACGCGTGCGGCCACCTCGACGGCCTGGGCTGCCTGACGCCCGCGGCCCGGCGCGAAATCCTGGTCGAAGCCATCCGGCGCCACGCCGCGCGCCGCCCGACCGGCGTCGTGCGGCACCTGCCGGGCGCGCTCGCCTCGCGGCGAGGCGGCTGAGCGACACCCGGCGCGGCCGGTCACCGGCCGGCCCGGATGACGAGGGTGGCTGCACCCCGCATGAACGCTCGAAGGGGGAACCCGACAGTTACCTGCACGGCAGACGGCGAACCATCGCGACGATGAAGAAGGAGAGTTCGGTGTACGACGCGATCGTCGTCGGCGCGCGCTGCGCCGGCGCCCCGGCGGCCATGCTCCCCGCGCGCGGGGGCTACCGGGTCCTGCTGGTGGATCGGGGCGCCTTCCCCAGCGACATCATGTCCACCCACTACATCCACGAGACCGGCACGGCGCGGCTGGCGGCGTGGGGCCTCCTGGAGCGCGCGGTCGCCTCCAACTGCCCGCCGATCTCGACCGTGACGGTCGACTTCGGCCCCTTCGCCCTCACCGGCGCACCGCCCGCGGCGGACGGCGCGCCGCACTACGCCATCTGCCCGCGCCGCACCGCGCTCGACACGATCCTGGTCGAGGCGGCGATGGCTGCGGGCGCGGAATTGCGGGAGCGATTCACGGTGGACGGGCTGCTCTGGGACGGCGACCGCGTCGCCGGCATCCGCGGCCACGCGCGGGGCGGCGCGCTCGTCGCCGAGCGGGCGCGGGTCGTCATCGGCGCGGACGGGCTGCGCTCCGTCGTCGCCCGGGGAGTCGCGGCCGCCACCTACCGCGCGACGCCGCCGCTTACCTGCGGCTACTACGCCTACTGGAGCGGCGTGCCGCTGCCCGGTGCCGCGCTCTTCCCGCGCGCCGGCCACCGCGTCTTCGCCTTCCCGACCAACGACGGCCTCACCTGCATCGCCGCCCAGTGGCCGCACGCCGAGTTCCACGCCGTCCGCGCGGATATCGCCGGGAACTTCGCCGCGACGCTCGACGAGGTCTCGCCCCCGTTCGCCGAGGCGGTGCGCGCCGGCTGGCGCGAGGAGCGCTTCGTCGGCACGGCCGACCTGCCCAACTTCTTCCGCGCGTCGCACGGCCCCAGCTGGGCGCTCGTCGGCGACGCGGGCTACCACCAGGACCCGAACACCGGCCAGGGCATCACCAACGCCTTCCGGGACGCCGAACTGCTGGCCGACGCGCTCGCCGCCGGGCTCGCCGGCGCGGCGCCGCTCGACGCCGCGCTGGCCGACTACGAGCGGCGGCGCAACGAGGCGGCGACGCCGTACTATGACTACTCGCTGGAGCGGGCGAGCCTGCAGCCGCCGACGGAGCAGGCGCGGCAACCAGCCCGACACCGACCGGCTGTTGGGCGTTGCCGCGGAGACGGTCTCACCCGCCGAGTTCTTCGCCGAGGAGAACGTCGCGCGGATCATCGCCGCGGCCGAGACGGGGCAGCCGGCCGGCGTCGCCTGACCGGCCGCGCGGCGAAGGCCGCCGTTCGCCGCCGCGGCCCGGCCCGCGCCGCGCGCTGTGCTATGCTGCCCGCGCCGGCGGCGTTGACCGGGAGGCCGAGGGGGCGGCGCGGATGGCGGCGGACGGGCGGGACGAGGCGGGGCTGCGCGCGGCGGTGGACGACCTGGCCGCGGTCGCCGCGCTCCGCGCGACGCTGGCTGGGCTCGACCCGGCCGGTCCGCCGCGCGCCGTCGTCGCCCAGGAAGCCGCGCTGTCGGGGCCGGTCGCGCGACCGGCGGTCGGCGTCCTGGCCGGGTCGTTCGACCCGCTGACGGCGGCGCACGCGGCGCTGGCGCGTGCCGCGCTCGACGCCGGCGGCCTCGACGCGCTCTACTTCGCGCTCAGCCGGCGCACCGTCGACAAGGAGGGGGTGGCGCGCCCGACGCAGGCCGACCGGGCGCTGGTGCTGTGCCTCTACGCGCGGCGCCACCCCCGCCACGGCGTCCTGCTCTTCAACCGTGGCCTCTACGCCGAGCAGGCCGTCGCCGCGCGCGCGGCCTTCCCGGCGGCGCGCGAGGTCGCCTTCGTCGTCGGGTTCGACAAGGCCGAGCAAATCTTCGACCCGCGCTACTACGACGACCGCGACGCCGCCTTGCGCGACCTCTTCGCGCGCGTGACCGTCCTGGTCGCGCCGCGCGGCGGCCAGGGCGCGGCCGACCTGGCCGCGCTGCTCGCCCGCCCCGAGAACCGCCTCTATCGCGCGTCGGCCCGCGCGCTCCCCTTTGACCCCGACTACGCCGCCGACTCGGCGACCGCGGTGCGCGAGCTGGCGCGCGCCGGCCGGGACGTCGCCGCGCTGGTGCCGCCCGAGACGGCCGCCTTCCTCGCCGCCGCGCGCCCCTACGACCCGCCGCGCCGCCTCCCGGACGGCCGCCTGAGCGACTCCTATGGCGAGCGCATGGCGCGGGTCGAGACGATAGACGATAGACGATAGGCGATGGTAGAACGGCGTCGGCGGACGGGCACCGGGACATCCTGAGTCCCGCCGATGCGCAATCGAGGCGCTGCCCGCGTCCCATAGTCTCGGCAATCGCCTCTATCGTCTATCGTCTATCGTCTATCGTCTTTCTCGCGGAGCGCCATGACGACACTGGACACCGCCTACCTGATCGTCACCGGCGCGAGCGCGGCGCCGGCGGTCGTGCCGGGGTTGATCGCCGGGCTGGCGGCGCGCTTCCCGACGGTGCTGACGATCCCGACGCCGAACGCGACGCGCGTGCTCAACCGCTTCGAGCTGAGCCGCCTGCCCGGCCACCGGCTGGTCGAGAGCTACTTCGACGCCGCGATCCTGCCCCGCCCGGCCGACGGGCTGGTGCTGGTCGCGCCGTGCGGCTTCAACTCGCTCAACAAGCTCGCGCTCGGCGTCGCCGACAACCTGGCGCTCTCGGTCACGGCCGAGGCGATCGGGCGGGGCACGCCGGTCGTCGTCGCCGTCGCCTGCAACGCGCCGCTCTGGGCGCACCCGCGCGCGGGGGCGTCGGCGGCGCTATTGCGCGGCTGGGGCTGCGCGGTCGTCGAGCCGGTGCGCGAGGGCGACCTGGTGCGGCTGGCCCCGGTCGAGGCGATCCTGACGGCCGTGGACGGCTGCCGGGATGACCGGCCGCCCGCCGCCGAGGGAGGCCGCCCATGAGCACAGCCGAGCCGCGGCGCCCCCTGACTCCTGGCCACACGCCCAGCGATGGCTCGACGCGCGCCCGCGACGGCGAGCTGCCGCCGGTGGCTGCGCCGGCCGAGGCGTGCGCCGACGAGAGT
Organism: Thermomicrobiales bacterium; assembly: GCA_035708265.1. Classification (GTDB taxonomy): domain Bacteria; phylum Chloroflexota; class Chloroflexia; order Thermomicrobiales; family CADCWN01; genus DASSSV01. The sequence continues at coordinate 5,750 of DASSSV010000282.1, read as the reverse complement.
GCGCGAGTGGTACAGACCCCAGCCCAGACGATCCGGGCCTTCTCCGAGCAGGCGGTCGCGCGACCCGATGTGCGCGAACTGCTGTCGCGGCTGGCCAAGAAGCAGTCGGGATGTCTGCAAGAGGTGGGTACGAAACCGACCCTCGGCTAATAGGGCATCGCAAGTGGCCATTTCACGCACAGTGCGCTCATACCGATCCTGCTTCGTCAGCCACGTCCTGCGCCTGCTTCAGAGGATCCTCCGAAGTTCCCGTCTTCCGGCGTAACCTTCGGCTCTACTCTGTTGAAATCGGGAGGCTCCGCAGCGCGCGTATTCTCCACGCTTCTATCGGGGTTGGACTTGGCTAGATGGCGAATCAAGTCTGGGGAGTTTGCACATTCCTCCATGGGCTACCGTCTCAGTTGACCGCGCAGCGGCGGGGCATGCCCCGCCGCTATCGAAATGCGCGTGCTGAGCCGGCAGTGCCCGGATCGCCGTGTGCCTGATGTGGCTACCCGCCAAGTCGAGGTGTGCGCCTGGCAGGCGCGTCGCAATGCGGATCGTCAGCCGATCGACCGGCGCTTCACCACCGCGGATGCCCGCATCAACCTCCGGCGGCGGTACCTTTCACTTCATGAGTAGCAGGGTACTAATTTGTATGAGGCCCCCTCGCCCAGGATTGGGCGAGGGGGCCGGGGTGAGGGCCGCGTCCCTACTTCTTCGTCCAATTGGCGATGTTCCAGGTCAGGCCGGCCCAGGGCTGGCCGAAGGTGTTGTCGATCCCGGTCGCGTAGCCGAAGACCTCCTTGCGCGCGACCAGCGGGATGCCGACCGCGTCGTCGTAGAGCAGTTGGTACTGCTGGCGGAAGAGGTCGTCGCGCTTGGCCGGGTCGAGCTCCGTCTTGGACTCCGCGTTCAGTTTGTCGAACTGCGGGTTGGAGTAGCGCCAGGCGTTGTTGCCGTTCCAGTTGTTCTCCCGCTGCGGGATCTCCGCCGTCGTCAGGAAGGAGAGGAAGCGCTGCGGGTCGGGGTTGCCGACCGGGTAGGTCGTCATCTCCATGTCGCTGTAGAACTTCTGGAAGGTGTTGTCGTTGCCGGGGTCGGTCGAGAAGTAGACGCCGGCGTCGACGCTCTTGAGTTCGGTCTGCACGCCGGCCTTCTCGAAGGCGTCCTTGAGGATCTGCTGCTCCTTCTGGCGCACCGAGTTGGTCGTCGCCACCAGCAGCACCTTCATCGGCACGCCGTTCTTCGCCCGGTACTGGCCCTGCTTGGTCCACCCCGCCGCGTCGAGCATCGCGCTCGCCTGCGCGATGTTGAACGCCCAGGTGTCGCCCTGCGGCAGCGCCGACTCCGGCACGCTCTGCAACAGCGCCCACGGCTCGCCGGACTGGCCGTAGAGGACGTCGGAGATCGTCTTGCGGTCGGCCAGGAGGTTGAACGCCTTGCGTACCTGCGGGTCCGACAGGAAGGGGTGCGGCGTGCCGAGGTGCGAGCGCTGGCCGTCGACCTCCTTGTTCGGGTCGGTGAAGTTGAAGAGCACCTGCTCGACGCCGTGGCCCGGCTCGAAGCCGAGTTGCGCCTTGCCGCCGCTCTGCTTGACGATCTGGTCGAGGATCGCCGGCTCGACCTGCAGGTTGGCCGCGACCTGGTAGTCGCCGGTCTGGAAGACCGCGCGGGCGGCCGAGACGGCGTCGCCGCCGCCCTTCCACTGGACCTTGTCGAAGGCCGGGCCATTGGGGTCGCGGAACTTCGGGTTGGCGCTGAAGGCGATCGAGTCGCCCGGCGCGAAGGAGTCGACGACGTAGGGGCCGGTGCCGATCGGCTTGAGGTTGCCGTTGAAGTTCTTGGCCTTGGACCCGATCGCATCCTTGAAGATGTGCTGCGGCAGGATCGCGTCGGTCAGCGGGATGTACCAGGCCGGCGTCGGCTGCTTGAAGGTGATCTTGACGGTGTGGTCGTCGAGCGCCTCGACCTTGTCCACGGCGCTGTAGTTGCCGTAGGTGATCGCGGCGGTCTCCTTGTTGGAGGCGAACTGCCAGGTGAAGACGCAGTCGGCCGCGGTGAAGGGCTGGCCGTCGCTCCAGGTGATGTCCGGCTTGAGTTTCCAGGTCACGCTCATCCCGTCGGCCGCGACGCCGCCGTTCTCGCGCGTGGGGATCTCCGCCGCCAGCCAGGGGATCAGCGAGTCGTCGGGCCCGAAGTCGGCCAGCGGTTCCAGCACGAGCCGCCCGGCGTCCTGGTCCTTCGGGCCGGTGCCGAAGTGCGGGTTGAGGGTCGTCGGCGCCTGCCAGTAGAGAACTTTGAGCGTGCCGGCCGCGCCGCGCTTGCTCGGCCCGGGGCCCCAGCCGCCCGCCGCGCCGAGCACGTGGGTCGTTGGCGCGCCGAGTACGTGGCCGCCGCCCGTCGCCGCGGGCGACCCCGCGGGCGACGCGCCGGCGGCCGGGGAGGCGGCGCGGCCGGGCGTCGCGATCGGCGTGATGGCGCCGCCCCCGGCCGGTGTCGCGGCGGTCGTGGCCGCGGCGGTCGGGCTGACGGCGGCGCTGGTCGCGGCGCTCGTCGCCGCCGCGGTCGGCGCGCTCGTCGGGACCGCGGCGCTGGTCGCGGTCGGGCTCGACCCACCGCAGGCGGCCAGGAAGCCGGCGATGGCCGAGGCGGAGCAGCCGAGCGCGACCGCGCGCCGCACGAAGCCGCGCCGGGTCAGTTCGCCCCGCTCCAGCCGCGCCAGCAGCGCGCCCAGGCCCGGTGAATCGTTGGTCTGTTCAGGCATCCTTTCCCCTTCCTCATCCTACCGATGCGTAGCCACAGCCACCACCGGACATTATACCGTCGCGGTGGGAACGCTTCGGTAGCCCAGCTCGACCGCTTCGCCGGTGGCGCGCCAGGACACGACGTGGCCCGCCCCCGCGGCCTGATGGCTGCGGGGATAACAAGTAAGAGTGGTGCCGACAGGACCGCCGAAACATGGCCGGGACACGTATCCTGAACTGTGGGCCGTGGCGCGCGGGCGAGCGCGCGTCGGCTATACTCGCCGGAGGTTGGTGGCCCACGTCGTCCGCCGACCGCCGGCCGGGCAGAACCCGGCTTCGGGCCAACGATGGCGACAACGAGGGAGGTCACACCGCATGGATGCCCCGGCGCCTGCCGACCCCGCGATCCTGACCCGCCGCCATCTCCTCCAAGGACTGGCCGGCCTCGGCGGCCTGGCGCTCCTGCCGGTCCTCGGCGCCTGCGGCGCCGCCGCGCCGACCGCGACGCCCGCCCCGGCCGTCGGCGCGCCGGCCACGACATCGGCGGCCGGCAGCCCGACCGCGGCGCCGGCCGCCAGTGGCGGCAAGGCCGCCACGCTGACCTTCTGGGTCATCAGTTCCTTCACCGCCACGCCCGACGCCCCGCTCTTCAAGGCCGCGCAGCAGTACGGCGCGGCGCACCCCGGCGTGCAGGTCAAGGTCGAGTCGGCGTCGCCGACCACCTTCCGCGACAAACTCGTCACCGCCGTCAAGGGCGGGCAGGGGCCGGACATCGCCTCGGTCGACAGCGCCTGGGTGGCCGGGCTCGCCGCGGCCGGCGTCCTGGCGCCGCTGGGCGACCGCTTCGCCGCGGTCGCGGACGAGTTCTTCCTCGGCCCGGCGCAGACCGGCGCCTACCTCGGCAAGCAGTACGCCGCGCCCTGGTACACCAACAACGTCGCCCTCTTCTGGAACAAGGGCGCGTTCAAGGACGCCGACCTGGCCGCGCCGCCGACGAACTGGCAGGAGCTCGTGGACTTCGGCAAGAAACTCACCTCTGGCGACAAGTACGGCCTGATGCTCGGCGCCAAGGGCTTCGGCGCCTTCCTCTGGTTCCCCTTCGCCTGGCAGAACGGCACGACGCTCCTCAACGCCGACGGCAGGCAGGCCGAGTTCGGCAGCCCGGCCGGGCAAGAAGCCTGGCAGTTCTACGCCGACCTCTACCTCACCGACAAGATCGTGCCCGACGCGCTCAAGGGCGCCACCGACTCCTGGGACCAGGTCTTCGCGCCCTTCATTCAGGAGAAGGCCGCGATGATGCTGACCGGCGACTGGGGCATCCAGCCGGTGCGGCAGGGCAACCCGAAACTGGACTTCGGCATCGCGCCCCTGCCGAAGGGCAAGGAGGCCGCCACGGTCATCGGCGGCTACGACCTAGCGATCCCCGCGACATCGAAGAACGTCGACGCCGCCTGGGACTTCATCCGCTGGCTCACCGCGCAGGAGCAGGAGGGCGTACTCCAGGCGTACAAGCGCATCCAGGCGCGCAAGGACATCGTCGACAGCGCCTACGCCAAGCAGGACCCGCTGATCGAGGTCTTCATCGATCAGTCCGCCGCCGGCCGCGCCCGCGCGACGGTGCCCCAGTGGGACGAGATCGAGAACACGATCCTGGCCGACGCCTGGGATTCCGTCATCCTCGGCCAGTCCAAGCCCGCCGACGCGCTCAACAAGGCCGTGCAGCAGACCAACGACCTGCTCAAGCAATGAGCGATGAGCGATGAGCGATGCGTGAGTGACGAGTGACGAGTGACGAGTGCGGCGGAAGTCCGGGCGCTGATGCTGCGTCCGGGCCGTAACCCAGCCCGCGCGGGCGGGCTTCATGGCCGATAGGCCATTGAGGCGCGGTTGCAACCGCCAGCCTCCCCGCCCCCTCGACCTGCTCCGGAATGATGGTGAGTTTGTGCCCTCATTGCGTACCTCCGCCAGCCCCGCCGCGCTCATAGCCGGCGGGCCGCGCCGCGGGCTCGGCTTGACCGCGCGGGAGCGCCTGCTCGGCTACGGGCTGCTCCTGCCGACGCTGCTCACGGTCGCGCTGGTGACCGTCTACCCGGTGCTCGACGGCATCCGCATCAGTTTCCTGCGGCTGAAACTGACCAGCCCCGGCCCGGCGCGCTTCGTCGGGCTAGACAACTACGCCGCGCTCCTCCGCGACGACACCTTCTGGCAGACGCTCAGGACGACCGCCGTCTGGACGGCGAGCAACCTCGTCGCGCAGGTGGCGCTCGGCACGGCGCTGGCGCTCCTGCTCAACGAGCGGCTGCGCGCCCGCGGCGTCTACCGCGCCGCGGCGCTGATCCCCTACGTCGTGCCGTCGGTGGCGGCCGCGCTGATCTGGCGCTGGCTCTTCGACGGCAGCAGCGGGCTGATCAACGCCGCACTCGTCCGCCTCGGTGTCCTCGACCGCTTCGTCCCCTGGCTCGGCGAGGCCGGTACGGCGCTCCCGGCGGTCGTGCTGGAGAGCGTCTGGAAGGGCACGCCTTTCGTGATGCTGGTGGTGCTGGCCGGCTTGCAGGCGATCCCGCGCGAACTCTACGAGGCCGGCGCGCTCGACGGCGCGACCGCCGCGGCGCGCTTCCGCTACATCACGCTGCCGCTGCTGCGCCCGACGCTCGGCGTCGCGACGATCCTCACCGCCGTCTACACCGTCAACAACTTCAACGCGATCTGGCTGATGACGCAGGGCGGGCCGCTGCACAGCACCGAGATCCTCTTCACGCTGGCCTACAAGACCGCCTTCCAGCGCTTCGACTTCGGGATGGCCGCGGCGATGTCGGTCGTCCTCTTTGGCCTCCTCGCGCTGGCGACCGCCGCCTACCTCTTCCTGGTCGAGCGCGACGAGGAGGTGGCGCTGTGACCGGGGCCGCGCGGCGGCGCGCGGCGCGGCTGACGCTGGCGAAGCACCTGCTGGCGCTCGGCGCCTGCTGCCTGCTGGTCGCGCCCTTCCTATGGATGCTCGCGACTTCGCTGAAGGGGACGCAGGAA
>DASSSV010000281.1:0-8063 GCA_035708265.1 Thermomicrobiales bacterium | reverse complement strand
CGGCCCAGCGCACATAGGCTCCGACGAAACCAAGAAGATCGGTCTTGCACGAGGGATTGCGGAGGCAGTGCCTAGCCCGCGCAGGCGGGCTTCGTGGCGCCGCGGCGCCCCCCAGCCGCGGCTTCAGCCGCCCGGCCCTCGCCTCGGCGTTTCGTCGCCCTCGGCCGCGGCGCGCTCCCGCTCCTCGCGGGCCTTCTTGCGGCGCGAGGGCTCCCAGTCGGGCTCGTCGGCTGGCGTCTGGCGCGCGCCGTCGCCCGCGGCCAGCCGCTCGGCCAGCGCCGCCATGCGCGCGGCGACCGTCCGCTCGAAGCCGCGGTCGGTCGGCGTGTAGTAGCGGCGGCCGGCGAGGTTGTCGGGGAGGTGCTGCTGGGCGACCGCGGCGCCCTCGTAGTCGTGCGCGTACTTGTAGCCGGCGCCGTAGCCGAGGCCCTTCATCAGCCCGGTCGGCGCGTTGCGCAGGTGCAGCGGCACCGGGTCGTTGCGCGTCTTCTCGACGTCCTCGCGGGCGGCGGCGTAGGCGGTGTAGCAGGCGTTGCTCTTCGGCGCGGTCGCCAGGTAGATGGTGAGCTGCGCCAGCGCGGTGTTCGCCTCCGGCCAGCCGAGGAAGTGGACCGCCTGCTGTGCGGCCATCGCCAGCGTCAGCGCCTGCGGGTCGGCCAGCCCGACGTCCTCGGAGGCGAAGCGGACCAGCCGCCGCGTCACGTAGAGCGGGTCCTCGCCGCTCTCCAGCATCCGCGCCACCCAGTAGAGCGAGCCGTCCGGGTCGGAGTCGCGCAGGCTCTTGTGCAGCGCGGAGATGGTGTCGTAGTGCGACTCCCCGGCCTTGTCGTAGAGCGCCGCGCGGCGCTGCGCCGCCTCGGCGACCAGATCGGCGTCGATGACGCGCTCCCCGCCGTCTGCCGCGGGCGGCGCGGCGGCGACGGCGAGTTCGAGCGTGTTCAGCGCGAAGCGGGCGTCGCCGTTGGCGAAGTTGACCAGCAGACTGAGCGCCTCGTCGGTCAGCCGGGCGCGCTCGTCGCCGAGGCCGCGCTCGCGGTCGGCCAGCGCGCGCGCGACGAGCCGGACGAGGTCGTCGTCGCCGAGCGGGCGGAGGACGAAGACGCGGCTGCGCGAGAGGAGCGCCGAGTTGACCTCGAAGGAGGGGTTCTCGGTCGTCGCGCCGATCAGCGTGACGGTGCCCTCCTCGACGTGCGGCAGGATCGCGTCCTGCTGCGCCTTGTTGAAGCGGTGGACCTCGTCGATGAAGAGGATCGTGCGGGTGCCGTGCATCCCCAGGCGCTCGCGCGCGTCCTTCACCGCCGCGCGCAGGTCGGCCACGCCCGCCGTGACCGCGCTGAGCGGGACGAAGTGGGCGCGCGTGGTGGCGGCGATGATCCGCGCGAGCGTCGTCTTGCCGGTGCCGGGCGGGCCCCAGAAGATCAGCGAGGGGAGGCGGTCGGCCTCGATGATGCGCCGGAGCAGCGTCCCCGGCCCGACGATCGCCTCCTGCCCGACGAACTCGTCGAGCGAGCGCGGGCGCAGCCGGGTCGCCAACGGCGCGCGGCGCGCCAGGACGCGCTCGCGCTGCGCGGTGAAGAGGTCGTCCATGCCGCCCGCGGCGTGCTTCGCGCTCACGACGCCCCCCCTTCCGGCCGGTCGAGCTGTGCGTTCAGCTCGGCCATCCGCGCCTCGACGGCCTCGACGGTGTTGAGACCCAGCGCCTCCGCCTCCCGGCGCACCTCGTCGTCGGGCGGCAACTCGGCCAGCGTGCGCCCATTGAGCGCCAGTTCTTCGAGATCCTCGCGCAGATCTTCCAGCCGGTCGAGTTCGGCGAGGATGTCGTAGAGTTCCGCGTCGTCCATGGGAACCACCAGACGGCAGACGGCAGACGGCAGACGGCAGACGGCAGACGGCAGCGGTGGCTTCGGTGACCCGAACAGTCGAAGATGGGACGGCCGCTCCTGCCGTCTGCCGTCCGCCGTCTACCGCAGCGACAGCGTGACGATGACGAAGGCGAGCGCGCTGATCCCGCCGTATTCGAGCAGGTCGCGACGGGTGACGCCCTCGCGGACCTGCGCGACCATCAGGCCGGCCAGGAAGTAGAAGGCGATCAGCAGGAGCGCGCCGCCGGTCCAGCCGGTCAGCGGCCAGTAGTTGAGCGCCCAGGTGATCTCGCCGAGCGTCACCGCGCCGACCAGCGCGTAGATCAGCCGGCGCTCTGCCGGGTACTGCGCGCCGGCGGTCAGTTGCAGCAGCAGCAGGAAGACCAGCACGGCGACGGTCGTCGCCGACAGGAGCGAGCGCACCTTGTTGATGTAGACGGTCGCCAGGACGAGGAAGGCGACGGCGTGGGTCAGGAGGACGTGGGCGGTCTGCGCCAGCCGTCGCACCCGACCGAGTTCGTCGGTCAGGTGGTACCACGCGATCGCGATGCCGCAGAGCAGCAGGTAGAGGATGACCGGCGCGGCGACGATCAGCGCGCGGTCGTGATACACGCTGATCAGCAACACCGCGCCGAAGGTGGCGACGGCCGGCAGCAGCGGCGCGACCGGCACCTCGGCGGTCGGCGCCTCGACAGGCCCGCCGACGTCGAGCGCGCTCGGGCGCTGGCGCGGCGCGACGATCGCGACGAGCACGCCGGCCAGGACGGCGAGGCCGACCCCGCCGAGCCAGAAGGGCCACTGGTCGGCCTGGAAGAGCGGGAGCGTCACGGTGTCCGGCGCGAGCCCGCTGGCGACGAAGGCCAGGCCCGCGGCCCCGGCCGCGACCGCGAGGCTCACGCCGGCGGCGCGCGCGTAGGCGCCGGCCTGCCGCTGCTGCTCGCCCGCGGTCCGTCGCCGTTCGGCCTGCACGATCGTCCTCACCGCCATCGTCGCGCCCCCGGTCCTTCGCCGTCCTATAGAGTACCACGCCGGCGGCCCAGCCGGACGTTTCGCGCAGTATACAGCATGTACGGACACCCCGGGAAGGGTGGGCGAAGTATGTGTGGGGCGGAGTCCGGCGGCTGAAGCCGCGCCTTGGGGCCGCTGCGCGGCCCTGCACTTTGGCGCGGTCTGGTCCGGGCAGTGCGGGGGGCGGGCCGCCGCGAGCGTGGCGGGTGCCGGGGATCGGCCGGCCGCCGGGAGTCAGCCCGATGGGGAGCGCGCCCCCGCCGCCACCCCCGCGCCGCCCGCCCCGCCGTCGCGCGGCGCGCGCAGGGCGATCGCCCACCCCCGGACACGTAACACCCCGCCGGGAGGCCCCGGCGGGTGCCATGATGCGCCAAAGCGCAGGGCCGCGGCGCGTTGCGCGCCGCGGCCCTCGATCTGCGTTCGCTCGTCTACGACTCGGCGTGGTAGGCGAGCAGGCGGCTGCGGATGTCGGTGCCGCGCAGCTTGTGCAGCGCCTGGCCCTCGATCTGCCGCACCCGCTCGCGGCTGATGCCCAGCTCCTCGCCGACCTCGGCCAGCGTGTGCTGGTGGCCGTCGCCCAGGCCGAAGCGCAGCATCAGCACCAGCCGCTCGCGCGGCGTCAGCAGGCTGAGCACCTTCGCCACGTCCTCGCGCAGCAGCCCCTCCGCCGCGGCCTGCTCGGGGCTCGTCGCGCCCTCGTCGGCGATCAGGTCGCCCAGGCGCGCCTCGTCCTCCTCGCCGACCGGCGTCTCCAGCGAGAGGGTGCGCTGGGCCGCGCTCATGATCTGCTCGACCTTCTCGGGCGGCACCGCCATCGCCTCGGCGATCTCCTCGATCTTCGGCCGCCGCCCGAGCGCCTGGTTCAGCTCCTGGACGGTGCCGCGGAAGCGCGAGACCGCGTCGCCCATGTGCACGGGCAGGCGGATCGTGCGGCTCTGGTCGGCGATGGCCCGCGTGATCGCCTGGCGGATCCACCACGTCGCGTAGGTCGAGAAGCGGAAGCCGGTCCGCCAGTCGTACTTCTGCACGGCGCGGATCAGGCCGAGGTTGCCCTCCTGGATCAGATCCAGCAGGCTCAGCCCGCGGCCGACGTACTTCTTGGCGATGCTGACGACCAGGCGCAGGTTGGAGCGCACGAACGTCTGCACCGCCTCGATGTCGCCCTCCTCGACCCGCTTGGCCAGCGCGATCTCCTGCTCGTGGTTGAGGAGGGCCGCCTGCGCGATCTCGCGCAGGTAGAGCTTGACCGGGTCGGTGACGAAGCTCGGGTCGATGCGCTGCAGCGAGTCGAGATCCTGGGCGACGGTGCGGGCCTCCTCGGCCTCCTCCTCGGCGTCCAGCACCTCGTTCAGGCTCGGCTCTTCCTCTTCGAGCGGCAACACGTCGGCGCGACTCCGCCGCCCCCGCCGGCGCTCGAGGCCCTCGCTCAGTTCTTCCATCTCGTCGGGGATCACCCGGCGCACGTCTCGCAAGTGGTCCTGTACCATTGTGCCCCTGTGTGTACCTCCGTGCGGCGCTGCCTCTGGCGCTCCGTCGTGCCCGACCGCCGATAGGCGCCGCTGCCTACCGACGTCGCAAGAATGATTCCATCCATCGGCCCCGCTCGCGCGGTCGCGGGGGCGCTTCCCCCTCGCCAGGGCCGTCTCGGACCGCGCGCCCACCGTTGCCCGTCGCGTGCGTATTGCGCGGGGCGCGCTGTGCCACCCTTATATAACGTCTGAAACGCGAAAAAGATTCCACGCGCGCACATCCCTCCCTGCCACGGGGACTCGCGCGCTCGGCCCGCGTATGATACCACACCTCCGGCCGGGTGCATACCGCGCCGCCGCTCGGTCCTCGCGAGGGTAAGCCGGTCATCCTTCTCACTTCTCACTTCATCGTTTATACGATACCGTAGGGCGACGCCCGCGCGGGCCCGCACGGGGCGGCGCCGGTGGGGCGGGGAGGTAGGATCGCGGGGCGTATGGACGAACTGACGCGGCAGAAGTATCTCGCGCGCATCGGGACGATCGAGGCGACGATCTATCGCGACCGCCGGCCGCTGCCGCCGCCCCGCGTGGCGCCGGACGGCGCGCGCGGGCCGGACGGCGACGCGCAGCGCTGGCCCGAGTTGCCGGTCGGCGGGGCGTGGGGCGGCTATGGCCGCACGGTCTGGCTGCGCGGCGAGGTGGAGATTCCCGCGGCCTGGGCCGGCGCGGCGGTCGTGCTGCTGGTCCGCCTCGGCGACTACTGGCTCCTCCCCGGCGACATCCTGATCGCCGGGCCGGAGGCGCTCCTGTACCTCGACAGCGCGCCCTACGCCGGGATCGACCGCAACCACGACGCGCTCCTGCTGACGCTGGAGGCGCGCGGCGGCGAGCGGCACGCGCTGGCGATCGAAGCCTACAGCGGCCGGCGCGCCGAGCCGCACCTGCTGCGGCAGTACGAGCTCGCCACGCGCGACGCCGTGGCCGACGCGCTGGCGGCCGACCTCCGCGCCGCCTACGAGGTCCTGGCTATCGCCGACCCCACCAGCCTCGACGCGGCGGTCCTCGGCCGGGCGCTCGACGCCGCGCTCGCCCGCGTCGACTTCGTCCAGCCGGGCTCCGACGCCTACTACGCCTCGCTGGCCGCCGCGCGCGACGCCTTCCGCGCCGCGCTGGCCGACTACCGCCACGGCGAGCGCATGAATATCGTCGCCACCGGCCACGCGCACATCGACGTCGCCTGGCTCTGGCCGCTGGCGCAGACGCGCCGCAAGGCCGCCCGCACCTTCGCCACCGCCCTCCGCCTGATGGAGCAGTACCCCGAGTATCACTTCACCCAGAGCCAGCCGGTCCTCTACCAGTTCATCAAGGAGGACGAGCCGGAGATCTACGCGCAGATCAAGCGGCGTGTCGCCGAGGGCCGCTGGGAGCCGACCGGCGCGATGTGGTTGGAGTCCGACTGCAACCTGCCCGCCGGCGAGTCGCTGGTGCGCCAGTTCGTCTATGGGATGCGCTTCCTCGCGGAGGAGTTCGGGCTGCGGCCGACGCTGGCCTGGCTCCCCGATACCTTCGGCTACACCGCCGCGCTGCCGCAGATCCTGCGCGGGGTGGGCTTGGGCCACTTCATGACCAGCAAGATCTCCTGGAACCAGTTCGACCCCTTCCCTTACGACACCTTCCGCTGGCGCGGGCTCGACGGCTCCGAGGTGCTGGCCCACTTCATCACCACGCCGACCGCCAACGAGCGCATCTTCACCTACAACGGCCGCATGTCCGCCTACGAGGTCGCCGGCACCGCGCGCGTCTACCGCGAGAAGGAACTGAACCGCGACCTCCTCTACCTCTTCGGCCACGGCGACGGCGGCGGCGGCCCGACCCGCGCGATGCTGGAGGCCGGCCGCCGCCTCGGCAACCTGCCCGGGATGCCGCGGCTGGAGCAGGGCGGCGCCGAGGGCGTCTTCGACGCGATCGCGCGGGCGGTCGACGACCCCGCCCGCGCCGGCCGGCTGCCGGTCTGGGACGGCGAACTCTACCTCGAATACCACCGCGGCACCTACACCAGCCAGGGGCGGACGAAGTACGCCCACCGCCGCGCCGAGGTGCTGCTGCACGAGGCGGAACTGTGGGGCGCGCTGGCGCACGCCCGCGACGAGCGGCTGCCGGCCGGCGCGCTCGACGGCGCCTGGCGCCTCCTGCTGCTGCAGGAGTTCCACGACATCCTGCCCGGCTCCTCGATCCCCGAGGTCTACGAGGACGCCGCGCGCGACCTCGCGGCGGTGGCCGAGCAGGCCCGCGCCGCGCGCGACGCCGCGCTCGACCGCCTCGTCGCCGCGGCGGACCGGCCGGGGCCCGCGCTGGTCGCCTTCAACGCCCTCCCCTGGTCGCGCCGCGACCCGGTGGAATGCGCGCTGCCCGCCGATGTGCCGGCCGATCTCGCGGCCGGCGGCGAGCCGCTGACCGTACAACACCTCGACGCGCCGGGCGGCGAGCGGCGGGTGCTGGTCGCGCCCCCCGCGGCCGGCGTGCCGCCGCTCGGCTACGACACCTGGGCCACGGGCGACGACCCGCCCGCGGCCCCGGCCGCCACAACGGGCGGGCTATCGGTCTCGGAGACGGTGCTGGAGAACGCCTTCTACCGGCTCGAGATCGATAGTGCCGGCCTGATCGCCTCGCTGCGCGACAAGCGCGTCGACGCCGCGAACGGCGGGCGGGAGGTGATCGCGCCGGGGGAGCGCGGCAACCGGCTGATCGCCTTCGAGGACAAGCCGATCAACTTCGACGCCTGGGACATCGACATCTTCTACCAGGAGAAGCCCGAGCCGCTCGATGCGCTGGAGTCGCTGCGCGTGGTCGAGCGCGGGCCGCTCCGCGCCGGGGTCGAGGTCGTCCGCCGCTTCCGGGACTCGACGGTCACCCAGCGCCTGCTGCTCTACCGCGACGTGCCCCGCATCGACATCGCGACCGAGATCGACTGGCACGAGCACCAGGTCCTCCTCAAAGCGGCCTTCCCGGTGACGGTGCGCGCCCGGCGCGCGACCTACGAGATCCAGTTCGGCGCGATCGAGCGGCCGACCCACTGGAACACGAGCTGGGACCGCGCCCGCTTCGAGGTCTGGGGCCACCGCTGGGCCGACCTCTCCGAGGGCGACTACGGCGTCGCGCTCCTCAACGACGGCAAGTACGGCCACGACATCCGCGGGAACGTCATGCGGCTGACGCTCCTCAAATCGGGCATCCACCCCGACCCGACCGCCGACCAGGGCCGCCACCGCTTCACCTACAGCCTGTTGCCCCACCCGGGCGACTGGCGGGCGGGCGACGTCGTGGCCCACGCCGCCGCGCTGAACGTGCCGCTCCTCGCGCGCTACGCGCCCGCAGCCGGCGTCGGCGGGCGCGTAGCGCCGCGCCTCGGCTTGGTCGAGTGCGACCGGCCGGGGCTGGTGGTCAACACGGTCAAGCCGGCCGACGACGGCCGCGGCGTGATCGTGCGGCTCTACGAGGCGCACGGCACGCGCGGCCCGGCCACCCTCCGCTTCGCCTACCCGGTCGCCGCGGCCGAGACCTGCGACCTCCTCGAAGCGCGCCTCGGCGACGCCGATCTGGCCGGCCCGCGCGCGGTCCGCCTCGCGGTCCGGCCCTTCGAGCTGACGACGCTGCGCGTGGTCTTCGCCGCCGAGTGACGCTGCGCGCGGCGCGTGCTAGGATGCGCCCACACGGAGAGTCGGGG
>DASSSV010000280.1:0-2699 GCA_035708265.1 Thermomicrobiales bacterium | reverse complement strand
GCTCTCACGCTCCATGCTCTCACGCCCCCACGTCCTACGCCGGCCCCCTGACCCAGTTGGCAATATTCCAGTATTCGCTGTCCCACTCCGAGAGGTTGGTGTTCTGCAAGGTCTTGGCGCGCCCCGACACGCTCTTGCGGTTGACCAGCGGGATATGCACGACGTTCTGGATCACGATGTCGTTCATCTGGACGAACAATTGCGCCCGCTTGGCCGTGTCGATCTCGGTCTTGGCCGCCGTCCAGAGCTTGTCGTAGTCGGGGTTTTGGTAGCGGCTGCGGTTGCCGCCCGACCACTGGTTGGCCTTCTGGTCGGCGTACTGGCCGACGAAGGCCCGCATGTACGACTGCGGGTCGAGCGCGTTGCTCGACGTGTACATCTCCACGTCGGCGTAGAAGTGGCCGTCGGTGTCGGGGTTGCCGGCGTCGGAGGAGAAGTAGACCCCGGCATCGATCGCCTTCAGGTCGGTCTTGACGCCGATCTTCTCCCAGCCGTCCTTGACGATTTGCTGCGTCTTCTGGCGCACGTCGTTGACCGTCGTCTGGTAGAGGACCGCCATTTTCACGCCGCCCTTCTCGCGATAGCCGTCCGCCCCCCGCTTCCAGCCCGCCTCGTCCAGGAGTTGGTTGGCCTTGTCGAGGTCGAGCGCCCACGAGTTGTTCTTGGAGCGGTACTGCGCCGGGTCGTAGAGGATGTTGACGGCGACCTCCCCGCCGCGCCCGTAGAGCGCGTCGACGACGGTCTTGCGGTCGGCGGCCAGGGAGAGGGCCTGGCGCACCTTCAGGTCGGTCAGGAAGGGGTGGGGGAACTTCAGCGACGACCGCTGGCCGGTCGCGGGATCCTCCTTGTTCGGGTCGGTGAAGTTGAGCAAATCGCGCTCGATGCCGCCGCCGTTGACGAACATCGCGACACCCTTGCCGCCCTGCTCCAGTTGCTTGAGGATGTTGTCCGCGACTTGTAGGTTCCAGCCGTAATCATAGTCGCCGGTCTGGAGCACCGCGCGCGCCGCAGAGACCGCGTCGCCGCCGCCCTTGATCTCGATCTGATCGAAGGAGGGCTTGGTCGGCTCGCGGTAGTGCTCGTTAATCGCGTAGATGACGTGGTCGCCCGGCTTGAACTCCACCGACTTGTACGGGCCGGTGCCGACCGGATTGAGGTTGTTCTGCGAGTTGCGGGCACCCGCGCCTTTGTCCTTCTCGAAGACGTGCTTAGGGACGAGCACGATCTGCGCCGAGCGGAACCAGGCCGGGTTCGGGTCGGTGAAGGTGAACTTGACGGTGGAGTCGTCGAGCTTCTCCACCTTGTCAACCAGCTCGTAGGTGCCGAAGTCGGTCGCGGCGGTCGCCTTGTCGGTGACGTACTCCCAGTTGAAGACGACGTCGTCGGCGGTGAAGGGCTGGCCGTCGCTCCAGGTGACGCCTTGTTTCAGCTTCCAGGTCACGCTCTTGCCGTCGGCGGCGAGCTGGCCGTTGTCCTTCGAGGGGATCTCGGCCGCGAGGCGGGGGACGAAGTTGGCGTCGTTGTCGACCGAGATCAGCGCCTCGTAGACGATGGAGCAGATCAGGTCGTCCTTGGTGCCCGAGGAGAGGTGGGGGTTGAAGGTCGTCGGCGCCTGCCACTCCAGGATCTTCAGCGTACCGCCGCCGCCGCGCTTGGTCGGCCCGCCGCCCGCCGCCGCCGGGCTGCCGGCCGGCGTCGGCGCCGCGGCGGCCGGTGCGCTGGTCGGCGCGGTCGTGGCAGCGCCGCCGGGGGCCTTGGGCGCGGCAGTTGGCGGCACGGCGGTCGGCGCGGCCGTCGCCGCCGGGGCGCTCGTCGGCGTGGCGCCGGCGCCGCAGGCGGCAAGCGCCGCGGCGATGCCCGCGGCCGAGAGCCCGAGTGCGGCCGCGCGGGCGATGAAATCGCGTCGGGTGAGGCGGCCCTCGCGCAGCGCGCGCTCGAGGGCGCGGGTCGTGATGGAACGGGTCACGGCTTCCCTCCTTCCGGAACACGTCGAGGCACGATGAAACCATGACGAAGCGGGCCGGGTAGATGGCGGTCGCCGTCCAGCGATCACGCACGCCGCCGCGCCCGCGTATGGGCCGGCGCCCGGCGCCGTGGTGCGCCGGGCGGCCGACCATAGCCCGTGCCACGCCTCATCGCGCCGGGGAGCCTCGCTGCTGGGGGTTGCTGTCCGCCATCATAGCACGGCGTCCCCCGCGCGGCCAGAATCCGCGACGCGCCGGGCGGTCGCCGCTGACCGCCGCGGACAGCCCGCTGTCGCGGGGACACGGGGACCGGAGGGGATGCATTACGCGGTGGGCTCCGTCGTGCTCCGCGCCTGCTGGGGGAGGGGCGCGCGTCACCCGTCCGGCGCGACGAGCACGGCCGGTGTGTCGCGCCGGGCCAGGACGCGCCGCGGGGGGACGGACGCCGGGGCCAGCGTCCCGAACACCGCGAGCGCCGACGCCGCGCTCCAGAACCAGACGGAGTGCGGGCTGGCCTGGCGCAGGCTGTACTGGCACAGGTACGAGGCCGCCGCGGCGGCGCCGAAGGCGACGACCTGGTAGGCCTCCTCCGCTTGGCCGAGGGCCGCGGCCAGCGGCACGACCCACGCGGCGTACCAGGGCATGAAGAAGGGCCAGGCCGCCAGCGTCAGCAGCAGCGCGGCGTAGCAGGCCCGCAGCAGGCCCGCCGCGTCGCGCCCGGCCGCGCGCAGCAGC
>DASSSV010000279.1:0-8420 GCA_035708265.1 Thermomicrobiales bacterium | reverse complement strand
ACGCTTCCTTGCCGACCCCGATCGGCGCCACGACCCCCAGGCCGGTGATCGCTACCCGTCTGTCCATCGCTCCCTCCAGTGACGAGTGACGAGTGACGAGTGACGAGGGGCCGGAGGACGGAGGAAAGGCGGCCCGCTCGGTGCTCGTCCGTCTTCCGTCGCCCGTCCTCCGTCCCCCCTACTCGTCACTCATCACTCGTCACTCATCACTCGTACTTGTACCGGCCAACGACGATGGACGAGTTGATGCCGCCGAAGCCGCTGGCATTGGCCATCGCCACATCCACCTTCGCCTCGCGCGCCACGTTCGGCACGTAGTCGAGGTCGCAGTCGGGGTCCGGGTTCTCGTAGTTGATCGTCGGGTGCAGGATCTGGTCCCTGAGCGTCATGCAGAGGATGATGAGCTGGTGCGCGCTGGCCGCGCCTTGCGTGTGACCGATCACGCACTTGGTCGAGTTGACCGGGATCTGCCGCGCCCGGTCGCCGAACGCGGCCTTCGCCGCGCCGCTCTCGGAGCGGTCGTTGACCGGCGTCGAGGTGCCGTGCGCGTTGAGGTAGTCGACGTCGGCCGGCGTCAGGCCGGCGCGCCGCAGCGCCGTCAGCATCACCTCGGCCAGCGGCTCGCCGCCCGAAGGTAGCGCGGTCATGTGGTAGGCGTTGGTGTTGGTGCCGATGCCGAGGATCTCGCCGTAGATCGGCGCGCCGCGCCGCCGCGCGTGCTCCCGCTCCTCTAGCACGACCATCGCCGCGCCCTCGCCGAGGACGAAGCCGTCGCGGTCGCGGTCGAACGGGCGCGACGCCGCCTGCGGGGCGTCGTTGCGGCGGCTGACCGCGCCGAGCACGCAGTAGCAGTCGAGCCCCATCGGCGTCACCGAGGCGTCGGTGCCGCCGGCCAGCATCACGTCGCAGAAGCCGTCGACGATCGCCAGCCGGGCCAGGTCGACCGCGTTGACGCCCGACGAGCAGGCGTCGGAGACGACGCCCGAGGGCCCCATGAAGCCGTGGTGGATGGCGACGCCGGTGGCGGCCGCGTTGGAGAGGAGGCCGAAGTAGAACTCGGGCGGCAGCGCCTTCCCGGTCATGCTCTCGGCGCCCCGGTCGGTCACCCGCTCCCAGGTCGTCTCGAAGGTCTCCGGCGCGGAGTTGGTGGAGCCGACGTAGACGCCGGCCCGTTCGCGGTCGATGCGCCGCACGTCGAGCTGCGCGTCCTCGACCGCCTGGTTGGCGCAGGCGATGGCGAACTGGACGTGGCGGTCGAGGTGCGTCGCCTCGTACTCCGTCAGCCCATAGGCGCGCGGGTCGAACCCCTTCACCTCGCAGGCGATCTGCGACGTCATCTGGCTGACGTCGAACTTGGTGATCCGGGCGGCGCCCGAGACGCCCTGCACGCAGGCCGACCAGAACGCCTCCTTGCCGAGCCCGTTCGGGGCCAGCACCCCCAGCCCGGTGATGACGACACGACGCATGGTTCCCTCCTGCTAGCCGGCGGTCGACCGGCCGGGCGCGCGTCAGCCCGCGGCCCGCGCCCCGGCCGGCGCGACCGCCCGGCGATCGGCCTCCAGGGCCGCGTAGAACTCGCGGATCAGGCGGTTCGTCGCGTCGCCCTGGATATAGTTGACGAAGCGCCCGCCGTACGGCAGGACGTGGACGCCGCGGCAGTCGGGCAGCGCGGCGGCCAGTTCCTCCAGGTCGGCGCGGGTGGCGCGCGGGTCCTCGTCGGTCGTGATCAGCAGCGTCGGCACCGCGATCCGCTGCGCCTTGCCGCGCAGGTCGTGGTAGAGGACCAGCGGCGTGACCGAGTACTTGCAGACCTTGATGAAGTCGGGGATGCGTCGGTAGATCCCCTCCACCTGCGCGGCGGTGAGGCGCTGGTCCCGGCCGGAGAGGTAGTTGACGACCTTGTGCCGCCAGCTCTCGTCGGTCAGCAGGCGCCCCTCGATCGGCAGGTGGAGCAGCGCCCAGTTGAGCGCGTTGGTCAGCGGCACCGGCGGGACCTTGTGGTCCATGCCGAGCGAGATCATCACCAGCGAACGGCAGCGCTCCGGGTGGGTGTGCGCGAACGCCGCGGCGACGATCGCCCCCTCGCCCCGCCCGACGATGTGCGCTCGCTCCAGCCCGAGGTGGTCCAGCAACTGGCGCACCTCCTCCGCCCGCTCGGCGATGCCGACCGGGTGGTCGGTCGCCTCGGGCCGGCGGTAGGTGATGGCGCGGTGGTCGCGGCCGAGGTCGCGCAGTTGCCTTGCGTAGATCACCTCGACGTGGGCCAGGATCGGGATGCAGACGACCGCCTCGCCCTCGCCCCGGTCGAAGATCGCGGTCGTCCAGCCGTCGACGCGCGCCGGGCGCAGCCCGCCCTCGACGTAGGCCAGGTCGGCGGCCAGTTGCTCGTCGGAGACGAGCGGCCCCTCGGCCGCGCGCGGCCGGGCCTCGGGCACCGCGGGGCGCCCGCCGGCCCGCCGGCGGCCGACCGCGAACGAGACGGCGGACCCGGCGGCCAGGCCGCCCGCCAGCCAGCCCCACTCCTCGCGCTTCATGGTGCGACGACCTCCATCCGGCGCTCCCCCGGCTTGCCCGCGGCGACGTCGGCGAAAAAGTCGTGCAGCAGGCGGTTGACCTCGTCGGCCCAGGTGTAGGTGATGAAGCGCCCGCCGTCGTGCAGCACCTTCAGGCCGTGGCAGTTCGGCAGCGCCGCCGCCAGTTCCTCCATCTCCGCGACCGGCGCCAGCGGGTCGTCGTCGCGGTCGATCAGCAGCACCGGCACGCCGAGCGCGTGCGCCCAGCCGCGCATCTCGTGGTGCCCCGTCACCGGCAGGACCGAGTACTTGTGGACGCGCATCTGCTCGGGGATGTGGTCGACCATGTGGCCGATCAGGTGCGCGGGCAGCCGACCGCCGCCCGCCGTCGCCTTGATGACCATCGCGCGGATCACGCGGTCCGGCACCAGCCACTCCAGCGGCAACCGCTCGGTCAGCGGGTTGATGATCCCCTCGTTGAGCCAGTAGGGCGGCACGCGGTAGCGCGGCCCCAGGCAGAGCGAGGTCAGCGAGAGGGTGCGCGCGGGGTGCAGGCGCCCGAAGTTGAAGGTCGGGATGCCGGCGTCGCCGAGGCCGACGATGTGCGCCCGCGCGATCCCGAGGTGGTCGAGCACCCTGCGGATCTCGTCCACTCGCTCCTCGACGCCGACCGGCCGGTCCAGGCTCTCGGTCCGCTCGTAGAGGAGCACGCGATGCGTCGCGGCGAACGCGCGCAACTGCCTGGCGTAGACGACCTCGAGGCCGCGGATGATCGGCACGAAGACGATCGCCTCACCCGCGCCGCGGTCGTAGAGCCGCGTCTGCCAGCCCTCGATCGTCGCCGGCTCGAAAGCGTCGAGGATCATCCGCTCGTCGGCCAGGAACTCCTCGTCGGTCACGACGTCGCCGAGCGTCACCGGCGCGTCCTGCGCCGGCCGCGCTCGCCGCGCGGCCAGCCCGCCGCCCGCCGCGCCGAGCGCGGCGCCGAGCAGGAAGAGCCCCGCGCGTCGCCCTGTCGAACCAGCCATCGTATCTCCCTCGCCCGCCCGGCGCCGCGCCCGGGGCGGGCCGTCATGCGGCCGCGTCGCGCGCGAGGCGCAGGCCGATCGAGCCGGTGCCGACGAAATTGCCGTGGCGGCGGGCGGTCCGGGCGACGTCGCCCGGCCGGTTCCAGGCGCCGCCCCGGCAGACCCAGCCCTCCGCGCTCCAGTCGTACTCGTCCCCGCAAGGGTAGCCGGGGTAGAGGCTGAAGCGGTCGGCGACCCACTCCTCGGCGTTCCCTCCCATATCGAGCGCGCCGTAGGGCGAGGCGCCGTCGGGATACATCCCGACCGGCGTCGTCGCCATGACCTTGTCGAAGTTGTCGCCGATGAGGCCGTGGTCCACGACGAATGCGCCGACGCGCATCACCACGTTGTAGAGCGGGCGAGCGCGCTTGTAGAGCGTCGCGAAGGTGTGGCCTTCCAGCGTGTTGCAGAGGTCGGGGTCGAAGACATTCCCCCAGGGGTAGAGCAGCCCGCGCTCGCCGCGCGCCGCCTTCTCCCACTCCGCCTCGGTCGGCAGGCGGTAGGCGCGGCCGGTCTCCCGACTGAGCCAGTCGCAGTAGGCGACTGCGTCCTCGTGGCTGATGCGCACGACCGGGTGGTTCCCCTTCCCCTCGGGGTAGGTCGGCCCGCCCCAGGAGGCCGGCGGCTCGTGGCCGGTCGCCGCGACGAACGCCGCGTACTCCCGGTTCGTCACCGGGTACCTGCCGATCTCGAACGCCGCGACCTGGACCTCGTGCTGCGGCATCTCCTTCGCCAGGAAGCGCGGCTGGACGTGGGCGTGCTTATACTCGGCGATGATCGCCGGCGCGTCCTCCGCGCGCGTCCCCATCAGGAAGGGCCCGGCCGGGACCCGCACCATCGGCGGGTCGCGCGGGTCGATCCTGGGGTCGCCGAGCAGGTCGAGCGCCTCGCCCGCCGCGATCCGCTGCGCCCGCGAGTAGGTCGCGGCATCGGCCAGCGCGTCGAGGAGCGCCGCCGCGCAGGTATCCCGTCCCGGCAGCCGCCGCAGGTCGGCGGCCGCGCGTGCGCGCGCGGCCGAGTCCTGTCCCAGGAGCGCGCGCCACACCCCCGGATCAACCGGCTGGGTCGGCGCCGGCGGCTCGGGCTCGCCCGCCAGGCGCGCGCGCGCCGCGACCACCGCGCCGGCCGCGCCG
Source organism: Thermomicrobiales bacterium (assembly GCA_035708265.1). GTDB lineage: Bacteria > Chloroflexota > Chloroflexia > Thermomicrobiales > CADCWN01 > DASSSV01. Next base: position 3,707 of record DASSSV010000279.1, on the reverse strand, counting down.
GCGCCGAGCAGCCCGGCCCATAGCCAGCGCGCCCGCCCCTCTGCCACCTTCATCCTCTCTCTCCCCGTGCCATGTCGACTTGCCGTTCCCGCCTCAGATCTGCGCCGCGTGCCGCTCGTCCGTCCGTCGCAGGCGGCCGGCGAGGGCCGCGAGCATCTGGATCGCGACCTCCGGGTCGGCGCGGAGCTGGCGCAGGAAGTCCCAGCGGCTCAGCACCAGGCACTGCACGTCCGAGGTCGCGAAGACCGACGCCGAGCGCGGCAGGTTGTCCAGGAGGGCCATCTCCCCGAAGAACTCGCCCGGGCCGAACGACGCCAGCAGGTGGCCGTCGGCGCCATCGGTCGAGCCCTTGCGCACCTCGACGGTGCCGTCCACCAGTAGGTAGAGGCCGTCCTCGTCCTCGATCACGTCGGCGTCTTCCTCGATGATCTCCGCGCCCTCCGGAAAGACGCAGACGCGCGACAGCGCGGCGAGCGCGGCCCGCCGCTCCTCGCCAAGCCCCGCGAAGAGGGGTACCCCCCGGAGCAGCGCCGCCTTGTCGAGTTGCGCCTCGCTGACCACCCGTTCCTCACTCATCGCGCGCTCCCCTCTCGTCGCACCGCAGTCGCCAGTCGTCAGTCGCCAGTCATTGGGGGACGGCTGATTGCTGACCGCTGACGGCCTCTCGTCACTCGTCACTCGTCACTCGACGATGGCGACGGCGCGGGTCCAGCCGGCGCTGGCCCGCGCGATCGCCACCGGGAAACAGGCGACCGTGTAGCCGGTCGCGGTCGGCAGGTCGCCGAGGTGGGCCAGTTTCTCGATCTGGCAGTACTCGCGCTCCCGGCCGACGAGGTGCGCCGGCCAGAGGTAGGCCGGGTCGCCGGTCTGGACGAAGTCGCGCCCCATGTCGCGCGGCGGGCGGTCGAGGCTCCAGGCGTCCGTGCCGATCACGCGGATGCCCTGGTCGAGGAGCCAGCGGGTGCCGGCCGCGCCGAGGCCGCAGTAGCGTTCCAGGTACTCCGGTTGCCCCCAGTACCGGTCGGCGCCGGTCCAGAGCATCACGATCTCGCCCGGTTGGAGCGCGTGGCCGATCGCGGCCAGCGCGCGCTCTAGGTCGGCGACCGAGATCGTCGAGCCGACCGGCTTGGCGCGGAGGTCGAGGCGCACGCCCGGCCCGATGAACCAGTCCAGCGGCAACTGCTCGATCGTCCGCGCCGGCTGCCCGGCGCAGGACGGGCCGTAGTGGTACGGCGCGTCGACGTGCGTGCCGTGGTGCGTGTCGGTGCGCACCGACTCCCAGGCCAGCGCCACGCCGCCGGGGAAGTCGCGGGCGCGCACCCGTTTCCCGGTCAGCAACCCGCCCGCGACGGTGCGCAGCGTCCGCAGCCAGGACCGCTTGTCTTGCGCCGGGGCCAGCGCCATCCGCGCGGCGCCCCAGGCGTGGTCGTGGTAGGCGATCGTCGGGGGCAGCGGCTCGCCGCCGCCCTCCATCAGCGTCACACTCAAGTCGATCACGCGCGGCACGAGGTCACACCGTCCCCTTCATTCCCGCGATGGCACGCCGGCCCGCGGCCGGTCCGCGCCCTTAGCGCACGTCCTTCTTCTTGACCCCGAGCGTCGCCAGGCACAGCATGACCACGATGAAGAGGATCAGGACGCCGAAGTGCAGCGATTGGCTGCTTGTGAAGACCTCTTTGTAGTCGTTGGTCAGGCCCGGCTTGACCTTCGTCAGCGCGTCGAGTTTGTCGCTCAGGTTCGTCGTGATGCCCATGTTCTCGAAGGCCCAGCGGCTGATCGCCAGGTTGGAGAGGATCGCGCCGGCCTTCGGCATCTTCGAGACCGGGATCATCGCCCCGGCCAGCGACATCTGCGGCAGGATCACCATCGGCACCATGCCGGTCGCCTTGTCCTCGTTGCCGACCCGCGCCGAGATCATCAGCCCCATCGCCATGCCGCCGAGGTTGGCGAGCGTCAGCGTCAGGTAGAGCTTGAGGTACATCGCGATGCCGTAGTCCGGCATCTGCACCTTCAGCGAGATGACCAGCAGGAAGATCGCCGCCTGGAAGAAGCTCAGGAGCCCCAGCACCGTCACCTTCGAGGCGACGTAGGGGAGGATCTTCAGGTTGACCAGCCGCTCGCGGATGTAGATCGCGCTCTCCTTGGTGATCTCGCGCGCCGAGTTCATCGCCCCGAGGAAGATCGAGGCGACGATCGTGATGAACATCAGGAAGACCGCTTTCTGCGGGTCCTTGTCGAAGACGTTGCGCTCGAACATCCCGGTCAGCGCGAAGGCGATCACCGGCGGCTGCAGGAAGAAGAGCAACATGAGCGTGCGGTCGCGCCGCAGGATCGCCAGGTAGCGCGAGACCAGCACGAGGAACTGCGTCAGCGCCGACGGCCCCTTCGTCTTGGCCGGCTGCGCCCCTGCCCCAAGCGCAGTCTTGGGGGGCGCCTGCCCCGGCGCCGGGACGTAGGGCGCGGGCGCGGCGGCGACGTGCTGGTTGAGTTGCTCGACGATGTGGCGGCGGAAGAGTGGGGTCTGCGCGTAGCGCTGCGCCCACTCGGCCGGGCTCGCCTCGTTCTCCAGCCGGCGGTAGATGCCGGTGAAATCGGTGACGCCGAAATAGTCCAGTGCCTCGCTCGGCGTGCCGTAGAAGGCCAGGTAGCCTCCGCGCGCGAGGAAGATCACCTTGTCGCAGGTGCTGATATTCTGCGTCGCGTGCGTGATGACGAGCACCGTGCGCCCCTGCCGCGAGAGGTCGCGGAAGAGGTACATCATCGTCTCCTCCAGGCCCGGGTCGAGGCCGGAGGTCGGCTCGTCGAGGAAGAAGATGCGCGGCTCGTTCAGCAGTTCCACGCCGATGGAGACGCGCTTGCGCTGCCCGCCGGAGAGCCGGCTGACCGGCGTGTCCCTGCGCTCGGTGAGCTGGAGCGACTGCATCGCGTACTGCACGCGCGCCTCGCGCTCCTCCGCCGTCGTGTCGGGCGGCAGGCGCAGGCGGGCGGCGTAGTGCAGCACCTGGGAGACCGTCAGATCCTTGTGGATGATGTCGTCCTGCGGCACGTAGCCGAGCGACGCGCGGAAGAGGTCGTAGTTGGCGTAGTAGTCGATCCCGTTGTAGAAGACCTGCCCGTGGTCGGCCGGCACGAAACCGGTCAGCGCGTTGAGCAGGGTCGACTTGCCGGCGCCGGAGCCGCCGACGACCGCGACGAACTCGCCCGGCGCGATCGAGATCGAGATGTCGTTGAGGATCGTCGTCTGCTTCTTGCCCTTGCCCACTGTCCGCGTCAGGTGGTAAGCGTCGATCTTCACGCCGAGCGGGCGGATGAAGCGCGAGACGCTCTCCTGCTCGAAGCGGTACTGGTGCGTGCCGATCCAGAGCGCGTCGCCCTCATTGATCGGCACCGGCGTCTGCAGCGGGATGCGCCGGCCGTTGACGTAGACGCCGTTGGTCGAGCCGAGGTCCTGGACGGTGACGTTGCCGGGCCCGTGGTGCGTGATCGTGGCGTGGAAGCGCGACGCCTGCGGGTCGGCGATGACGACGTCGTTCGACTCGTGCCGGCCGAGCGTGATGGTGTTCTTGCCGGTCGCGAAGCGGATCGTCTCGCGCTCGTTGACGCCGCGCTGCGGCGCCGGGGCGGCGGGCGCGACGGGGGCGCGGGCGGGCGGCGGGGGCGGCGCCACCATCCCGCCGCCGTTGCCGGGTCGCGGCGGGGCCACGGCC
>DASSSV010000278.1:0-2821 GCA_035708265.1 Thermomicrobiales bacterium | reverse complement strand
GCCAGCGCCTCGGCGACCGCCCGCTCGCGCTTATGGAGGAGCCGGGGACCGACGCGCTAGTGCCGCCAGGGTTCCCGCTGCCCACGGATCTCGCGGAGTTCGTCGAGCGGCGGCGCGGGCTCTGCACGGTCGGCACAACTCGTCCCCACGCACCGCACGCCCGGGATCGGGGCCGGCCGTTCCGTCGGCGCGCCGCGGCGAGAACCCCGGCGACCGCCTGCCGCGCCGGGATCACCGCGCTTTCCGCCCCGTGGATGGGCGCCCGGGGGCCAGCGCGGCGTGGCGGAGGACGCGCGCCGCGCTAGAACGCCGGTCCACTACTCAAGCCGCCATTTCTCGGGTGTCGGCGCGCTGGCGCAGGAGGAGATGGAGGTTATGCACCACCCCGGTGCGCCGGACGTCGAAGAGGTTCTTGCGCTGCCCGCGGTAGCGCGCGCGGTCCCCTTGCCAGTGGCCGACGTGCGCCAGGGTGTGCTCCGCGGCCACCCGCTCGCGCAGCTTGGCCCGCCCGGCCGGGGTGCGCTGACGCTCGCGCAGCTCTTGCAGCAGGCGTTCGTCGGGGTGGATCGCCACCGCGCGCCCCGCCCCGCTGCTGGTGCAGCGGTCCCGCAGCGGGCAGGCCGCGCAGGTCGCCGCGGGGAAATGCACCGTCCCGCCGGGGGTGAAGGGGCGCGTCGCCCCGTGGGGGCAGCGGATGGTGCCCGCCTGCCAATCCAGGGTGAAGGCGGTCTTGTCGAACTGGTCGCCCTGGCGCACCGGCCAGGCCTTGCAGTAGATCGCCAGCCCCGGCGGGCGGTCGCGCACCAGCGGGCTGCTCAGGTAGGCGCGGTCGATGTACAACTCGGTGAGCGCGACCGGCTGGCGGGCGAGATCGGCGCTGATGCTCTCGGCCACGGCCGCCTCGGGGGCGTTGGCCGGCGTCACGCCGACCGCATGGACCAGGGTCGTCTCGACGTCGCACAGCACATGGCGCTTGTAGCCGGCGACCAACTGGCTGCGGCTCTTGCGCCCGTGCCGCATCTCCCCGTCTTCCACGCTGATGCGGCGGTCAGCCGCCACGCCCCGCCGCAGCACCGGCCCCCCGCCTGCCCCGGCGGCGACATCCTGGGCGCGCACTGCGTGTGCCGCCGCCAGCCCGGCCCGCACCGCCGGCTCGTCGCCGGCGCCCGGCTGCGCCCCCAACCAGCCCTCCGCAGCCTCCAGTGCGCCCAGCACCAGCCGCAGCGCCTGGTCGCGTGCGGTCGGGTCGTCCCAGTCCAGATCCAGCGCCGCCTTCAGGCTCGGGCCGGCGACCACGCCGGCCCCGGCCTCGCCCGCCACGGCCGCCAGCCCCCGCCCCTGGTGGCGGGCCAGCACGCCCAGGGCCTTCCTGAGGGCGTGGCCCAGGAGGTTGTAGGTGTCCTCGACGCGGCCGGCGCCCCACAGCGGGCTGCTGTCGAGCGCGGCGCGCAACTGGCGCGCGCCAAAGCCGCCGTGTTGCTTGGCCAGTTCGACGGTGCGCTCGACGAGGCGGCGATCCAGGTCGTGTTCGATCAGTGCCGCCCGGAAGCGCACCAAGGTGCCTTTGCCGAAGGGCGCGGTCTCGCTGTCCAGGCAATCGAGCGCCAGTTGCCAGCGCCGATCCATAGCCGTCGCCTCGATCGCCTCGTCGTCGGAGGCCCCGGTGTACGCCTGCAGGAGCGTCACCAGCGCCAGTTGCGCGGGCGGGACCGGGCGGGCCCCCGCGGGGCTATCGCGGAAGATCGTCGCCAGTTCCTCTTGGAAGGCCGCGTCGAACAACTCGTGGCGCACCTGGCGCAGGAAGACGAAGAGCTTGGCCCGCTTGATCCGGGCCACCACCTGCTGCTCGCCGGCAGACAGGGCGACTGGCGGTTGCCACTGGGGTGGCCGCATCGAGCACCTCCCGTGCGATAGGGCCCTGCGGGGGACCGACCTCGCGCCGAAGGCCCCGAGCAAACCACCCCACGGCCTGCTCGTCAAGCAGCGCCCGGAGTAGTGGACCGGTGTTCTAGGCGGCACCGCGCCCGCCAGGCTGACCTTCGGCTGGGAGGGAGAGCACCGGCCGGTCGTCGTGCGGGATGCCGACCGCCGGCCGGAGGACGTCGCGGCCGACGACGTCTGGATCATCATGCCGCAATACGGCAAGGATGTGGTCGCCCGCTTCGACCAGGTGCGCCGGGAGGTCGGCTTGGGACAGCCCGCGTTCACCGGTTGAGCCGGCCGCTCGCCCCGGTGAGGTCCGCCGCCCGCGCTCCGCCCGTGGCCCCGCATGTTCGGTCACGCCACGGGCGGTTTCGCACCACTTGCAGGAGGAGGCGACATCCGATGACCGCACCACCCCCGGCGCCGCCGAGCGCCCGCGCCGAACTGGCCGGCCCCGACACCTGGGCGTCGATCGCCTACGATGTGGACGGGCCGAGTTTCGAGTTCGTGCGCCCGCCCTTCAATTTCAACATCCCCCTCACCGACGACGAGCTGCGGGGCATGGCCGCGGGCGTCTTCCCCGAACAGGTCGAGGCCGCGCTCGCGTCGGCGGCGCTGCCCCCCGCGACCCCGCTGACGGAGGCCGACTGGGAGGCGTTCCGGCGCATCGCGCAGGCGGCACTCGACATGCCCTCGCCGGTCGTCCCCCTCCATCCGGAAGGACCGGGAACGCGCCCGCAGCCCGCCGTACCGGCGGGCCACGACCCCGCCGTGCCGCCGCCCCTCGCGGGCGATGTCCCGCCCGACGGCGTGGCGGACGCGGCCGGCACCCCGCCGCCGGCCGAGCGCGTCGAGCCGCCGGGGACACCGTCGCCAGGCCCCGGCGAGGCCGACCGCG
>DASSSV010000277.1:0-15710 GCA_035708265.1 Thermomicrobiales bacterium | reverse complement strand
GAAGGGGAAGAGCGTCCAGATCGTGAAGATCGCCAGCCCGCCGTAGAGCACGACCTTCCGCACGATCCCGCCCGCCGCCCGCCTCGTCCGCGGCCGGCTCGCCGCCCCCGGCCGCGCCCGTGTCGCAATCGCCATCGCTTCGCTCCGCTCGCTACGCCCTGGCCTCGGCCGAGAGCATCCGCTTGGTCAGGATGAAGATCGCCACGATGAAGACCGGGAAGAAGATCACCGAGACGGCCGCGGCGGTGCCGAGCTGGCGCGCGCCGTCGATGCCGATCTCGTAGGCCAGCATCGGGAAGGTCATCGTCGCGTCGCCCGGCCCGCCGCGCGTGAGGATGAAGACGAAGTTGATGCTGTTGGCGGTCCAGATCGTCGAGAGCAGGCAGGTGATGATGATGGCGGGCCGCAGGTTCGGCAAGGTGATATTGGCGAAGCGCTGGAAGACGTTGGCGCCGTCCATCGTCGCCGCCTCGTACTGCTCGGCCGGGATCGCCTGCATCGCGGCGAGGAACATCATCGTGTAGAAGGGCGTGCCCTGCCAGACGACGACGGCGATCACCGACCAGAGGGCGTTGCGCGGGTTGGCGAGGAACTGGACGAGGGTGTCCTGGCCGAAGTAGTCGATGCGGATCAGGTTGATCAGGCCGTTCGGCGTGCCGTCGTAGATCCAGCGCCAGGTCAGCGCGACGATCAGCGTCGGCATCGCCCAGGGCAGGAAGAGCAGGGCGCGCATCAGCATCCGGCCGCGGAAGCGCTCGTTGAGGAGGAGCGCCATGCACATCCCGAGGCAGAGTTTGATCGCCACCGCGACCCCGGTGTAGAGGACCGAGACGCGCACCGACGCGCGGAAGGTCGCGCCGTACTGCTGGCCGAAGAGGAGGTCGCGGTAGTTGCGCAGACCGACCCAGGTCGCCGGCTCGCCGACGACCTTGTGCTGCAAGCTCAGGACGATCGCGGAGATGAAGGGGTAGGTGATCAGCCCGAGGAGGACCGCCGCCAGCGGCAGGAGGAAGACCCAGGCTAGGCGCCAGTCCCGCCCCAGGATCCGCTCGCCCCACGGCCGCGCCGGCGCGGCGCCGCGGGCTTCCGTCCGTGAGATCGCGGCCATCGGTCCCTCGTCCCCTATCGTGTCGCGGGCCGCCGGGCGGCGCCGGTCCTGCGTGCGGCTGTGATTGAGGGCTTATACACCACATGGGCGGGCGGCGCAAATCGTAGACGATAGACGATAGACGATAGGGGGCCGGACGCGCCCCGTCGGGCAGCGAATGGGCGCCACACCTATCGTCTTACCGTCTATCGTCTATCGTCTGGCCCTGTGGTACGATGGCGGAGAGCAGCGGCGCGGCCGCGCGGCCAGGAAGGAGGACGACGATGGCGGCGACGCGTCAACGTGGGGGCAGTTTCCTCTTCGAGCCCTTGCCGTCGAACGAGGTGATGACGCCCGAGGACCTCGGGCCCGAGCACCGCGAGATCGCGCGGACGGCGCGCGATTTCGCGACGAAGGAGATCCGCCCCAAGCGCCAGGCGCTCGAAGAACACGACTGGGCGGCCTCGCGCGAACTGCTGCGGCTAGCCGGCGCGCTGGGTCTGCTCGGCGTGGAGGTGCCGGAAGCCTACGGCGGCCTCGGCCTCGACCGCGTCACCGCCTCGGTCGTCGCCCAGGAACTCGCGCGCGGCGGCGCCTCCTTCGCCATCACCTTCAGCGTCGCCTCGGGGATCGGGCTGCTGCCCCTGGTCTACTTCGGCACGCCCGAGCAGAAGCGGCACTACCTGCCGCGCCTCGTCAGCGGCGAGTGGGTCGCCGCCTACGCGCTGACCGAGGCTGGCTCTGGGTCGGACTCCCTCGCCGCGCGCACCGTCGCCCGCCGCGACCCCGACGGGCAGCACTTCCGCCTCAGCGGCGCCAAACAGTGGATCACCAACGGCGGCTTCGCCGACCTCTACACCCTCTACGCCAAGATTAATGGGGAGCAATTCACGAGCTTCCTGGTCGAGCGCGGCTTCCCCGGCGTCAGCACCGGGCCGGACGAGAAGAAGATGGGCTACACCGGCTCCTCGACGACGACCGTGCTGCTCGACGACGTGCCGGTGCCGGCCGAGAACCTGCTGCACGACCCCGGCAAGGGCTACCAGGTCGCCTTCAACACGCTCAACATCGGGCGCTTCAAGCTCGGCCCGGCCTGCCTCGGCGCCGGCGTCAACCTCATCGGCGTCGCCGCGCGCTATGCGCAGGAGCGGCAGCAGTTCGGGCGGCCGATCGCCTCCTTCCGCCTGATCCAGCAGAAGCTCGCCGACATGGCGATCCGCCTCTACGCCCTCGGCGCGGCGACTTATCGCCTCGCCGCGCTGATGGACGGCGCCGAGGCCGGGCTCGACCTGGCCGGCGACGCCGGCGACGCGGCCGTGGCGGCGCTGGGGGAGTACGCGATCGAGTGCTCGATCCTGAAGGTGCTGGCGACCGAGGCGCTCGACTTCATCGTGGACGAGGCGGTGCAGATCCACGGCGGCTACGGCTACATGCGCGAGTTCGAGGTCGAATCGGCCTACCGCGACAGCCGCGTCAACCGCATCTTCGAGGGGACCAACGAGATCAACCGCCTGCTGATCCCCGGCACCCTCTTCCGCCGGGCGGCGCGCGGCCAGGCCCCGGTCGAGGAAGCGGTGCAGCGCGCCAGCGCCGACCTGGCCCGCCTGGCCGGCACGCCCGCCGAGGGGCGCGACCCGGCCGAGGTCGCCCGCGCGCTCTTCTGGGCCGTGACGGGCCTGGCGCTGCAGAAATACGGGCAGGGCATCGACGAGGAGCAGGAGACGCTGGCGCTCCTGGCGGACATCGCGATCGACACCTTCGCGACGGAGAGCGCGCTGGCGCGCGCCGCGAAGGCCGAGGCGGGCGGCGAGCGCGCCGACCTGCACCGCGACCTGGCCGGCGCCTACGCCGACGACGCCTACGCGCGGATCCTGGGCCACGCGCGCGAGGCGTTCGGCTACCTGGCCGGCGACGACGAGCGCCGCGCCGCGCTGGGCGCGCTGGCGAAACTGACGCCGGCCACGCCCGCGAACCGCGTCGAGCGCGGCCGCCGCATCGCCGCGCAGGTGCTCGACGCGGGCGGGTGGCCGTTGGGGGTGTAGGCGGGGCCGGCGGCCCTCACCCCCCGTCCCCCTCTCCCAATCCTGGGAGAGGGGGGCTCACAGAAACGGGGCGGCGCTCTTCCAGATCTCCGGTCGGGGGCAACCACGACGGCTGCCCCGGCCGCGCCATGTCTCCCGGGATTGGTGCGACTCTCCAAAATGGCGCGATTGCGGCTGTTGGGGCGGCCTCGATACGGCGCGCTTGCCCGCCGCTCGGCGGCGGATACCGGCGCTCCGGAGGGCCACACCGTCCGGGGGAGTGCGGCTCCGCGCGCCGCGCCTCACGTCGCGGGGCGGCCGGCACGGAACTCCGCCGCGGCGGGGATGACCTCGCGGCCCATGATCTCCAGCGGCGCGATCCGGTCCACGCCCACGACCCAGCCGAAGACCGTCTCGATCCCCAGGCCCGCCAGCCAGCGGAGCCGGTCGAGCAGGTCGCCGACCTTCGACCCATCCGCGCCGACGTCGAAGAAGAAGGGGGCGGTCTTCTCGATCGCGTCGTAGTCGCGGCCCTCCCGCTCGCAGAGCCGCCGCAGCAGGTCGAGCTGCCGCGGGATCGCGGGCGAGGGCCGCAGGTTGCAGGCGTCGGCGTAGCGGGCGACCAGCGGCAGCGTCCGCCGCTCGCCGCTACCGGCGATGAGGATCGGCGGGTGCGGCCGGCTGAGGCTCTGCGGCAGGTTGAGCGGACGCCCCAGGTGGACGTGCCGGCCCTGGAACGGGCGCTCGTCGCCCTGTGGGCCCGCCCACATCCGCAGACACGCCTGCACGGTCTCTTCGAGGATCTCGAAGCGCTCGCCGGGCGCGGGGAAGGGCAGCCCCAGGCCCTCCGCTTCCTCGGGGTAGTCGCCGGCGCCGATGCCGAGCATCGCACGCCCGCCCGAGAGGACGTCGAGCGCCGTCACCGTCTTCGCCAGCAGGCCGGCGTGGCGGTAGGAGGCCGCCGTCGCCAGCGTCAGGAGGCGCGCGCGCCGGGTGAGAGCGGCGATGAAGCCGAGCGTGGTGTACGCCTCGAGCTGGTCCGCCGCCGGCCCGCCCCCGCCGATGATGGGGTGCTGCCAGACGTGGTCGGCCACGGCGATGGCGTCGAAACCGGCCGCCTCCGCGGCTGCGACGATGTCCGCCAGCGCCGGGCCGAGGCGACCGGCGCCTGCGGCCCAGGTGGTCGAGGCGAGGTGCAATCCGAGTTTCATGGTGTCCCTCGTTGGGCTTGCGGCCGCGTCCGGCGCGTCACCCGCGGCTCGGCGGGACGTCGGGGAGGGGGCCGCTGGCCTGCCAGCCGGCGATGCGCCAGCCGCCGGCCTGCCGCACGCAGACGAGCGAGGTGCGGAACTGCCCGCTGGCGTCGCGGAACTCCCCGCCCGGATCGCGGTACTGCGTCCGCTGGACCTGGCGACCCGTCGCCACGGCCGTGTCCCCGTAGAGGCGCACGGCCACGTCCTCCAGCGCGAAGGACTCGTTGCGTAGGGCGTCGGCGCGGTAGCGCGCCAGCCACTGTTCCTTGGTCAGCGTGAAGCCGCGCGGCCCGATGCCGACGAAGTCATCGGCCAGGAGGGTGTCGAGGGCGGCAACATCGCCGCGCCGCTCGGCGTCGGCCCACCGTGTACCGAGTTCGAGAATCTGCTCGCGCGTCATCGGGAGGCTCCTTTCGCGCCGCTCGGGAGGCCAGGCGGCACCTCGGCGTTATCTGGAGGCTTATCCTCCGCTTGGCACCACTGTAGCACCGCGCGCCACGGGCGTCAACGCTATCCGAAGGTATTTTCTCCGGATAGCGCGGCCACGGGTGGACAGTGCCGTGCACGGCTGCTAAGATCGCCAGAATGGAGGCAATTCCTCCGGATGTGCCGGCCGGCGTCGCGCGGTCGTGCGGCGGGCCGGGCCCTGGCGAGGTGCCGCATGGCGAGTCTTCCCGGGAGCGATGGCCGGCCGGCGAGCCTCGTCGAGCCTCCCGATGGCGCGCCGCGCCTGCGCGCCGACGCCCGCCGCAACCTCGACCTCATCCTCGCCGCGGCGCGCGACGTCTTCGCCGAGCAGGGCCCCGGCGCGCCGCTGGAGGAGATCGCCCGGCGAGCGGGCGTGGGCATCGCCACGCTCTACCGGCGCTTTCCCGACCGCCAGGCGCTCGCGCACGGCGTCGCCCTCGACGTCTGGCGGCGCGTGACGCGGGAGGTGCAACTGGCGCTAGACGAGGAGCCAGACGCCTTCCGGGCGCTCGCCCGCTACATGCACCGCGCGCTCGACCTGCGCGTCGGCGCGGTGCTGCCGGTGCTGGCCGGGCAGGTGCCGGCGGACGACGAGGTCAGCGAGGCCCGCGACGCGTCGGCGGCGGCGATCCAGCGGCTGGTCGATGCCGCACTGGCAGAGGGCACCCTGCGGCCGGACGTGGCATTCGGCGACACCGGGCTCTTGCTCATCCGCCTGGGCCGGCCGCTGCCCGGCCCGTTCCCGCGCGCCCTCGACGATGCCCTCGCCCATCGCCACCTGGACCTGCTGCTCGACGGGCTCCGCGCCGCCGGCGACCGCCCGGACCCGCTGCCCGGCCCCGCGCTGACCCTGACGGACTTGCAGACGATGTTTCTCGGGGCCACGTAGCGCAGAGGTGTACGCCTCACCCCTATCCCCCTCTCCCAATGCTGGGAGAGGAGGGACCGCGCCGAGACAGGGCGGCACCCTTCGAGGGATCTGGCGGCTAGATGGGCTTCCGCATCTCCCGGCCATTTACCAGCCGGAGACCTGGAAGAGCGGCGCCCCGTTCGAGTCAGGCTCCCTCTCTCCCAATCCTAGGAGAGGGGGACGGGGGTGAGGGCGAACGCCTACCGCCCGATCTCCACGACGACGCGCTGGCGCTCGACTTCGACCGGGTAGGTCTCGGCGACGTAGGGGCCCGGCGCGAGGCCGGGCGCGGGGGGCGGGCCGGCCGGCATGCTGTCGGCCGGCTCGATGGTGACTTCGTAGCGGCGGACGCGCACCTGGGCCGGGTCGAACCAGGACTGGCCGGTGCGGATGTCGAACTCCCAGCCGTGCCAGGGGCAGCGCAGAATCTCGCCCGGGCGGCTGTAGGCGTACTCGCCGGGCGCGGGCGCGGTGACGAAGCCGGTGAGCAGCCCCTGGCAGAGCGGGCCGCCCTGGTGCGGGCAGCGGTTGCGGAGCGCGAAGAACTCGCCGCCGACGTTGAAGACCCCGATCGAGCGCCCGGCCACCTCGACGATTTTCCGCCCACCCGGCGGGATTTCGTCCACCGTCGCGACGATGTACCGCGCCATCCGTCTCCCGCTCCCCCGATCCTTACACGGGCTCAGGCGCCCGTACTGCCGTCTGCCGGCTGCCGTCTACCGCCTACCCCACCACCCGCTCGTAGAGGCGCAGGACATTCTCGCCGAGGATGCCGCGGACGGTCGCGTCGTCGTGGCCGCGGCGCAGCAACTCTTCGGTGATGCGCGGGTAGTCGGCGGCGGTCTGGACCTCGGCCGGGGCGTGGCGCGTGCCGTAGAAATCGGCGCCGAGCCCGACGCCGGCCGGCCCGCAATGCTCCATCAGCCGTTCGAGCAGGTCCGCCAGCGCCGCCACGGTCGGCAGGCGGTAGAAGATGGCGCAGGCGACCCCGCCCGCTTCCGCGACCCGCCGCAGCGTCGCCGGCGCCGCGCCCCGGCCCTCCTCGTCCATGAGGCGCGTGTGGGAGATCAGGAGCGGCCGGGTGGCGCGTTCGAGGACTTCCTCGGTGGCGACGGGGCCGAGGTGCGCCAGGTCGATCAGGAGGCGCAGCCGCTCCAGTTCGGCCACCGCTTCCTCGCCCAGCCGGGTCAGCCCGCCGGGGTGGCGCGCAGTCGAGGAGCCGTCGGCGAGCGGGTTGCGGTTGCTCCAGGTCAGCGAGGCGATCGTCACGCCGAGGGCGCGCAGGACGCGCAGGAGGCGCAGGTCGTGGCCGATCGGGTCGAGGCCCTCGAAGGAGAGGATGCCCGCCGTCACGCCATCCACCTTGGCCCGGCGCACGTCGGCGGCGGTCGTGGCGAGGCGCAGGCGGTCGGGATGGCGGTGCAGCGCCTCGTGGAAGGTGGCGAGCATCGCCAGCGCGCGGGGCAGGGTCGCCCCGGCGAACTCCGGGCGCACGACGCGGTAGTCGAGGCCGAAGGGTGCGGTGAAGACGGCGAAGACCTGCGCGGTCACGCCGCCGGCCCGGAGGAGCGGCAGCGAGACCTGGCCGTCGCAGCCCGCGTCGGTTGGCGCCGCGGGCGGGCGGGCGTCCTCCCAACCGGCCGTGCCGTCGGTCAGCCCCATGAGGATGTCGGAGTGGGCGTCGAGCACGACGCTGTCGCGGTGCAACGCCGCGGCGCGTGCGGCCAGGGTGTCGGCGGGCTCAGGCATGCGCTACTCCTCGGTTCGCAGGGCCGGGCGGCCGGGGCCGCGGCTGGGGGCGCCTGCCGGCGCACGAAGGCCACGCCCAGAGGGCACCCGGCGGCCTGGCCACGCCCCAGCCCGGCGCAGGCGGGCTTCGTGGCGGCGCAGCCGTCTCCAGGGATGGCACCGGCCGCCAGCCCCCACCCTGCCAGACGCGCGAACCTCCGAACCTTCAAACCTTCAACCATCATCGTTCGGCCGCGTTCAGTTCCACCCGCCGCGTCACCTTCGCCTCGTCGATCGCGATGCCGAGGCCGGGTGCGTCGGGCAGGGCGAAGGCGCCGCGCTCGGGGCGAACCTGGCGCGTGTGGAAGTGCTGCGCGCGCGGCTGGTGGCGCACCAGGTACTCGGCCAGCGGGCAGGTCGCGGGCGGCTGCGCGGCGATGACGTGCGCCGCGGCGTAGACCGAGTGGCCGTGCGGGACGACCTGCCGGCCGTAGGCCGAGGCGAGCGCGCAGATCTTTACCAACTCGGAGACGCCGCCGCACCAGTCGGGGTCGGCCTGGAGGACGTCGACCGCGTCCGCCTGGAGGAGTTGCAGGAAGCCCCAGCGGGTGTACTCGTGCTCGCCGGTGGCGATCGGCACGCGGCCGCCGCGGCGGATCGCCGCGAGGTCGCCGACGCGGTCGGGCGGCACCGGCTCCTCCAGCCAGCGCGGCTGGTACTCTGCGATGCGCTCGAGCAGGCGGAGGGCGTAGGTCACGTCCCAGCCCATCCAGCAGTCGAACATCAACTCGACGTCAGGACCGACCGCCTCGCGCACCGTGCGGACCAGCTCCACGTTCCGGTGCAGTCCTTCCAGGCCCGCGCTCGGCCCGTAGCGGAAGAACCACTTCTCGGCCTTAAAGCCCTCGGCCACGGCCCACTGGGCGCGCTCGCGCACCAGGCCGGGGTCGAGCGAGGAGCCGAGCATCGAGGCGTAGCACTCGACGCGGTCGCGCGTCGGGCCGCCGAGCAGGCGGTAGACCGGCAGCCCGAGGAACTTGCCGCGCAGATCCCACAGCGCGTTGTCGACCGCGCTGATCGCCATCATCTCGTAGCCCTTCCGGGCGTGGCGGTCCTGGCGGTAGAGGAGGTCCCAGATGCGCTCGCTGGCGAGCGGATCCTGCCCGAGCAGGTACGGCGCGAGCTTCGTGCCGATCAGGACGGCGGTCTCCTCGAAGATCGGCCCGAAGAGCCCACTCGCGCCCTCCTCCGCGTCGATCTGCACGTAGGTCGCGGTCACCCGCCCGTCGGCCGGGGGCGGCGCGGGCGGACGCGCGGCCAACTCGGGGTAGATGTCGAGCATCCCGACCTGCCGCTCCTCCTGCGGCACCACGTCGGCCGCGCCGGCGACCTGGAAGCAGCGCACGGCACGAATCGTCATCGCGGCGTCCTCCCTCCATACGTCGCGTCACGGGCGGCATGGTAGCAGAGTCGGGAGGATAGGGGGATAGGGGGTGAAGGGGGTGCGAGGGGCGGCAGGTGAGGGGGACGATCAGGAGCCTCGCCCGGTCGGCCCGCGCGCCTGCCGCGCGGTCAGCGCCCGCCATGAGGTCGATGCCCCACGCGGGAGACGCGCCCCCGTCAGGCCGCGCCGGCGGCCTTCGTGCGCCGGAGGTGCCCCCAGCCGCGGCTTCAGCCGCCCGCCCCCTCCGCCCGGTCGGTGGCGGCGGCCTTTACAATGGGCCGCGCCCGTAAACCGGGCGCGGCGACACGCGATGGTACGACGGGGGAGAGGAATGGGGCGCGGGCGGGCGCGCGGCGCGATCCTGGCGATGCTCGGCGCGCTCGCCGTCGTCGCGGCGCTGCTCGCGGGCTGCGGCGGCGTCGGCACGGCGACGCCGGGGGCGGCCCCGCTCGCGACCGCGACCGCCCTACCGGCGACGGCCGTGCCGCGCGGCGACCGCGCCGCCCCTACCGCGACGCGGACGGTCGCGCCGACGCGCGGGCGGGCCGCCGACGGCCTGCCGACGATCGCGCTCGCGCAACTGCCGCCCGAGGCGCAGGAGACGATCCGCCTGATCGACCGCGGCGGCCCGTTCCCCTACTCCCGCGACGGCATCACCTTCTCCAATCGCGAGGGGCTGCTGCCCCCCGAGCCGGACGGCTACTACCGCGAGTACACGGTCGTCACGCCGGGCTCGGCCGACCGCGGCGCGCGCCGCATCGTCGCCGGCCGCGACGGGGCGCTGTACTACTCCGACGACCATTACACCAGTTTCAAACGGGTGGTCCGCTGATGACGACGCTGCGCGAGGTGCTGACCGACCCGACCGCCGCGGGGGTCTACCGCGTGCCGCTCCGGCCGCCGGCCGCGGCGCTGCGCCGGCGGATCGAGGCGGCCGGTCTGCGCTGCTTCACGCTCGACGGCGGCGCGGTCATGGACAAGGCGACCTTCCTGCGCGCCTGCGCGGGCGCGCTGGCGCTCCCCGGCTACTTCGGCTGGAACTGGGACGCGCTCGAAGAGTGCCTGCGCGATCTCTCCTGGGCGCCCGCGCCCGGTTACGTCCTCCTCTATGACCGCGCCGCGCCCTTCATCCGCCGCGCCCCGGCCGACTGGGCCGTCGCGTGCTCCATCTTCGCGTCCGCCGCGGCCCACTGGCGTGCCGAGGCGACGCCGTTCGCGGTGCTGCTCCGCCGCGCCGACGATCTGGAACCGGCAATCCCCCTGCTGACCTTGTAGCCCGGCGAAGCCGGGGCCGGCGATTGCCGTCGCCGCTACGGGCTCGCTGCCGCTCGCCGGGGAATCCGACCCGCGGGTTAGGACGTATCTACTCCGCGGGGGAGGGCTTCGCGGTCGCGGCGCGGTCCCCGTCGCCAGCCCCCGCGGCGAGTGGTTTCCCCATCGGGCAGGGGGACTTCCTCCCATCGGGGCTCCTCCGAACGAATGAGGAAAGCCCGTACCAAAAGCCTATTCCAAACCGCCGCGCGGAGGCGTTCAATAGGGGTGAACGGGACGGCGCGATCGTTGGCAGGCTTCGTGCTTTAGGAGCGGTAGGGACCGGAGCCGGAGCCGACCTCCCGACACCAGCGGCGCGCAGGCTCGACCGGCATTCCCCGCACGGCGGCCAGCCGGGGACCGGGCAGAGGTGGGGCCGTTCCCGCCTCGGGTATGCGAAAGGATCACGACGATGACCGCATGGACACCGGCGACCTGGTTGCAGGCGAGCGACGAGTCGCTGGACGACTTCTTCCTGCTGCGCCTCTCGTCACTGGTGGCGCGCCTGTCCACGGTGAGCGGCGTCGAAGAGCGGACGACGCTAGCGCACGCCATCTTCTCGACCTACCTCGACTGCCTCGACCTCGGGCTGGAAGACGAGGCGCGCGCGATCCTGCACCACGAGACGGTCCGCCAGTAGGCCCCCGCCGCGCGGCGGCCGCCTCGACCGCCGCCGGCTCCGCCCGCCGCGGCCCCTCCCGCGCCGCACGGCGTCACCACGCCGGTCCCGGCCTCGCGCCGTCCCCGCCCGCGACCTGCACGCTCCGCCACGACCCGGCGTCCACCGTCGGCCGACAGCGCGGCGCGACCGCCCGATGGCATCCCGCAAGCCCCCATCAGCCGCGGATCCCGTGTAGAATGGGCTACGTACATCGTGGCCATGCTTCGCCGTCTCCGGCAGCGCGGGGAGAGTGGGATGCCACACGTCAGGGAGTTGTTCGACCTCGGCGGCCAGGTCGCGCTTGTCACCGGCGGCTCGCGGGGGCTGGGCCGGGAGATCGCCGAGGGGCTGGCCGAAGCCGGCGCGGCGGTAACGATCACCGCGCGGCGCGACCAGTGGCTCGGGCCGGCCGAAGCGGAACTGCGCGCGGCCGGGCTCGACGTCACCGCGGCCGCCTGCGACGTCACCGACGCCGCGGCGGTCGACGCTCTGGTCGCCGACCTCGTCGCGCGCCGCGGGCGGCTCGACATCGTGGTCAACAACGCGGGCGTCTCCTGGGGCGCGCCGGCGGAGGAGATGGCGCCCGAGCGCTTCCGCGCGGTCCTCGACACCAACGCCACCGGCGCCTTCCTCGTCGCGCGGGCGGCGGCGCGGCAGATGATCCCGGCCGGGGGCGGCGCGATCGTCAACACCGCCTCGGTCGCCGGCCTCGTCGCCTCGCCGCCCGACGTGCTGCGCGCGGCGGGCTACCACGCCTCGAAGGGCGCGCTCATCGCGCTGACGCGCGCGCTGGCGGTGGAGTGGGCGGAGCACGGCATCCGCGTCAACGCCATCGCGCCCGGCTTCTTCCCCAGTCGCCTGACCGAAGCGGTGCTCGCGCGCAGCGGGGAGCGCCTGGCGCGCGACGTGCCGCTGGGGCGGCTCGGCCGGCCGGGCGAGATCAAAGGCGCGGTCCTCTTCCTCGCCTCGCCCGCCGCCAGCTACGTCACCGGCCAGGTGCTCGTGCTCGACGGCGGCGCGACGGCGTGGTGAAGGCGGGGAGGAAGGCCCAACCGGGGGGAACGATAGGGGAGCGTGCTTCGTGGATGCAGCGGCGCAGGAGCAGTTGCGCGCGCGCCTGGTGGGCGCGGTCTGTCGCGCGATTGAACATCGCGGGAACCATCTTCAGTGCCGCCTTGACGCGCGGCTGCTGGTCGTCAACGCCATGTGGCGCCTCTCGCACGAGGGCACGATCGTGGCGACGAGCGACGCCGAGGACGCCGACCTCGACGCGATCCCCGCGCTCGTCGGCGGCCAGACGGTGCGCGACGCCACCTGCCGCGGGGAGTACAACGACCTGCGGCTGGAGTTCGACGGCGGCACGGTCCTCGAAGTCTTCACCGACTCCGAGAAATACGAGGGCTGGAACCTGCTCGGCGGGTTCAACGACGCGATCATCGCCGGGCCGGGGCGGAACTGGGCCGTCTGGCCGGTCGCTGGCGACGAGGGCGGGGATGAAGATTGAAGATTGCAGATCGCAGATCGAAGATGCGCCGGGGCTGATGGGCAGGGCGGCGACTCTGGCGGGCCTGACACGTATCGCCGTACGCCCCGCGCAGAGGCGGTAATCTGCAATCTGCAATCTGCAACTCCCCGGAGGGGACCGATGGGACGGCTGGACGGCAAGGTCGCGGTCATCACCGGCGCGGGGTCGGGGTTAGGGCGGGCGATGGCGGCGCGCTTCGCCACGGAGGGCGCGGCGGTGCTGGCGACCGACGTGGACGAGGCGGGCGGCGCGGCGACCGTTGCCGGACTCGGGCGGGACGCGCGCGCCGCCTTCCGTCGCTGCGACGTGACCGACGAGGCCGACTGCGCCGCGGCGATGGCGGACGCGACCGCGCGCTGGGGCCGGCTCGACATCATGGTCGCCAACGCCGGGATCGGCGGCGTCCTCGCCCCGCTCGTCGACCTCGACCGCGCCGACTGGGAGCGCGTGCTGGCGGTCAATCTCACCGGCGTCTTTCTCTCCGCCAAGCACGCCTTCCGAGCGATGCGCGCGGGGGGCGGGGTGATTCTCGCGACCGCGTCGGTCGCCGGGCTGGAGGGCACGCCGCGGCTCGGCGCCTACGGGCCGACCAAGGCGGGCGTGATCCAGCTCGTTCGCACGCTCGCGCTGGAGGGCGCGCGCCACCACATCCGCGCCAACGCCCTCTGTCCGGTCTGGATCGAGACGCCGATGGTCGCCGGCTTCATCGACGCCTTCCGGCAGCCGGCCGAGGCGATGCGCCAGCGCCTCGTGGCCGACATCCCGCTCGGCCGCCTCGGCACGCCGGACGATGTCGCCGCCGCGGCCGCCTACCTCGCCTCCGACGACGCGGCCTTCATCACCGGCGTCGCCTTCCCGATCGACGGCGGGCACCTGGCGTGAAGTACGAAGTACGAGGTACGAAGTACGAGGTACGAAGTACGAATGAGCCCCCGGAGGACACGGCTAGCATGTAGCCGCAGCGCGTCCCCGTCTCGTACTTCGTACCTCGTACTTTACCTTCGTAGGGGGGAGTCAGCAATGTTGGACTTCGGCCTGCCGCCCGAGCTGGAGGAACTGCGCGAGCGGACCGCGGCGTTCGTGCGCGACGAGGTGATCCCCGAGGAGCCGTTCGCGGACGAGCACGACGGGCTGCCGGCCGACCGGCTGGCGGCGCTGCGGGCGAAGGCGCGCGACGCCGGCCTCTACGCGCCGCACATGGCCCGCGAGTGGGGCGGCCTCGGCCTCGACATGCGCGGGATGAGCGTCGTCTTCGAGGAGGCCGGGCGCAGCCTGCTCGGCCCGCCCGCGCTCAACTGCGCCGCGCCCGACGAGGGCAACATGCACCTGCTGGCGGTCACCGGGACCGCGGCGCAAAAGGAGCGCTACCTGCGCCCGCTCGTCGCCGGCACGATTCGCTCCTGCTTCGCGATGACCGAGCGACCGCCCGGCGCCGGCTCCGATCCTTCGCTGCTGTGCGCGACCGCCGAGCGGCGGGGCGACCAATGGGTCATCAACGGCGACAAGTGGTACATCACCGGCGCCGACGGCGCGGCCTTCGCGATCTGCATGGCGCGCACCGGCGAGCGCCCCGACGGCCGGCCCGGCGCGACGATGTTCCTGGTCGACGCCGACAACCCCGGCTTTCGCGTCGTCCGGCAGATCCCCTCGCTCGACGCCGGTATCCCGGGCGGCCATTGCGAGGTCGAGTTCCGCGATTGCGTCGTGGACGACGACGCGGTCCTCGGCGCGGCCAGCGAGGGCTTCCGCTACGCGCAGGTGCGCCTCGCGCCCGCCCGCCTGACCCACTGCATGCGCTGGCTCGGCGTGGCGCAGCGGGCGCTCGACATCGCCGTCGAGTACGCGGCCGGGCGGGAGAGTTTCGGCGCGACTCTCGGCCAGCACCAGATGGTGCAGCAGATGATCGCCGACTCGGCGATGGAACTGCACGCCTCGCGGCTGATGGTCCGGCACGCCGCCTGGGTGATCGACAGCGGCGGCCAGGCGCGGCAGGAATCCTCGATGACGAAGGTCTTCGTCTCGGAGGCGGTCGGCCGCGTGGTGGATCGCGCGCTGCAGATCTGCGGCTCGCACGGCGTCTCGGACACGCTGCCGCTGGCGCTCTTCTACCGCAACATCCGCCCCTTCCGCATCTACGACGGCGCCTCCGAGGTGCACCGGATGGTGATCGCGCAGCGGGTGTTGAAGGGGGTGCAGGGGGTGAAGGGGGGTAGGGGGTGAAGATGGAGAGGTGGGCCGGCGCCTGAAGGCGCGCCTGAAGACCTGCGGCCACGAAGCCCGCCTGCGCGGGCTGGGCTGTGGTCAGGCCGCGCAGGCGGGCTTCGTGGCGCGCGGCACCCCCAAGCCGCGGCTTCAGCCGCTCGGCTTTCTACTTCACCCCCTTCACCCCCTATCCCCCTCCGCCCCCTCACGAGGAGTGACGCATGGACGACCCGGCGCCCGACCCCACGGCGGCGCTGCGCGACGAACTGGAGCGCCGCATCGGCGAGGCGGCCGGGGCGCCGGCGCGCGTCGGCGGGCTGGCGCGGCTGGCCGGCGGGGCGTCGCAGGAAGCCTGGGCGGTCGACGTGGAGATCGCGGGCGGGGCGGAGGCCGGGCGGCACGCGCTGGTGCTGCGCCGCGACATGGGCGGCGCGCTCAGCAGCGCGGTTCTGCCGCGCGAACAGGAGTTCCGCGTCCACCGCGCCGCGTACGCGGCCGGCGTGCGCACGCCGCGCCCCTACTGGTTCTTCCCCGACCTCGCCGGCCGCGCCGCCTACCTGATGGCGCGCCTCGACGGCGAGACGATCGGCCGGCGTATCGTCCAGCAGCCCGCGCTGGCCGCGGCGCGCGCGGCGCTCCCCGCGCAGATGGCCGAGACCCTCGCCGCGATCCACAACGTCGACGCCGCGTCGCACGGCCTCGACTTCCTGCGCGCCCCGCGGCCGGGCCAGCTCGCCGCCGAGGTGACGCTGGAGCGGATGGAGGCCGACCTCCGCGCGATCGACGAGCCGCACCCGGCGCTCGAACTCGGCCTGCGCTGGCTGCGGGCGCAGATGCCGCCGGCTGAACGGCCCGTGCTGGTCCACGGCGACTTCCGCGTCGGCAACCTCGTCGTCGGGCCGGAAGGGCTGCGCGCCGTCCTCGACTGGGAGAACGCCCACCTCGGCGACCCGCACGCCGACCTCGCCTGGGCTTGCGTCCGCGCCTGGCGCTTCGGCGTGGACCACCTGCCGGTCGGCGGCGTCGGCGCGCGCGAGCCCTTCTACGCCGCCTACGAGCACGCCGGCGGCCGCCCGGTGGACCGCGAGCGCGCCTTCTAC
>DASSSV010000276.1:0-7312 GCA_035708265.1 Thermomicrobiales bacterium | reverse complement strand
CAAAACACGGAGCAGGAGTTGACAGACATGAAGCGTGAGCTAGCCGACGCGAAGCACCGGCTGAGTGAACTCCAAGCTGACCACTAATGGGATTCAGCAGAGGCGATGGTCCCACTCTTCCCGCAGTTTGCGAACATACTCCTGTGCATCGATCCCCTGCCACAGTTCGGCGCCCAGCCCTTCGAGTTCGAGCAGGCTGCGTTCGTGCGGCTTGTGGGCGGCTGCGCTCCCCGCCAGATCGCGGGCGATCATCGCCAGCAGGCGCAGGCGCTCGCTCGCGGGGCGCGGCTTGATCTGCCGCTCGTAGAGTTCTTCGATCGTCGGTGTCGCTGCCATCAGTCCCTCGCCGCTTCCGTCAGTCGGCATTGTATCGCGGTTCCCGATGCCGACCGACCGAGGCCAGCCCTATCCCAGCCTCTGCCTTGGCACCTGCCCGGCCGGGAAGCCGAAGAACTCCCGCAGGCGCGCCATCTTGGCCTCCAGGTCGGCGACCTGGGCGACGGCGGCGTCGTGCTCCTTGACCACGGCGGCGTACTGGGTGTTCTCCTTGCTCGCCGCCGCGCCGAAGCGCCCGACTTCCTCCTGGTGCCGCGCCTCGACCAGCGCCTTGATCGCCTCGGACTGCGCGATCTGGCGCGCGGCGATGGCGTGCGCGTCGCCGACGATGCGGCCGATGGCGGCGAGGTCGATCCCCTGCGGCTTGACCATCGCCAGCACCTGCTCGGCGGTCCTGTTCGGCAGGGCGATCAGGCTGGCGAGGACGCCGACCTTGCGCACGGCGTCGTCCTGGGGGTCGTAGATCGGCGGCTCGTCGCCCTTGACCGCGCCGGCCGGCGCCTCGGCCGGGGGCGGCGCGCGCCGCTCCTCGTCGTCGCGGCGCTCGACGAAGAGGCCGAGGAGGCGGCCGAAGGCGCCCTCCTCGTGCGTGGGCTCCGCGGGCGCGGCCTGGGCCTGCGCGACGGCACCGGGCGCGGGGAGGCCGAAGAAGGCGACGACGCGCCCGACTTGCTCGCCGAGCCCGCGCGCGGCGGTGAGCAGCCGGTCCTGCTCGTCGCGCTGCGCGGTGTAGTCGGCGGCCTCTTCTTTGGTCGCGGCGTCAAGCTTGGCGGTGATGTCCTCGTGGACGGCGCGCTCGTCGGCCAGGCGGGCGTCGGCGTCGGCGCGCACCGCGGCGGTCTTGGCGGCCAGCGCCTCGATCGCGGCGGTGACCTGGGCCGGCGTGCTGTCGGCCAGGCTGAGGATCTGCGTCGCCAGCTCCGGCGTCATCCCCTCCTGGCTGACCAGCCCGTAGGCCGACTCGACGCGCGCGATATCGGGGTCGCGCGGGTCGAGCGCCGGCCCTGCCGCTTGCGCCGGCGCGGCGTGGTCACCCTGCGACTGCGGTTCCGCCTTCTCGCTCTGATGTGGCATGCGCGCCCGTCCCCCCAATTCACCAGATGCGGCCTTGCGGATGGTAGAGACGTCTGACTGGGACGCAACAGCGAGGCATCACTTGCCGAGATTGATCAGCAGCTCGGTCCCAAAGTGAACACCCGCTACCTCTGCGGCTTCTCTGATCGTCTGCTCCATCCCCACCTTATTTCGATTGACATCGACGAACCATCCAGGGCGCAACTGACGGTAGTTGTCGGGGTCTTCGATCAAGTGGGGGCTCGCCGGATACAAATCCTTCGGTGAGCGGGCAATGTAGGGTCGTGAGCGCCCGTGCTTCAGTCGTGCGGCGAAGCGTTCCAAGTACGAAGGATCGCGTTCGGCGAACTCCTGCAACACCATTATCATTACCTCCCTAGCGCTCCGCGCCGGATGTACTTCGCCGTATAAGATAAAGCCAGTTGAGGTCAGTGCCGGTGGTGAAGTCGCGGCCACAGCAACCCGCGATATGGCGGGCTTCGGAGCGAGATTCGTGGAATAAGACGAAGAGTTGCCGAATTGCACGCGCCGAACCAGGAAATCGGATACGACTTCCTGAGAAGGTTTGTAGCCGCACACGCTTTCGACCTTGTCTGCGAGCAAATCGATCAGGTACTCATCCCGCTCTTCGATGAGTTTCCTCCAGGCTTCGGGCAACGTAGCCTGGATCTGGCGTTCCTTCGCCGCGCTGCGATAATCCTGCCGCGCCGCCTCAATGGCGGCACCAGAGCAAATTGCCTCATAGTCCAGATATCGGCTTAGCCGCTCAGCCCCTTCCTTGGGCTCCCGCTCCACAATGTCAAGCGTATACACACGGCGATCATCGTAATCGCCCTGCTCTGCGGGCAGAAAGAAGTGCCATTCTCGCCCGTATGTAAGAATAGCCATTGGCACGCCACGGTGAAACGCATACTCAAAGAGTTGGCGCTCTGCCTCACTACTTTGGCTGCCTCGATTCTGAGCAATCTGCTTCACCTCGATGAACACGATCGGCTTGTTAGGCGGATGGCACAGCGCATAATCTACTCTTCGATCCCCGACGGAGTATTCTGGAAACACAACATCTGGTTGTTCTAAGACCGGCCAGGATAGCGCCCGCAATATGCGTAGGACGATACCCTGACGGACCGCCTGCTCGTTGGCGAACCGCCCCGCTTCGATGCCTTCGCGGATATCCAGAAGAGCTTTCTCTAGCATAGCGCTTCACCCCGGCATTTCATTGGCAATTCAACCTCGCCGATAAACCTCACGCCGGTGCCCAACACGCACGACGAGCACCGTCAGGACGTCGTCATGCACCTGGTAGACCACCCGGTAGTCGCCAACTCGGATTCGCAGGAGCCCCGACTGCCCCTGTAAGGCCCGGGCGCCGGCTGGACGGGGTTCGGTCGCCAATGCGTCGATCGCGCGTGCCACCCGCTCGCGTTCCGTAGCCGGCAACGCCTCCAGCCCCTTGCGGGCGGTGCGGGCGAACTCGATCCGGTATGGCGGCCGGCCGCTCATGCAGGCGGCAGGCCGAGGTCGCGCTTGACCTCCTCCCAGGGGATACGCTCTTCGGTCGGGTCGGCCAGGATCTTCCGCGCTTCTTCCAGGTCGATCTCGTCCTCCGCCGCTTCTTCCAGCCGCTCTAGCAGGCGCAGATCCTCGATCGGGATGACCGCGACCAACTCCTTGCCGCGCCGGCGGATGGTGACGCGCTCGCGCCCGAAGGCGACGCGGTTGATGATGTCGGCGAACTCATCGCGGGCTTCGCTGGCGGTGATCGAATGCATACGCCTATCCTCGTGCCGTGACGCTGCTTCCCTGCGAATTAGACGACTCGTAGCATATGTGTGTTTCGTACGCTTCGCTGGATAGCGGGGAGGGGCCGGCAACCGAGACCGCACTTGGGGACGCTGCGGCACTGGGACGTCCGCCCCGCGGGCCGGGGCGCGGAACTAAACCTAACCCGCGCAGGCGGGTTTTGTAGCCTGCAGGCCACTCAGGCGCGACTTCAGTCGCCGGCCCCCGCCATGCCGGGCGCCGCGCTTACCCGCCCTCGGCCTCGGCTTTGCGCGCCGGCTCGGGCGTGGCGTGCTCGCCCGGGGCGCCGAGTTCGGGCGTGGCGGCGAGGGGGCGGGCCGCCGCGGCGGCCGGCTCTTCCGCTGACGCGGCCGGGGCGGCGGTACCCTCGACGCGCGTCAGCATGAGCGGACCCTCGCCGGGCGCGTCGATGCGGACGGTGTCGCCCGCGGCGAACTGCGCGTCGGTCAGGCCGTCGACCAGCGCGTCGAGGACGTAGTCCTGCACGATGCGGCGGATCGGCCGCGCGCCGAACTCCGGCTCGTGGTTCTGCGCCAGCAGCCAGTCCTTCGCCGGCTCGGTGATCTCGACGTGCAGGCCGGCGTTGCGCGCCATGTCGTAGACGCGCGCGAGCTGCAGTTCGAGCACCAGGCGCAGTTGCTCGCGGCTGAGCGGCGTGAAGATGACGATCTTGTCGATGCGGTTGAGGAACTCCGGCCGGAAGTGCGACCGCAGCACCTCCTCGATCTGGTCGCGCGTCTCCTCCGGCAGCGGCGCCCCAGCGTGCTCGGTCCCCTCCCCGAGGATGTACTCGGTGCCGAGGTTGCTGGTCATGATGATGATCGTGTTGCGGAAATCGACCCGCCGGCCCTTGCCGTCGGTCAGCCGCCCGTCGTCGAGGATCTGGAGGAAGAGGTTGTAGACGTCGGGGTGGGCCTTCTCGATCTCGTCGAAGAGGACGACCGAGCTCGGCTTGCGCCGCACCGCCTCGGTGAGCTGGCCGCCCTCCTCGTAGCCGACGTAGCCGGGCGGCGCGCCGACCAGCCGCGCGACCGCGTGCTTCTCCATGTACTCCGACATGTCGATGCGCACGGTCGCGTCCTCGCTGCCGAAGAGGAACTCCGCCAGCGCGCGCGCGGTCTCGGTCTTGCCGACGCCGCTGGGGCCGAGGAAGAGGAAGGAGCCGATCGGCCGCTTGACGTCGCGGAAGCCGGCGCGCGCGCGGCGGTAGGCCCGGCTGACCGCGGCGATCGCCTCGTCCTGGCCGATCACGCGTGCGTGCAGCGCCTGCTCCATCCGCGCCAGCCGCTCGCGCTCCGGCCCGACCATCTGCCCGACCGCCACGCCGCTCATCGCGCCGACCGCGGCGGCGACATCGCCCTTGTCCACCAGCGGCTCGGGCGCGATGCCGGCCGGGCGCAATTCGGGCGCGGCGGCGCCGGCCAGTTGCACCAGCACGCAGGCGCGCTCCAGCGCCGCCAGCGCGGTCGCGGGGAGGGCGCCGGGGAGGTATTGCTGCGCCAGCGTCGTCGCGGCGGGGAGCGCGTCGGGCGCGAACGTCACCTTGTAGTCGTGCTCCAGCGCGGGGCGGTGCGCCTCCAGCATCGGCACCGCTTCCTCGGCGGAGGGCGGCTCCAGGCGCAGCGGGGCGGCGGCCACGGCGAGCGTGCCGTCGGGGTCGAGGTACTTGTTGTAGCCCTGCGTCGTGGCGGTGCCGACCAGGCGGACGCGGTCGCCGTTCGGCGAGGTCAGCGCGCCGCGGATCGCCATGCCGGCCTCGGCGTAGCCGGGGAAGGCGCTGCCGCCGAAGAAGAGCGGCAGGTCGGGCACGAGCAGGATGCCGCCGCGCGCGACGCGCAGCGCCATCTCGACGTTCGTCTCGGGGTTGCCGAGCAGCGCGCCCGGCTGGAGCGCCCAGATCGCGCCGGGGATGCCGGTCGGCGCCTGGTCGCGCGCGGCGAGTTGCGCCAGCGCGACGACGAGCGAGCGCCGCCCCGAGCCGGGCTCGCCGACGATCAGGACGCTGTTGCGCCGTCGCTGGAGGAGGATGTTGACGAGGTCGCGCAGCGGGTCGGCGCGCTCGACCACCTTCGGCCAGGTCGGCACGTTCGCCGCGGCCTTCGCGGCGGCGACGAGGTCGACGACGATCTCGGTGTTGCCCTCGCCCTTGACCGCGCCGCCCTTGTTGATCGTGCGTAGCGCGTCGTCGATCTGCGCCGCGCTGACGCCGTAGCGCTTGAGGAGCGCGCCGGCCGGATTCTCGACCTGGACGATCGCGGCGAGGAGGTGGTCGGTCCCGACCCAGGCCAGGCGGTAGCCGTCGGCGACGACGCGCGCGCGGTCGAGCACGAGCGCGAGGTTCGGCGCGAGCGGCAGGCGCCGGCCGCCGTCGGCCTCGAACTCGAGGTCGGAGAGCGGGACGGTCGTCGCCTCGGCGAGATACTGCTCCAGCCCGGCGCGCACGGCGAAGAGGTCGACGCCGAAGTGTTGCAGGATCTTGTTGGCGTTGCCGTCGCTCTGGTTGAGCAGCGCCAGCAGGAGGTGCTCGGTGGTGAGCGCGCGGTGGCCGAAGCGGCGCATGATCGCCACGCCCATGTTGAGCGCGCGGATCGCCGAGACCGAGAAGGTGTGCAGGTCGAGGACGTTGGACGCGGTCATTCCCCCTATCCCGTGCTGAGCGATGAGCGATGAGCGATGAGTGCGCGACGAGCGAGTGATGAGTGACGAGTGATGAGTGACGAGTAGGGGCCTACGGATGCCGGGTTAATGCTACCACACGGGGGTGGGGAGAGGGACGGGCGGCTGAAGCCGCGGCTTGGGGGCGCTACGCGCCACGAAGGCCGCCTGCGCGGCCTATTCAGGAAAGGCGGTGCCTCGCCCGCCCGGCGGGTGCCCGCGTCAACTGGGCGACGCCGCGCGTCGCCCCCACCGCGCCGCGCACTCATCGCTCATCGCTCGGCACTCATTCGTCATTCGTCATTCGTACTTATAGAACCCGGTGCCGCTCTTGCGGCCGAGTTTGCCGGCCAGGACCATCTTACGCAGCAGCGGGCAGGGGCGGTACTTGTCGTCGCCGAGGTCGTGGTGGAGGACCTGCATGATGTCGTAGCAGACGTCGAGGCCGATCAGGTCGGCCAGGGCGAGCGGGCCCATCGGGTGATTCATCCCCAGCTTCATCACCTCGTCGATCGCCTCGCGGGTCGCCACGCCCTCCATCAGGCAGAAGATCGCCTCGTTGATCATCGGCATCAGCACGCGGTTGGAGACGAAGCCGGGGAAGTCGTTGACCTCGGCCGGGGTCTTGCCGACGGCGATCGCCGTGTCGCGCACGACGGCGAAGGTGGCGTCGCTGGTGTCGAGCCCGCGGACGATCTCGACCAGTTTCATCACCGGCACGGGGTTGAAGAAGTGCATCCCGATCACGCGGTCGGGCCGGCCGGTGGCCGCGGCGAGCTGGGTGATCGAGATCGAGGAGGTATTGGAGGCGAGGATCGTGGCGGGCGGGCAGGCGGCGTCGAGGCGGCGGAAGAGGTCGGCCTTGACCTCGGGGTTCTCGAAGGCCGCCTCGACGACGAGCCGGCTGTCGGCGACGCCCGCCGCGAGATCGGTCGTCGTGGTGATCGCGTCACGGGCCCGCTGCGCGTCCTCGGCGGCGAGCCGGCCGCGCTCGACGGCGCGCGCCAGGTTCTTCTCGATCGTCGCCAGCCCGCGCTCTAGCGGCGCCTCCGCCACGTCGATCATCGTGGTCGGGATGCCGGCCTGGGCGAAGGTCTGCACGATCCCGCTGCCCATCGTCCCCGCGCCGACCACGCTCACCCGCTCGATCGCCACCGCCCCGCCTCCTCCGCTTGCGCCCCCGCGCCACTCGCCGGCCAGTATACTACCCGTCACGGTCGGCGACGGGGACAGGTACGTTCACCGCGGAGGCGCAGAGGACTGAGGAGAGGACGCGGAGAGAAGATGAATACACAGAAATCTCTGCGTCCTCTCTCCTCGTCCCTCTGCGCCTCCGCGGTGAATGAGGAGGGCGGATGGCCGAGACGGTGCGGGTGGGGGTGATCGGGACCGGGATCGGGGTGGCGCACGTCGAGGCGCTACGGCGGGTGGTGGGCGCGGCGGT
>DASSSV010000275.1:0-3879 GCA_035708265.1 Thermomicrobiales bacterium | reverse complement strand
GGCCGGCACCGAGCCCGCCCGCGCGCCGGAGGAGGCGATCGCCTCCCTGGAGCATCAGCGGGGCGGGCTGGGCGACGACGCGGCCTGGCGGGCGGCGGGCTACCCCGTGGGCAGCGGCCTGGTCGCGCGCGCGGTCGCCGTGGTCATCAACCGGCGCATGAAGCGCCGCGGCATGCGCCGGAAGCGGGCCAATGCCGACGCCGTCGTCGCCCTGCGCGTGCGCGAATACAACGCCGCTTGGGACGACGCCGACGCCGACCGCCCCCGCGCGGCGTAGCCCCCCATCCTTGGTGCAACCGCCCGTCATCTCCGCCTTGCGCCGCCGCGGGCCCGCGTGCTATACTCCGCGTGCTACGAGGTGAGGCGGGCGGCTAGCTCAGTTGGTTAGAGCGCCACGTTGACATCGTGGAGGTCACTGGTTCGAGTCCAGTGTCGCCCACCAAGCGCGGCCCGGGCGTCTGCCCGGGTCTTTTTTCTTGCCACAGCACGGAAACCGCAATAGCGCCCCGCTACCGGCTACTGGCGTAGCCCCCCTAACCAGTGACACCCAGTACAGGCCGTTTTCCCAGCCCGGGCGAGGGCAACCGGGGCACGGTTCCCCCCGGCTACGTGACAGTGTTTGCGGGCGGCGCTAGGGGTCTTTGGTCCCGCCGACACCCCCGCCCGGCCCGATTGCGCGCACAGCCCGCGCTACAAGCGCGGGTTGGGATTGAATACTTGCGTATTCGGGGCTACCGCCCCGGCTAAGTGATCCAACAGGACGAAGGGGCGACACTAGTGCTCAGTGACGGCTGATTTGGAGGGTTGCGGCGAGCGCTGGGAGACTGGGCGGCATGAAGAAGAAGTATCCGGTCGTGCTGACCGGCCCCCAGCGCCAGTACCTCCAGGACCTGATCGCCGCGGGCACGGCGCCCGCGCGCAGGCTGACCCACGCGCGGGTGTTGCTCAAGGCCGACCGGGGCCCGGACGGCCCGGGCTGGGTGGATGGGCGCATCGCCGAGGCGGTCGAGGTCAGCCAGCCGACCGTCGCGCGGATCCGCCGCCACTGCGTGGCGGCGGGCCTGGAGGCGGCCCTCGATCGGCGGGCGCCGCGCCGGGGGTACGCGCGCAAGCTCGACGGCGCGCGGGAGGCCCGGCTGGTGGCCCTGGCCTGCAGCGCGCCGCCCGCGGGCCGGGAGCGCTGGTCGCTGCGCCTCCTGGCCGACGAGCTCGTCGAGCTGGAGGTGGTGGACGCGGTCTCGTACCAGACCGTGCGCCGCGCCTTAAAGCAAACGCGCCGAAGCCCTGGCGGAAGCGCCAGCGGAGCATCCCGCCGCGGGCCAACGCCGCGTTCGTCTGGCACATGGAGGACGTGCTGGACGTCTATACCCGCCCGTACGATCCCCGGCGCCCGCCGGTCTGCATGGACGAGAGCAGCAAGCAACTGCTGCGCGACACCCGGCCATCCCTGCCGGCCCAGCCCGGCCAGCCGCGGCGCGTGGACTACGAATACGCGCGCGGCGGCGTGGCCAACCTGTTCCTCTTCTGCGAGCCGCTGGCCGGCCGGCGCTGGGTGGGCGCGACCGCGCGGCGCACCCGCACCGATTGGGCGCACCCGATCAAGGACCTGGTCGACGTCCGCTACCCCCGGGCCGAGCGCATCGTGCTGGTCCTGGACAACCTGAACACGCACACCCCGGCCTCGCTCTACGAGGCCTTCCCGCCCGCGGAGGCCAAGCGCCTGGCGGACAAGCTGGAGATCCCCCACACCCCCAAGCACGGCAGCTGGCTGAACCTGGCCGCGATCGCGCTGAGCGTCCGCAGCCGGCAGTGCCTCGACCGGCGGGTGCCCGAAGTGGCGAGCCGCCAGGCCGACGTGACGGCCTGGCAGGCTCGCCACAATGCGGGCAGCAGGCCGATCGCGTGGCGCTTCACGACGGCCGACGCCCGCATCAAACTGCGGCGCTTGTACCCCACACTTGAGGAGTAACAGAGCACTAAGTGGCCGGGCGGTGTAAGTTCGTAGGTTTGGCATGGGCCTGTCGGAAGTGCCGGGCTTTGCGGGCGAGGGCGTCGTCGACCGCCTGCTTGAGCGCGGCCACCTGGCCGAAGCTGCTCAGGGGGAGTCGATGCTGCTTGACGTCGTTCCGGAGCGGCTCGATCGCCGACTGCTCCGGGCAGTACCGCGCCAGGTAGACCAGCTCGACGTTGGCCGCCGCCAGCAGGGGCCGCGCCGCGGCGACGGCCTGGCTGGTGTGGACGGAGTAGTTGTCCGGGGCGATCACCAACGGGCGCTCCCGCCGCCAGGTGGGCCCGGCGTCCGCGGGGCGGCCGGCCACCTGCCAGCGGAAGGCGACCGGGCGCGCCGCGTCGATCGGGCCGACCTGGTCCGCCGTCAAGCCGTGCGTGGCCGCGCGCTCCGCCGGCGTCGCCCGGGGCTTGCGGGCGCGGCTCTTCGGCGGCACCGCCCACCTGCGAGACTCCAGCCGCCCCGCGTCGGGGCCGTGCGGCAAGGAGGCGCCGAGGGCGTTGCCCCGGCGCCCCCGCGGGGCCTGATAGGGCCCGCGCCGCCGTTCGCCGCGCGGGCACCGGCTGGAGGTCGTCGGCAAGGTCAGGGCGAAGCCCGCCTCGTCCAGAGGGCACAGATCGATCAGGCCGGCGGCCCCTTTTTGGCGCGCTCCGCGGGCACGGCCTCGCGCGCCGCGACCTCGGCCGGGTCCTGCTTGTGGCGCAGGGTGCGGCTGGGGCGCTGCCAGGAGCTCGTGGCCCGGCGCAGGTGGATGCGCAAGCGGTCGGCGCTCAGGCGGACGCCGTGGCGGTCGGCCACCCAGTCGGCGAGTTGGGCCGCCGTCCAGGTGCGCGCGCCGGCCGCCAGCTCGGCCCGCACGCTCTCCAGCATGGGCGCGGTCAAGGCCGACTGCTTGCCGCCCCGCGGCTTGTCCGGCAGGGCGTCGAAGCCCCCCGCGAGGAAGGCCTTGACCCAGGCCCGGACGGTCTGTTCGTGCCGGCCGAGGTGGCGCGCGATGCGCGGCACGCCCCAGCCGGCATCCGCCAGGCGCACCATCTCCAGGCGGTCGCGGGTGCTCGGCGCAAGCCCGGCCTGCCGGGTGCGCTCGCGCAGCTCCCGGCGTTGCCCGTCAGTCAAAGCGATGCGGTACATGCACGCCAGCATAGCGGATCCTACGAACTTTGACCACCGCCCTACTTAGAGCCTGTTATGCACTTTGCGCCATGATGGCCACGAAGCGCGCGAGCGCCACGATCGCGAAGGCGAGGAAATGCAAGCCTTTGAGCGTCTCGGGCAGCCGTTCGTAGTCGCGGGCCAGGCGGCGGAAGCGCGCCAGCCAGGCGAAGGAGCGCTCCACCACCCAGCGCCGGGGCAGCAGCACGAAGCCCCGCCGGGCCGCGGGCAGCTTGACGACGTCGAGGCGGATGCCCGCGGCCGCCGCCGCGGCCGGCTCGTCCCCGGTATAGCCCTGGTCCACGAAGGCCACCTCGATCGTCTCGCCAGTCGCTTCCTGCACCTGCGCGGCCAGGTCGGCCACCTGGGCGCGGTCCTGCTCGTCCGCCGGCGTCACCGGCAGCGCGAGCAGGTGCCCCAGCGTGTCCACCGCCAGGTGCGTCTTGGTGCCCCGGCACCGCTTGGCCCCGTCGTAGCCGGCGCGCGCCCCGCTCTCGGGCGTCGATTGCAGCGTGCGGGCGTCGAAGATGGCCGCGCTGGGCGCTTCCGCCCGGCCCTGGGCCAGGCGCAGCACCGCGCGCAGGTCCTGCACGATATCTTCGAAGACCCCGGCGCGCAGCCAGCGCTGCGTCTGCTGGTAGACGGTGTACCACGGCGGCAGGTCGTGCGGCAGCCAGCGCCACTGCGCCCCGGTGCGCACGATCCAGCGCAGGCCATTG
>DASSSV010000274.1:0-4150 GCA_035708265.1 Thermomicrobiales bacterium | reverse complement strand
TCATCGCGGTCGAGCCGCCCATAGCGAGCAACCATGTACCATCAACTTACTGACGACTGACGACCGGCGACTGACGACTACCTCGCATTGTATAATCGTCCCGGTCGGTAGGCGAGTCACAGCGGTGTAACCCTCGACATGACGCCCCGTAGATAACGCATGGTGAGTTCACGCCGGCGGTCGCCCGGCACGGGATAGCCGCATCACTACGGGGGAGCGAAAGGAGCGCGTGGTGTTCCAGCGGATCAGGAATCTCTTCGGGTCGGTCTTCGGCATCTTCTTCCGGCGCGTCGAGGACGCGGTGCCGCTGGAAGAGCGGTTGCGCTACGACCGCGAGCAGAAGTCGAAGGGCCTCAAGAAGCAGATGGACCGCGCGGCCGACATCGGCGCGCTGGCCAACGAGGCGGTCGCGGAGCTGGCCGAGATGCGCAGCGAGGTCGCCGGGCTGCGCGAGGAGGCCAAAGAGCACGTCGCCCTGGCGCAGCAGGCCAAGCAGCGCGGCGACGCCGACGAAGAAGAGCACCAGATGTCGCTGGCGGCGGCGAAGTCGGACGAGCTGTCGCAGGCGCAGGCCGAGCTGGCGCAACTGGAGAAGGACGTCAACGACGCGCTCTCCAACAAGGAAGCCGCCAAGCAGATGGTTTTCGACCAGGCCGACCAGTTGCAGAAGCTGGCCCGCAGCGACTCGCGCCTCGTCCGCCAGGTCCAGATGACCCAGATGCGCGAACAGTCGCTGGCGCTGACCGAGCAGATGGCGCAGGTCGTCCCGGAGGACCGCGACAACCTGCGCGAGCAGGTCAAGCAGTCGACCGACCGGCGCTCCGCCCGCTACGAGGCGCGCAAGGAGCTGGTCGAGGGGCTGATGGAGCGCCAGCAGCGCAGCCAGCGCGCCAGCCGCGCCCAGATCAGCGCCCAGGGCCGCAACATCCTGGCCGAACTGCAGGCCGAGGTCGGCTACACGCCGACGGCCGCCGCGGCGCCCGCCGCGCCCGCGACCGCCGAGGAGCCGGCCCAGCAGCGGCAGGCCGGGGAAACCCCGACGTCCAGTTCGACCGAGGGGAGCCTGTAGCCGATGCGCCTGACGCCTGCCGGTTGGTTCCTCATCGTCATCCTGCTGGTGGCCTGTCCACTGGCCGGGGTGGTCTCCTACGCCTACCTGACGGCGCAGCGGATCGGCCCCTTCGGCCCGCAGCCGACCGCCGTGGCCGGCCTCCCGACGGCCCGCACGGGGAGCCTGCCGACGGCGACCGCGCTCGGCAACGCTGCCGCCGCGCCGACGCCCACACCGACGAAGAACCTCGGCGTCGTCCCGGCGACGGTGGGGCCGACGTCGGCCCCCCTGACGCCGGCGGCGACCGCCGCGGCGGCGCCGACCACCCCGCCGGCGGCGAGCGCGTCGCCGGCGGCGCTGCCGACGGTGTCGGTGGCCTACGACGCCTACGCGCCGTACTTCCCGGTGCGCGTCGCCACGCAGCTCGGGTTGGACAAGCAGAACGGCATCGCGCTCAAGCCAATCCCGTTCGACTTCGACGGGAAGAACTCGTACAGCGAGGCCCAGCGCCGGCAGGCGGTCAAGGACGGCTCGTTCGACGTCCTGCTGACCACGCTCGACGCGGTCGCGCTCTTCCCGGACGACCAGACCGGCAAGGTCGTCGCGATCGTGGACGAGTCGGCCGGCGCCGACAAAATCGTGGCGCGCGCGCCGATCGCGCGGCTCAACGACCTGAAGGGCAAGCGCATCACCTACTCGGAAGGCAGCGTCTCCGAATACTTCCTCTACTCGAACCTGAGCCTGGTCGGCCTGACGCCGCAGGATGTCAAACTGGTGCCGGCCGACAACATCGACGAGGCGGTCAGTCTCTTCAAGGCGGGCAACGCCGACGCGCTGGTCGGCTGGGAGCCGACGATCGACGACGCGCTGCAGCAGCCGAACGTGAAGGTGCTGATCGGCAGCGACAACTACCGCACGATCCTCGACGTGGTCGTCGCCAGCGACAAGGCGCTCAAGGAGAAGCCGCAGGCGATCCAGGGCTTCGTCAACACCTGGTTCGCCGCGCTGAAGGTGATGACCGACGACCCGCAGCAGGCGGGGCAGGCGGTCGTGCAGTCGGGCGACCCCGACTGGACCGGCATCGCCAAGCCGGACGACCTGACGCAGCAGCTCGGGCTGGTGGCGCAGGCGACGCTGGCGCAGAACCAGGTCGCGCTCGGCGACCCGACGACGCTGGCCGACCGCATCCGCGAGACGCAGCAGACCTGGAAGAACGGCGGCAAGCAGGTCGCCAACCTCGACCCGGCGCAGCTCGTGGACACGCGCTTCGTCCTGGCCGCGGCCCAGCAGCCCGCGCTCGCCTCGACCAAGCCGCCGGTCAACGCCAGTTTCGTGCTGACCTCGCGGATCCAGTTGCCGAAGTTGTCGTCGGACCAGGCCGGCAAGGCGCAGGCGGTCGCCGAACTGCCGCTGAAGTTCATCCAGTTCGAGCCCGACTCGGCGGTGATCACCGCGCAGTCGAAGCAGGACCTCTTGCAGCAGGTCGTCCCGGTGCTGAAGAAGACGCCCGGCCTCTACCTGAAGGTGGACGGCATGGCCGCCAAGCCGCTTGGCGTGAGCGACGCCGACGTCGAGCAGACGGCGCGCGACCGCACCAACGCGGTGATCTCCTTCCTGGCCGGGCAGGGGATCGACCCCAACCGGCTGATCGGCGGCACGCTCCCGCCGGAGCACCCCAACAGCACCGACGAGAACGTCTTGAAGCAGGACCGCAAGGTCGTCTTCACGCTGGTCATGCCGAGCGGGACGTAACATGGGTTGCAGGTTGCAGGTTGCAGGGGTGAAGGTTCGGGGGTGGGCGCGGCGCGCGTGACAGGGCATGCGGTTTGCGCTACAACAGTGGCGGACGCATCGCGCCCGCGAAACCTTCAACCTTGAACCCGCAACCTGCAACCTCGTCGAGGGCATCATGGAGAACCCGGTCACCAGGCGCATCAGACGCGCGCTCGTCGACCCGAAGAATCTCGGCCTGCTGGCGGCCAGCGGGGGCTCGCTGGCGCTGGCGCTGACCGCCTTCCCGCCGGCCATCTTCGGCACCTTCGCCGGGTTGGGTGGTTGGGTCTTCTCGGTCTACAGCGACCTGACCACATCCGAGGAGGACCTGGTGAAGGGCCGGCCGGGCGCCGTCAGCGGCTACAACGAGCGCGGGCGGCGGCAGGCGCTGCGCGAGGTCGAGGCCAGTCTGGAGGAGGTCACCAAGGCCGCGCAGGCGCGCCGGCTCAACCTCTCGCCCGACTTCCTCCAACGCCGCGACCAGCTCCGCCGCATCATCGACCTGGAGCGCCAGATCGCCACGCAGTTGCCGCAGACCGAGGGGACGATCAGCACGCTGCCGAGCGACATCCAGGACGAGGTGCGGCAGTTCGTCGACCGCGCGATCGACCTCTCCCGCCTGCGCGCGGCGATGCTGCGCGCCTTCGTGCGCACCAACGAGCGCGTCTTGCAGCAGGAGCTCGAGACGATCCGCGGGCGCTACCAGCGCACCGCCGGCCCGGCGAAGTCGGACTTGGAGGTGCTGGTGCAGGCGAAGGAGGAGCAACTCGAAGCCTTCCGCCGGCTGCGCAACGACCTGATCAGCACCGAGGCGCAGCTCGACGCGATCGAGTCCTTCCTCAACACCGTCACCTACGGCCAGAGCCTGACCGTCGGCAGCGTCCGCCAGCAGATGATCCGCCTCAAGACGAAGATCGAGGCCCGCCGCCAGTCGGTCGAAGAAGTCCAGCGCATGGTCAACGGGCTGGAGCGCTGAACGCGGCCGGCAGACGAGCGGCCGGGACGCGGGTTGGCACGGCCGCGCGCCCGCGGTTGAAACCGCGGCGAGAGGCGCCTGCGGCGCCGCGAACCCGCCTCCGCGGATTGGGACGTCCTTGTCGCTCCATTTGACACTGGTAAGGTCGTCGAGTAGCGTGCTAGCCGTGCGGGCTCCGCGCACCAAAGGGGCATCCCAGCGGCTCGGCCGCGGCCGGCTTGACATGGCGAGGGATCTATCGTACTGTATGAGCAGTCATTCAGATAGCGTGTGGGGATGATGACGCCGCGAGACACGCCGAGCGCGATCGACCCGGACGCGGTGGCGGAGGCGTGCGCCGCGGCCCCGCC
>DASSSV010000273.1:0-8508 GCA_035708265.1 Thermomicrobiales bacterium | reverse complement strand
GCGCTGCGACTGACATCGCGCTCTCGGCCCGCGACCGCGAAGCGTGCCTGCGCGGGCAGGGCGTCGGGCTCGGGCGGTCACCATCCCTTCATAGGGGCCCGCCCCCCTGCCGGCCCCTACAAGGTCAAAGGCGTGCCTGTGCATGAGGCGGTGGCAAGAGAACCCAGCCCGCCTGCGCGGGCTTCGTGCGCCCGCGGAGCCCCAAGCTGCGGCTTCAGCCGCCCGTCCCCTATCGTCTATCGTCTATCGTCTATCGTCTCCCGCCTCGTTCATCGCCCGCCACAGCCGCTCGGCCGTGAGCGGCATGTCGAGG
The DNA here is from genome assembly GCA_035708265.1 of Thermomicrobiales bacterium. Taxonomy (GTDB): domain Bacteria; phylum Chloroflexota; class Chloroflexia; order Thermomicrobiales; family CADCWN01; genus DASSSV01. Next base: position 8,195 of record DASSSV010000273.1, on the reverse strand, counting down.
TGGCGCACGCCGAGCGGGGCGAGCGCGTCGAGCGCGGCGTTGACCAGCGCGGGCGGCGCGCCGGTCGTGCCGGCCTCGCCGACGCCCTTGACGCCGAGCGGGTTGAACGGGCTCGGCGTGACGGTGTGCGCCAGCTCGAAGTCGGGGAGCTGCCCGGCCTTCGGCGCGGCGTAGTCGAGGAAGGTGCCGCTGAGGAGCTGGCCGCTGGCGTCGTAGACGATCCCCTCGTAGAGCGCCTGCCCGAAGCCCTGCGCCAGCCCGCCTTGTACCTGCCCGGCGACGAGTTGCGGGTTGATCAGCGGGCCGCAGTCGTCCACCGCCAGGTAGCGCCGCACAGTCAGTTCGCCGGTCGCGCGGTCGATCTCCACCAGCGCGAGGTGGGCGCCGAAGGGGAAGGTCCGGCCCTCCGGCATGAAGTAACTCGTCGCCTCCAGGCCGGGGTCGAGACCGCCCGGCAGGCCGCCGAAGCCGTAGGCCGCGCGGGCGATCTGCGCGAAGGTGACGGCGCGGTCGGGCACGCCGCGCACCTGGTAGCGGCCATCTTCGAGCGCGATGTCCTCCGGTGCGCTCTCCAGCAGATGCGCGGCGATCCGGCGCGCCTTGTCGTGGACCTGGCGCGTCGCCAGCAGCACCGCCGAGCCGCCGATCGAGGTGCCCCGGCTGCCGAAGGTGCCGATCCCCTGCGGCGTGATCGCCGTGTCGCTCGCCCTGACGACCACGTCCTCCAGCGCCACGCCGAGCTCGTCGACGACGAGCTGGGCGAAGGTCGTCTCCTCGCCCTGACCGTGCGGCGAGATGCCGGTCGTCACGGTGACGGTGCCGGTCGGCTGCGCGCGGACCTGCGCGCTGTCCCAGCCGGGGCCGGCGAACTCGCAGTAGACGGCCAGGCCGAGGCCGAGGAGTCGGCCCGCGCGCCGCGCCTCGGCCTGCTCCTCGCGGACGCGCGCGTAGTCGAGCCGGCGCAGCGCCTCGTCGAGCGCGCGGGCGTAGTCGCCGCTGTCGTAGCGCACGCCGGTCGCGCCGTCGTAGGGGAACGCCTCGGGCGGGATGAAGTTGCGGCGGCGAACCTCGGCGGGGGCGAGGCCGAGTTCGCGGGCGATGGCGTCCATCAGCCGTTCCAGCATGTAGGCCGCCTCCGGCCGCCCCGCGCCCCGATACGCCCCGGTCGGCGTGGTGTTCGTCATCACGCCGGTGACGGTCACGCGCAGATCCTGGATGCGATACGGCCCGCCGGCCATCATGCCGGTGCGCGTCGCGACCGACGCGGCGTTGTACGCGCCGAGGTTGGCGATGAGGTCGACTTCGAGGCCGCGCACCGTGCCATCGCGGTCCACCGCCGCGCGGAGGCGCTGGACCTGGTCGCGCGCGTGGTTGGTCGCCAGGAAGGACTCGCCGCGCGTCTCCTGCCACTTGACCGGCCGGCCGAGCTCGTGCGAGAGCGCGGGGATCAGCACGTACTCGGGGTAGACGCCGCCCTTCGCGCCGAACGCGCCGCCGACGTCCGGCGCGATCACGCGGATGTGGTGCTCGGGCAGGCCGGTGGCGGCCGAGATGCCGGTCCGCAGCGTGTGCGGCACCTGCGTCGAGGCCCAGACGGTCAGCTCGCCGGTCGCCGGAACGTACTGGGCGACGATGCCGCGCGGCTCGACGAAGGCGGCGTAGACGCGCTGATTGACCAGCCGGACCTCGACGACCCGCTCCGCCGCGGCGAACGCGGCGTCGGGGTCGCCGCCGACCCGCTCCCAGCGGAAGGCGACGTTGCTGTCCCACTCGGGGTAGAGGCGCGGCGCGTCGGCGGCCAGCGCGGCCTCGGCGTCCACCACCGCGGGCAGCGGCTCGTAGTCTACCGCGACGAGCGCCGCGGCGTCGCGCGCGATGTAGGCGTCCTCGGCCACGACCACGGCGACCGCGTCGCCGTAGTAGCGGGCGCGCTCGACCGCGAGCGGGTAGCGCCGCAGGACGCGCCCCGGCAGCAACTCCGCCTGCATCACCTGCGGCCGGAGGAACCGGGCCACGTCCTCGCCGGTGTAGACCGCGACGACGCCGGGGAGCGCCAGCGCGGCGCTCGCGTCGACGCCGCGGATCAGCGCGTGGCCGTGCGGGCTGCGGACGAAGGCCGCGTGGAGCGTGCCGGGCAGGTGGACGTCGTCGACGTACTGGCCCGCGCCGGTGACGAGGCGCCGGTCGCCGACGCGCCGCACCGACCGCCCGACGTATCGCCCCGTCCCCGCCGTCTCGCGCCCGCTCATGGTTCCTCCTGTCTCGCCGCTATCGGTCGCCGCAACGCCGGCGGGATTATAGGAGCGGCCTGGTGTCGGGGCAACCGCGCGGCCGGCGGTGATTGGCCGGCGCCTGAAGGCGCACCTGGAGACAAGCCCGCCTCAGCGGGCTGGGTTCTGAGGCCGCGCCGGCGGCCTTCGTGGCGCCGTGAGGCGTCTTCAGGCGCGCCTTCAGGCGCCGGCCCCCGCACCGCCCCACCCCTGCAACTTTTCCCCGCGAGCGCCGGTACATGAAGGAGCAGCGGCCCGCGCCGCCGGCGACGACGCAGCCACGACGCGGCGCGGGCGGGAGGTAGACGCCATGGACGCATCGGTGACGGCCCCGCTCCCCCGGCAACCGCGACCCGCCGGCACCAGCCGCGCGGCGGCCCGTCTCACGCTGGTCGGGACGGTGGTGCTGCTCCTCGGCCTCGGGCTCGACGCGCTGATCCACCGCGCGAACCCGACGCTGGCGGAGCACGAGGGAATCTTCACGCTCAGCAACCCCGGCCACCTGCTCTTCGCGCTCGGCATCCTGATCGTCATCGCCGGCTCGGCGCTCTACCTGATCGGCGCCCTCGCCGGACCGGGGCGCTCGGGCGTACGCCGCGCCCTCGCCGGCGTGGCCTTCGTGGGCCTGCTCGCGCTCTCCGGGGTGTCCTTCACGCTGGCCGCGGCCAGCGACGGGGGGATCCTCGCCGACCACCACCACGACGAGGCGGGGGCGTCTGGCGCCGGCACGCCCGCGGCTCACCAGCACACGACGAGCGCGGCCACCGGCCCGGTCACGCCCGCGCAGCGCGCGGCGGCGGACCAACTAGCCCGGCAGGTCAAGGCGGACACCGCGCGCTTCGCCGACTTCTCCGCCGCGCAGGCCGCGGGCTACCGGCAGGTGACCGCCTACCCCTTGAAGTCGCCGGGGGGCGCCTACGGCCCCGCCCACTTCCTGAACACGACCTACGCCGTGGCCCTCGCCGGCGGGAACTACCTCGACACGGCGCACCCGCCGGAACTGGTCTACTTCCGCATGCCGGACGGCACGATGCTCCTGCTCGGCGCGATGTTCCTCGCGCCGGCCGGGCTGGGCCCCCAGCCGGGCGGCGCGCTGACGACCTGGCACGTCCACGACAACCTCTGCCTCGACGGGCAAGGCATGTACACCGCGGCCGGCATCTTCGGCCGTTGCCCGGCCGGCAGCCACCACGTCGCCGACACGTACGAGATGATGCACGTCTGGACCTTCGACGACCCCGACGGCCCCTTCGCGCATGGCCTGACCCGCGCCGACTACCTGGCCGCGATCCGCCAGCTCGACCCGGGCGCGGTGCGGTGAGGGCGTGGGAGCGTGAGAACGTGAAGCGTAGAGCGTAGGACGTGCCAGCCCCGCCTACCTCCCTCGGCAGGAACGCGGGCGCCAGGGGCGAGACGCCGTAGAAACGGCGCCGCCCCCCCGGGCGTATCCATGTGTGAGGCGGGGTGCGCACGCCGCCCGGCCTGTTGGTGCGCCCATCGAAGGGATAGACCACATGGACGACCTGGTCGGGAGGACGCTGGGGCGGTATCGGATCGAGCAGCAGCTCGGCCGCGGCGGGATGGCCTCGGTCTACCTGGCGACCGACCCCGCGTTCGGCCGGACGGTGGCGATCAAGATCGTCGATCCGGGCCTGGGGCACGACCAGCGGCTGGTCCAGCGCTTCCTGCGCGAGGCCCGCGCCATCGCGCGCCTCCAGCACCCCCACATCCTGCCCGTCTACGACGTCGGCGAGCAGGACGGCCAGGGCTACCTCGTCATGCAATACGTCACCGGGGGCACGCTGCGCGACCACCTGCGCGGCACCCGCGGGCCGCGGGTGCTCTCGCCGGCCGACGCCGTGACGCTCTTGGCCCCGGTCGGCGCGGCGCTCGACTACGCCCACCGCCAGGGCGTGCTGCACCGCGACGTGAAACCGACCAACATCCTGATCGCCGAGCGCGACCACGCCTACCTGGCCGATTTCGGCCTCGCCAAGGGGCTGGAGCAGGAGGGCGTCTCCGGCCTTACCGCCACCGGCATGATGATCGGCACGCCCGAATACATGTCGCCGGAGCAGGGGCAAGGCGGGCCGCTCGACGGCCGCTCCGACCTCTACTCGCTCGGCGTCGTGCTCTACGAGGCGCTGACCGGGCGCACGCCGTTCCGCGGCGAGACCGCCAACGAGACCCCCGTCTCGATCGTCGTGCGCCACGTCACCACGCCGCCGCCGCCGCCGCGGGCGATCAACCCCTCGCTCAGCCCCGCCATCGAGGCGGTGCTGCTGCGCGCGCTGGCGAAGTCGCCCGACGAGCGCTACCCAACCGCCGAGGCCCTCTTCGCGGCGCTGCGCGAGGCGCTGACCGCGACCGCGGCCGGCGTGCGCCCCGATGCCCCGACGCTGATGGGGTCGGCGCCGGCGGTCGCGACCGGCTACGTCACCCCGACCGTCGGCGGGGCGCCGCCGTCGTACCCGTCGGCGCCGACCTCCTACCCCTCGGCGCCGTCGCCGTACCCGGGCACGCCGCCGTCCTACCCTTCGAGTCCACCATCCTATCCCTCGACGCCGCCGGTCTCGCCGCCCGCGGGCGTCTCCGCGCCGGGCTACTACACCACCCCGCCGCCAGGCACACCGCCGCCCGCGACCCCGCCGCCGGGCTCGGGCGCCGCGGCGGCGCCGGGCGGCGCGCGGCGCGGTCGGGTGCCCGGCTGGGCGATCGTCGCCGCCGCGGCGGTCGTCCTCCTGATCGCCGTCCTCGGCATCGCCGGCGCGGTGGCGCTGCGCGGCGGCGGGGGTGGCGGGACGGGGCAGGCGACCGTGCCGACGGGCCTCGTGGCGGCCGTCGGCGACACGCCGACCGCCCCGGCGGCCACGGCGACGACCGCCCCCGCCGCGACGAATACGACAGCCCCGGCCAACACGGCCGCGCCGGCGAACACGGCCGCGCCGACCGCCGCGGCCGCCGCGCCGTCGCCGACCGCCCGCGCGGCGGCGCCCGCGGCCACGCCGGGCCGGCAGGAGGTGATCCTCTACTCGGCCGACCGCCCGGGCGTCCACAACTCGCAGATCTACGCGATGAACCCAGACGGCAGCGACCAGCGCCGCTATGTCCAGACCACCGGCCACTCCTGGGCGCCGCGCATCGCCCCGGACGGCCGCACCTTCGTCTTCTCCGTCGTCGTCGGCGCGCACTCCAACCACAGCGCCAACGGCGGCGGGCTGGACGGCTCGGGCAACCACAACATCTTCATCGCCAACGCCGACGGCTCGAACATCACCCAGTTGACGCATGACGGCTCGTGGGACAACGTCTGGACCTGGTCGCCCGACGGCAAGTGGGTCGCCTTCACCTCCGACCGCGACGGGAACTGGGAGATCTACAAGATGACGCCGGACGGCAAGAATCTCACGCGGATCACCAACAACCCGGCGCAGGACGGCTGGCCCGCCTGGACCCACGACGGCAAGCAGATCATCTTCTCGTCCAACCGCGAGGGCCTGTACCAGCTCTACGTCATGAACGAGGACGGGTCGAACGTGCAGCGCCTGACCCACTCGGAGACGGACGACACCTTCCCGGCCATCTCGCCGGGCGGCACGAAGGTCGTCTACACGGCCTACCCGCACGGCGGCGACCAGAGCCAGAGCGAGCTCTACCTGATGAACATCGACGGCAGCGGCGCCACCCGCCTGACCAGCACCGTCGCGCTGAACGCGACCCCTTGCTGGTCGCCGGACGGGACGAAGATCGCCTTCTTCTCCAACCGCGACGGCAACAACAACATCTACACGATGAACGCGGACGGCAGCGGCCTCAAGCGCCTGACGACCGACGGCGACAACGAGACGCCCAGTTGGGGCTACCTGGTGACGATGCCGGCCACGCCGACCGGCGCGGCCCCCGGCGGCGTGCCGCCGACCGGCCGCACGCCCGCGCCGCCGGTCGCTTGGACGCCGCCGACTAGTCGCGCTGCCGGGGGCCGCGCGCGCCGCGCAGCCCGTCGCCAGGCAGATTGAACGGGAGCGCCGTCAGGCCGATCGTCACGCCGGGCGCGACGAGGATATTGGGGGCGGCTGCGCGCCGAGGCCGGGAGGCGCGCGGCTAGGCCAACTCGACGTGGCCGATCCCCTGCTCGACCCGGATCGTCGTCCCGAAGGGCGCCGAGAGCTCGGCCATCCAGCCGAGGATCTCGGCGCCCACTTCCGGGCTCGCCAGCCGAGGGATCCCGCGCTCCGGCCAGGGCCGCCCGAACCCGAGCGTGAGCGGGTGCAGCGCGATCGACCGCACCGCCCGGTCCTCGAACGTGATCAGGGGCAGCACCGTCTCCCAGTACAACCGATCGGCCGGGAAACTCCGCGTGGCGTCCTGCGAGATCCGGTTGAAGACTTGGTCGGCCGTCAGCCCCACGTCCGCGTGCAGCGTTTCGTAATCGTCGGCCGGCAGCCGTGTCAGGTACTCGTACTCGAAGATGAAGTTGCCCACGGAGTAGAAGATCGGCTTGCCCCGGTACAGCTCGAGGCCACGCAGCAGGTGCGGACCGTGCCCCACGACCAGGTCGGCTCCGGCGTCGACGCAGGCGTGGGCGAACTCGACGATGAAGTCGGCCGGCTGCCAGCGCTCGCCGCCCTCCTCGTGGGCGTGGATGCTGACCAGGGTCAGGTCGGCCGTCGCCGCCGCCTGGCGGACCGCCCGCGTGTTCCCGGCCAGGTCGCCTTTGTGGGCCTCGGTGCGGATGCCGAACGCCTCGCCGACGATGAAGGAGCGGTCGGCGAAGTCGAATTGCCCCTCGCGCTCGGGCGGCCGGCGGAAGCCCATCCAGTAGCCGAATTCGCGCTGCCGCTCGGCCCCGGTGCGCTCGGCGATGCGCCTCACTGCGTCCAGGTGCTCCTGGTCGACGACGTAGAGCGTGTCGAAGCGCTGAGGGTTGAGGCCCGGCCGGCCGGGTGCGTCGTCCCGCTGGCTGCCGGCCTGCTGCCCCGTGGCGAAGGTGGAGGCGCAGCCGACGAGGCCGACGCGCCCGGCCGGCGTCTCGAGGAAGGCCGGGAGGCGCGCCTCGGCGAGCGTGCGGCCGGCGCCGGCGCAGACGAAGTCGAGGTCGGCCAGCGCGTCGAGCGTGGCGAGGCAGCCCTCGATGCCGTAATTGAGGGTATGGTTGTTGGCGAAGGCGGTGAGGTTGAAGCCGAGGCGCTGGAGGTCGCGCGCGACGCCGGGGTCGGCCGACAGGTTCATGCCGCCGCTCTCGACCACGGGGGTGCCGCGGTAGCGGCTGAGGACCATCTCCATGTTGGTGAAGGCGACGTCGGCCGACTCGATCAGCCCGACCATGTCGGTGAACGCGCGGTCGCCGTAGGCGGGCAGGCGCCGCGCGATCAGCGCGTCCCCGGTGGCGGTCACGACGAAACGCCTGGCCATCGTCCCCTCACCTCCCCGTCGTCACCTGCTCTGCCGCGGGTCGAGCGCGTCCCGGAGGCCGTCGCCGAAGAGGTTGAACGCCAGCACCGTCAGGCTGATCATCACACCGGGCGCGACGAGGATGTGCGGGTAGGTCTGCACGTAGGCGCGGCCTTCGGCCAGCATGCTGCCCCAGTCGGCGATCGGCGGCTGCACCCCCAGCCCGAGGAAGGAGAGCGCGGCTTCGAGGATGATGATGCCGCCGACGCCGAGCGTCGCCAGCACGATGATCGGCCCGAGCACGTTGGGGACGATGTGCCGCGCCACGATGCGCCGGTCGGTCGCGCCGCCGGCGCGGGCGGCGAGGACGAAGTCGCGCTCGCGCAGGCTGAGCACGTCGGCCCGCGCCACCCGCGCGTAGGGCGCCCAGACCGTCGTGCCGATCACGACGATCGTCGTGGTGATGCTCGGGCCGAGCACGGCGACCAGCGCGATCAGCAGCGCCAGGGTGGGGAAGGCCATCAGCGTGTCGAC
>DASSSV010000272.1:0-8008 GCA_035708265.1 Thermomicrobiales bacterium | reverse complement strand
CGTCCGGTCGCGACGGCGGCCGGGGCGCGCGCTGGCGCTGCTGCTCGGCGTGGCGGTGCCCGCGCTCGTACTGGCGGCCTACGGGACGGCCGCGTTCGGCGAACCCTGGCGGCTAGCCTTCCGCTACGCGGTCGACCCGGCCGCGCGCGCGCTGCCGCACGCCGTCCGCCCGCTGACCCTCGCGGCGCTGCTGATCCCGCTCGCGCTGCTCGCGGCGGCGCGGTTCGCCCCCCCCCGCCCCCCAATCCTGGGGGGAGCCGCCAGGCGCGAACCGGGTAACTCCCCCCAGGATTGGGGGGGAGGGGGGGCAATTGCCCTCAGTGTGGTCGTCGCGGCGCTGGGGCTGCTGCTCGGCCGGGGGCGGGTGGTGTTGCCGCTCGATTGGGGCGCGCCGGGGACGGCACTGGTGGCGCTGGCCGTGGCCGCGGCGCTGGCGGCGGGGCTCGCGCTGGCCGGGCGCGGCGCGCGGCGGGTGCGGCCCGGCGCGGCGGTGCCCGTCGCCGTGCTGCTGTGCGCGCTCGTCGCCGGGACGCTGGCGCGGGGCGCTACGGCGGCGCCAGCGGCCGGCGGCGGCGACACGAACTATCTCGCGCCGTTCGGCTTGTCGGTGGACGGCCAACTGAAGCCGCTCTGGACGCTCAACGACGTGACGCGGGTCACGGCGGGGCCGCAGCCGGGCCTAGACATCGGCACCCGCGGGAGCGCGATCAGCCCGTGGATCGACGTGACGCCGGGGACGGCGTACCACTTCGAGGCGTCGCTCAACGGCAACGGGTCGGGCGGGCTGCGCGTCGTGTTCGACTGGCAGGACGCCGAGCGCCGGCCGGTGGTCGCGCAGGCGTGGGAGCCGGACGAGCCGGCCGCCAGTGGAGGCCGTCAGGTCAGCGCGACCTTCGCCGCACCGGCCGGAGCGGCCGGCCTGCGGCTGCACCTGGAGGCGACGACGGGCGAAGTGCTCGTGCTGGACGCCCGGCTCACCGTGGCCGACGGCGCGCGCGTCGAGCCCTTCCCCGACTACAACCGCGCCGCCCTCGCTTTCAGTTTCGACTGGGAATCGGCGATGGGCGGGCTGATCCACACGCGCAGCGTCGCGTCCGACGGCGAGGGGCCGGGCGGCATGCTCAACGGCGACGGCAGCCCCTCGGTCGCCGACGCCGAGCGGCTCGGCCTCCAGATGCGCCAGGGCGCCGAGTTCCTGGCGACCGAGTTCGCCCGCTACGGCATCCACGCGACCTTCTACGCCACCGGCTATGACCTGCTGGACGGCAACCCGACCTGCCAGCAATTCCTCGGCGACCCGATCTACAAGAACGTCGACAAGGCGCACGGCTGGGGCAGCGACTACTGGGCGACGCACCCCTGGTACGGCAACGATCCCTGCACGACCGAGGCGCAGGCGCCCGCGTGGTACTTCGCCTCCGAGACGCGCGCGCTGGCCGCCGCGGGCCACGAGATCGCCTCGCACACCTTCGGCCACCTCTACGTCCGCGGCGTCACGCCCGCGCAGTTGCAGGCCGATCTGCAACTCTGGCTGCAGAAGGCCCACCAACTCGGCGTGCCGGTCGCGCCCTCCTTCGCCTTCCCCTGGACGAGCAGCAACAGCATCGACCAGCCCTTCTACGACGTCTTCACGCGCCTCGGATTTGACGTGCTGACGCGGCTCTATCAACCGCTGCGCCACCCGTTCGAGCTCGACCGCGTGCCGGGCAACCCGCAACTGGCGATCTTCCCCGACCAGTACCTCCCCTCCACGCCCGGCTCCGACGCCGCGGCGATGGCCGGCATCGACGAGGCGCTGGCGCGGCGCGGCTACTTCAGCCTCTGGACGCACCCCGACGAGGTCCTCCAGCAGAGCGGCCCGGTCATCTGGCCGCGCGTGATCGCCTACGCCGCCGCCCAGCGCGACCGCGGCCTCTGGGTCGCGCCGGTGACGCAGATCGCCGACTACAGCCTGGCGACGCGCCGGGTGAGCGTCACCGCCCTGCCGGTCGCCGGCGGCACGCGCCTCCTGGTCGAGAATGATTCCGCCCAGACGCTCGACGGCCTCACGCTGACCCTGTCCGCGCCCGCCGCCCGCGTCACCCTCGACGGCCGCCCCCTGACCGACGTCCGCGGCGCCCAGGTGCGCCTGCCGGCGCTCGCCCCCGGGGCGCGCGTGGTGCTGGTGGTGCTGCGGTGAGACGAGAGTCGGAAGTCGGGAGTCGGAAGTCGGTGGTGTCGGGGGCCGGGGGTCGGCTCATCATCGCACGCATCATTCGACTTCTTCCGACTACCGACTACCGACTACCGACTATCGCCCTCGCCCTCGCCGCTGTCGCCGTTATCGTCGCGCATCGCTTGCCGAGCGTGCTGGCCTTCCAGGCGGCGATGCTGCGCTACCCCTTCCCGACGCAGGGCTCGGAGGGGCTGATCGTCTACGAGGCGAGCCGGCTGGCGCACGGCCAGGGCATCTACGTCGCCAACCCGCCCGATGCGCACGCCTTCGTCTCCGGCCCCTACACGCCGCTCTACTTCCTCGCCGTCGCGCTCACGCTGAAACTCACGCCGACCGTCTTCGCCGGCGGGCGCGCGATCACCTTCTGCTCGTGGCTCGCGCTGCTGGCGGTGGTCGGCGCGCTGGTGTGGCAGGCGGCGGGAGATAGACGGCAGACGGCGGACGGCAGACGGCAGCAGGACGCCGGCGAAACCCCCGCCAACCCCTCTATCCTCTATCGTCTTTCGTCTATCGTCTCCGTCGCCGCCGCCGTTCTCATCCTGGCGATCTTCTCGCCGGGCGTGATCTGGGCGGTGCGGGTCAAGCCGACGATCCCGGCGCTGGCGCTGGCCGCAGCCGGTCTGCTGATCGTGCAGCGCTGGCGCGACTCGCCGCGCCGTGAGTGGGCGCTGGTCTTCTTCGTCGCCGCGTACTTCACCAAGCAGACCGAGCTGGCCGCGCCGCTGGCCGCGGCCCTCTTCCTGCTGGTCAACGCCGGCTGGCGCCAGGCCGCGCGCTTCGTGGGGCTCGGCCTGCTCGGCGGCGGCGCGATCTTCGCGGCGCTCGACCTCGCCACCCGCAACCAGCTCTTCCGGCACACCATCGGCGACCGCCGCCTGCCGTGGGAGCCGCAACTCGTCTGGAACTTCGGCACGCTCTTCCTGCGCGACTACTGGCCGCTGCTGGCCGCCGCGCTCTGCGCCGCCGTCGCGCTGGCCCTGGCCCGCGCCGCCGTCGTCGCCCCCTACTATCTGGCGACGGCGCTACTCTTCCTCCCGACGATCGGCGTCGTCGGCGCCGACCACGACCACCTGATCGAACTGGCGACGGCTTGCGCGCTGGCGGTCGGCATGGCGCTGGCCGTCCTCCCCGGCCGCCGCGGCGTCCCCGGCTGGGCGCTCGTCCCGGTGGCCGCGCTCCTCCTGGCGCTCGTCGCGACCGCCTGGACGCCCGATCGCTGGTACGCCGGCGAACTGACCGTGCCGAGCCCCGCCGAGCAGCACCAGCTCGCGCTGATCGTCAACAACCTGCGCCACACGCCCGGCGACGTGCTCTCTGAGGACGTCGGCCTCTTGGTGCTGGCCGGCAAGCCGGTCCCCTACGACGACCCGCAGGCGATGGCCGCGCTCAGCCGGGTCGGCCGCTGGGACCAGTCGCAACTCCTCGACGACCTCGCGCACCAGCGATTCAGCCTGGTGATCCTGCCGCCCAGCACCCGCCCCGAGCTCTGGACCGACCAGACCCTCGCCGCGATCCACGCCAACTACTACCTCAAATTCCGCGACGTCTGGTTCACCTACGAGGCCAACCGGCTGCGGTAGGGCCGGGAGCGGGGGACCAAACCACAGAGACACAGAGGCACAGAGAAACGAGGGGAGAACGAAATTCAATTCGTTCTCCCCTCGTCCTCTCCTCGTTCTCTGCGCCTCTGCGGTGATCGTCCTTCGGCAGGGGCCGCGATCAGTCGGCGGGCATCTCTGCCGCGTGCCCGCGCACCCAGACGGCCGCCTCGTCCAGCGTGCGGAAGCCGATGCTTCGGTAGAGCGGCTTGCCCGCCTCGGTGGCTAGCAGGTAGAAGGTGGTGGCGCCCGCCTGCCGGTGCCGGGCGATGACGTCCTCGAGGAGCGCGCGTCCCGTGCCGCGGCGCTGCCGCTCCGGGATCGTGCCCATGCTCCAGATGCCGACGGTGCTGCCGGTCCGGATGGTCGCGACCGTGCTGACCGGCCGGCCATCCTGATGCGCCAGGAAGAGTGACCAGCCGGGGCCGTCGAGGAGTTTCGGCCCCACCGCCCGGTCGGTCGCCGCCAGCGGGATGGCGAAGGCGTCGGACAGCACCCGGTTCGCCGCGCGCAATCCCGCTTCGTCCGCGACCTGCTCGATCTGGTACGTTGTGGTGGCGGGCCGGCTCCCATTCGGCCGGTAGGTCATGAGCGGCACCTTGCCGGCGTGCTGCAAGCCGAGGTCGCGGGCGACTGGCGCCAGCTCGTCGGCGACTCGTCCGGGGAGGACGATCGCCGCCGGCAGCGCTCGCGCCGCGATGCGTCGGGCGTACTCGCCCAGGTGGTCCGCGGCCTCCGGCCCGCGGTCTACCAGCGCGTAGTTGAAATCGCCGACCGGCTCGCCGCTCAATGCCAGCCAGTCGGTCGGGGTCAGGCGCACCTCGCCCCCCGGCGCGCCGCGGAAGTAGAGGGCGACCGCTTCGCCCGCGAGACGCCACAGACACGCCGCCGTCGGTTCCATGCGCTGCTCCTTCCCAGATGATTCGACGACTCGTTGCCGATGACCCCACTCTAGGCGGGCCTCGGCGGCGGCGCATCGTGCGAATTCCCGATTCGGGCGGCCCGATCCGACGGGAGGCGACTACGGAGAATTACGCAGCGGATGGGGTGGGACGTGGTGCTTGGCCCTCGCGGGCATGAGGGGGACGCGATGCCGGAAGCAGGGATGGCGGCTCAGGCGAGGCCGTGCTCGACGGCGAAGCGGGTCGCCGCGGCGCGCGAGGAGACGCCGAGCTTGTTGTAGATCGAGCCCAGGTGCGTGCCGACCGTGCGCCGGCTGACGAAGAGGCGCTCGGCCACCTGCACGTCGGTGAGCCCCCGGGCCACCAGCCGCAGCACCTCGACCTCGCGCGCCGACAGGCCGGCCGGATACCCGTTCGCCGCTGTCGCGTCGCCCGCCAGCCGCGCGGCCAGGGCATCGGCGCGCGCGAGCGCCGGCTGCGCGCCCAGCGGCGCGCAGATCGCCCGCATCTCGTCGAGCAGCTCCCGTGCGCCGGTCCTGTCGCCCGTCGCGGCACGCAACTCGGCCTGTGCCAGGAGCGTCAGGGCGCGCTCGTAGGGGGCGGCACAGGCGTCCGCCAGCGCCAGCCCGTCGGTCAGGTGCGCGGCGGCCTCGGCATGCCGGCCCGCTTCGGTCGCCAGCTCGCCTAGCAGGCGATGGGCCGCGAGGAGCATCAGGGGCCGGCGCGGGTCGCGAGCGTCCGCCAGGGCGCGCTCGGCGTGCCGCCGCGCCAGGATGCGCTCGCCGGCCGCGCGATGATAGTCGGCCCAGGCGAGTTGTCCCTCGGCCCGGCCGGGCACGGCGCCGCTCCAGGCGAGGAAGCGGTCGTGCGCCGCCAGCCAGGCCCGGGCGGTCGGGAGGTCGCCGGCGTCCGCGGCGAGCCCGGCCGCCACCCGTTGCAGCACCAGCGTCACGTCGAGGTCGGTGTCGCCCGGCTCGGTCGCCAGGCCGGCCGGCAACCCCTCGCGCACCAGCCGCCAGCCCAGCTCGCGGTCGCCCTGCTCCCGCGCCAGCGGCCCGAGCACGCGCCGGACGAGGTCCGCACTGTCCGGGCCGGGGGAGCGGACGGCCAGCCCGATCGCGCGGGCCTCGGCCCAGCACCCCTCGAGCGCCAGGAGCGGCAGCCGCCCGCGCGCGGGGAGGCGGAAGGTAGGCGGGATGGCCCCGCGCGCGCGCGCGTAGGCCCGCTCGGCCTCGTCCGCAAGCGCGCGCCGCTCGGCCAGCCGGTCGGGCTGGTACCACAGCACGCACCAGAGTTCGTCCAGGGCCGTCCCGCCGATGCTGAGATAGTCGCGGAGGACGCCGTACGCCTCGCGGGCGCGCGCGTAGGCCCGACGCGCCTCCTCCGGCCGCCCGAGCCGCGCCTGCACCTCCGCCATGGCGAAGTCGGCCTCGCCGTAGCTGGGCTGGACGATACCCCCGATCGCCGGCGGCTGGGCGGCCTGCCGCTCCGCGGCTGGTGCGCACAGCGCAGACGCTTCGGCGTAGCGACCCGCCCTCCTGAGCCAGTGCGCGACCACCCCCCGCCAGTTGTGCTCGTCGGGGACGAGCCCGATCGTCACCAGCAGCGCGTGGTTGCGCGCGGCCTCCTCGGGGGTGAACGAATCCACGGTGGCCATGTACGCCGTCATCTCGGCAACCCCCCAGCGCAGGTCGCCGCTCTCGCAGTGGTGCCAGGCGGTGACCGCCAGCCCGCAGAGGGCCAGGACGCGGTCGCCCGTCTCCCGCGCCAGTTGCGCCACCTCGTCCGCGTAGGCCAGGCTGCGCTGCGGATCGGCGTAGCGGTAGAGTTGCGCCAGGAGGAAGAGCCAGGCGCCCTTCTCGACCGGGTTGGTCCCGCGTTGCTCCATCAGCGCGCGCGCCGCCTCGAAGCGGTCGGTGGCGGTCGTCCAGGCGAAGGCGAGCTGCGCGCGCCGCCCCGCCTTGATGAGCCATTCCACGGCGCGCGGATCCCCCGCCAGCCGGAAGTGATAGGCGACCGCGTCGGGGTCGGGGGCGGGCCGGGCGGCCAGGAGTTCGCCCAGGCGCCTGTGCCACGCGCGCCGCCGGGGCAGCGCGAGGCCGACGTAGAGCGTCTCGCGCAGCAGCGCGTGGACGAAGCGCAGGCCGGCGCCGTCCGGCGTCTCCGCCAGGAGGTGCGCCTCGACCGCCCGCTCCGCCGCGTCGCTGAGCGCCTCTTCCGGGACTCCGCTCGCAGCCGCCCACAGGTCCAGCGGCATCTCCTGCCCGATGACGGCCGCGAGCGCGAGCAGATCGCGCGCCGCCTCGCCCAGCCGGGCCAGCCGCCGCTCGATTACCTGCCGCAGCAGGGGTGGCACCTGCGCGCGCGCCAGGTCGCCCAGCCGCCAGCCGCCGCCGTCGGGCCGCAAGAGGCGCTCGTCGACCAGCGCGTGCAGGATCTCCCGCGCGAAGAAGGGGTTGCCCTGGGCGCGCTCGTCCAGATAACCAGCCAGTTGCGCCTCTTCGGGCTCGGGCAGGCGGTACTCCGCCCGGATCAGCGCCCGCAGGTCATCCGGCTCCAGGGGCCGGAGGTCCAGGCGCGTCGCGGCCGACTCGCGCACCAGGGCGGGGAGGAGCTGGAAGAGCGGGTGCCAGCGCGAGAGTTCGTCGGTCCGGTAGGTGACCAGCAGGACGAGCGGCAGCGCGCCCAGACGGCGACCGATGGAGCGCAGCAGGTCGAGGGAGGCGGGGTCGGCCCAGTGCAGGTCGTCCAGCAGCAGGACCAGCGGGCGCTCGGCCGACGAAGCCGCCAGGAAGGCACGCACCTGGACGTGCAACGCCTCCTGCCCCGCGATTCCCTCCCCGCCGCTCATCCCAGCCAAGGCGTCGGGCAGCGGCGGCAGCCCCGGCTTCCCGGACAGGGCGGCCAGGGCCTCGCGCCAGGGGCCGTAGGGCGGCGTCTCGCTGAGGTCGTAGCAGCGCCCGGCCGCGACCCGCGCGCCCCGTGTGATCGCCTCTGCGCAGACCACCTCGCAGAGCGCCGTCTTGCCAATCCCTGCTTCGCCGCCGACGAGGACGAGGGAACCACGCCCGGCCAGCGCCGCGGCGAGGTGGTCGCGGAGCGCAGCCTGCTCCCGCGCCCGGCCCACCAGCGGCGGGGACGATCCGTGGCGGGCGGCGGGCGGGGGTGGGTCGGCCATCGTCGCTCGTGCCTACGAGCCAAGCTATGCCACGCGAGTGGCCGGCAGTATAGCAGATCGCGTCGCGGGCAAGAGCGCTTCGGCCACGAACGCTCTTGCGGTGCCATCCTCCATT
>DASSSV010000271.1:0-2528 GCA_035708265.1 Thermomicrobiales bacterium | reverse complement strand
TTCGAGCAGAAGCTGGGCCTCGCCAGTGCCCGGGAGGCCTATCCCCTCACCTATGCCTCTACGAGGTAGGCGCGCGCGAGCGGTACCTCGCGGGACGGGCCGTGGACGGAGCAGGCGTGGTTGAGGGCGCGTCGACCCGCGGGGCCAGGAGGGGCGCGGCATGCGGCGAAGAGCCGGACACCCTGCGCAGCGGGAGATGCGGTACGCGAAGAACGGCGCGGTACATCTCGCCTACCAGGTGATCGGGGCGGGGCCGCGGGACCTCGTCTTCGTGCCCGGCTTCGTCTCCCACCTCGAGGCCGCCTGGGAGGAGCCCCGCTTCGCGCGCTTCCTGCGCCGGCTGGCCTCGTTCAGCCGGCTGATCGTCTTCGACAAGCGCGGGTGCGGCATGTCCGATCCGGCGACGACCATGCCGAGCCCGCAGGAACGCCTGGACGACCTGCGCGCGGTCATGGACGCCGCCGGGTCGCGGCGCGCGGCGCTCTTCGGCACCTCCGAGGGCGGTGGGGCCTGTCTCCTCTTTGCCGCCGCCCATCCCGAGCGGACGACGGCCCTGGTGACGTTCGGGGCGTTCGCCAGAGCCGTGCGGTCCGCGGACTGACCTGCCCCCCGAGAACTGGACCACGCGCAAGGTGAGTCTGGTACGCTCCCGAGCACGAGGAGGGAGCGATGAAGCAACGGTTCAGCGAGGAGCAGGTCGTCCAGATCCTGCGGGAGGGGGAAGCCGCGGAGACCAAGGCGGAGATCTGGCGCCAATACGGCATCTCCGAGTGGACCTACTATCGCTGGCGGCAGCGCTACGGCGGGCTGGCCGAGTCGCAGGCGAAGCGGCTGAAGCACCTGGAGCAGGAGAACGCGCGGCTGAAGCGGCTGGTGGCCGAGCAGGCGCTGGCCGCCGAGCGGCGGGAGCTGGTGATGGCGCTCGTGGCGCGGGGCATCTCGGAACGGCTGGCCTGCCGCACGGTCGGGCTCAGCCGCGCGAGCTACCGGTATCGGGGGCAGCCGCCCGACGGGGAGGAGCAGCGGTTGCGGGCGCTGGTCGTCGCCCTGGCGCGCCAGCACCCGCGCTACGGCTACCGCCGGGTCGCGGCGCTCCTGCGGCGGCAGGGGCGCGCGGTCAACCACAAGTGGGTCTGGCGGGTGTGGCGGGAGGAGGGGCTGGCCGTCCCCCGGCGGCGGACGCGCAAGCGGCGGGCGGGGACCGCGGCGGCGCTCCCGACCCGCGCGACCCACCGGGGGCACGTCTGGACCTACGACTTCCTGTTCGACGCGACGGAGCGGGGGCAGGCGCTGAAGCTCCTGGTCGTCCTCGACGAGTACACCCGCGAGTGCCACCGCGTCCGCGTCGGCCGCCGCCTCGACAGCGACGCGGTGATCGACACCCTGGCAGCCCTGTTCGAGGAGCACGGCCCGCCTGAGCATCTGCGCAGTGACAACGGGAGCGAGTTCATCGCCGCGCGGCTCCAGGCCTGGCTGGGGGAGACCGGCGCCACGACGCTCTACATCGCGCCGGGCCACCCGTGGGAGAACGGCTACGCCGAGAGCTTCAACGGCAAGCTGCGGGACGAGTGCCTGGACGAGGAGGTGTTCTGGGGCGTGGAGCACGCGCAGGTGATCGTGGAGCGCTGGCGGCGCCAGTACAACGAGGAGCGGCCGCACAGCGCGCTGGGCTACCGGACGCCGGCGGAGGTCGCCGGCCGGGCGGAGACACCCACCGCCGGAGGGCGTCCCGGGCTCACTTCCTGAGCGGCCCAGTTCCGGGGGTGCACGTCAGGACTACCCCTGGGGCTGGAGCGACGAGGAGTTCCAGCGCGTCCTCGCCGAACTGGAGGCGACCTGGTTGGACAGCGCCGAACTGCGCAACCCCAGCCTGCGCGGCGACGACACGTTCCGCCGGTGGTTCATCCGCTTCCTCCGGCTGGCGGCGAGCCCCGGCGTCCTCGCCGATCTGCTGCGCATGAATGCCGGTCTCGACATCCGCCCGGTGCTCCCCCGCATTCGCCAGCCCGCCTTGATCCTCCACCGGGTCGGGGACCCGTGGGTGGCCGTGGAGCATGCGCGCTATCTGGCGGCGCACATCCCGGGCGCGCGGCTGGTCGAGCTGGCGGGCATCGACCACTGGCCCTGGATCGGCGACGCCGACGCGCTGCTGGACGAAGTCGAGCGCTTCCTCACCGGTGCCCCGCCCAGAGCCGGCAGGCGGCCGTCGCTGGGCCCGGAGGCGCTGACGCGGCGAGAGCGGGACGTCGTCCGGCTGGCGGCCGAGGGCCACACGGCGCCGCAGATCGGGCACCTGCTCGGCATCGGCGAGCGCACGGTGGAGACGCACCTGGCCAGCGCGTACGCCAAGCTCGGCGTCGCATCGAAGCTGGAGCTGGTCCGGCGCGCGGCCGACCTCGACGTGTGAGGCAGAATCCCGTACCTGTACGGAAGACAACCCGCCGGCGATGGCCCATACTGAACCCGAACCCATCACGATGTAGGGTCAAGGAGGGCCAGGATGAAGACGGAGCAAGGCGCGTTCTCGC
>DASSSV010000270.1:0-16865 GCA_035708265.1 Thermomicrobiales bacterium | reverse complement strand
CAGTGATCGATCACTTCCTGTACAGCCTTCGAGCATTGGCCCCGGAGGCTTTTAGGGATCTGCGGGAAATGTTAGGAGACATCAACCCGGCAGACAAAGAACTAAATCGGGCAACGGACGCGCTTCTAGTAGCCCGCGTGTTCGGAGATCTCACCCTATTCGAGTCACTATGCATTGCGGTACAGTTGAAGAAGACGATTGACGCCTTTGTAGTGCGTGCCGCTGATTCCTCGCGCCCACCGCGCACGGCTCAGATCATCCTCCAACACCTACCGCTCACACACTACGATATGACCCTATGCCTGGTGTCAGCGGATGGTCCTCATCCGAGAGAGGAAACGGCGCTGTCAGCGCTAGAAGACTTCGCCCGGCAGCACGATCGTACGGGCGCCCGGCCGTGGGGCCCTGCCTTGGTGGTGTTCGTGAAGGAACAGGGGGCCTCGTTTATTCATGCTATCCCCATCGTACTGTCTCAGATATTACCAAGCGCGACAGAGCTATTCTTAGATCGGGTTCGGTCAGAGCAATACGCCTGATCAGGGCACATAGCTCGTCGCAGCTTCGCTCTACTTATCCTCACGATGGTCTGTAGTAGACAACTCCCGCCGCTCGACTACCCGACTATCTTCTCCTCGACGAGCGCCATCAACTCCCCGACCGTGGCGCGGTCGAACGCGAAGCGCGCGCCGGCCGCGGCGAAGAGGTCGGGGAGCGAGCGCGTGTGGCCGAGCGTGAGCGCGCGGCGGTAGGCGGCGACGGCGGCCTGCTGGTCCTGGAGCGCGTTGCGCCAGACCTGCAGCGCGCCGAGTTGCGCCAGCCCGTACTCGACGTAGTAGAACGGGTAGCCGTAGAGATGCACCTTGCGGTGCCAGCCGGTGACCCGCTCCTCCTCCAGCCCGCCCCAATCCACGCCGGGCATGAAGCGCGCCCACAGGTCGCCCCAGGCGCCGTCGAGGTCGCGCGCGGTGGGCTGCTCCGGCGCCTCGGTATAGACCCAGTGCTGGAAGGCGTCGACGACCGCCATGTACGGCAGGAAGGCGACGATCCCGCGCAGGTGGTCGGCGCGCGCCCGCCGGGCGTCCGCCTCGTCGTAGAAGCCGCCGCGGTCGCGCTCCAGGTACGGCGCGGCGAGGAGTTCCATCGCCATCGAGGCGACCTCGCAGAACTCGATCGGGCCGTCGTAGTTGAAGACCAGCTCGTTGGCGCGGGACGAGAGCGCGAAGTGGAAAGCGTGGCCACCCTCGTGAAGCAGCGTATTGACGTCGTCCTGCGAGCCGGCCGCGTTCATGAAGATGTAGGCGTGGCCGGAGAGCGGGAAGCCGGTCGAGTAGCCGCCCGGCGCCTTGTTCGGTCGCGAGGCCAGGTCGAGCCCGTCGTCCTCGCGGAGCCGCGCGAACTCCCGGCCGAGCGCGGGGTCCACCCGGTCGAAGATGCGCGCCGTCCCCTCCTCCAGCTCGGCGGCCATGTCGAACGGATGCAGCGGCGGCCGCCCCTCCGGGTCGACGTCGAGGTCCCACGGGCGCAGCGCATCCACGCCGAGCGCCCCCGCCCGCTCCGCCAGCAGGCGGTTCGCCAGCGGCACGACCGCGTGCGCGATGGCGTCGTGGAAGGTGCGGGTGTCCTCGGGCGTATAGTCGAAGCGTCCGTATTGCCGCCAGACGAAGGCACGGTAGTCGGGCAGGCCAGCATTGCGCGCCAGTTGCCGGCGCAGCGGCAGCATCCGCAGGTAGAGGTCGTCGAGCGCGTTGCGGTCTTGTAGCCAGCGCTCCTGGATCGCGCGCCAGGCCGCCTCGCGCGCGGCGCGGTCCGGCTGCAAGAGGCGCAGCTCCGCCTGCGGCAGCGTCAACTCCGCGCCGTCGAGCGTCACCGTCATCGCGCCGACGGCTTTGTTGTACTCGTTCGCCAGCACCTCCAGTTCGGAGAGGAGCGGGACGTTCTCGTCGCGGAAGAGGTCGGCCGCGTTGCGGAAGCGGCGCAGCATGTTCTCCTGCTCGGCCGGCGGCCGGTAGCCGCCGACGTCGAGCAACTTGCGCCGCAGCGCCTGCGACGCCACCTCCGCGCGCGGCATGATCTCCTCGACGAAGTGGAGGAAGGTCTTTTCGGCCGCCTCGTCGGCGGTGTTCTCATTCGTCGCGCGCATCGCCGCGGCGAAGCCCTGGTCGAGCGCCACCTGGAGGTCGCTCCAGCCCTTGAGCCAGCCTGCTACGTACTCCGGCGTCAGGTCCGCCGCGAGCAGCCGGTCTACCTCCGGCTGCACCGTCGCCCAGTCGGCCGGGGCGAGCCGGCGCGACGCGCCGTCCGTCTCGTGTGTCGTCATGCCACCTCCTCGTGGCCGGGCCCGTCATCCCGCGGGCCGGCACTCGTCGCGGGTATTGTCGCACAGGGCCGGATATCTCCCTCACCCCCGGCACACCAGTTGCGGTGTCCTACCGCAGCGGTAGGACCGTCTTGCACGTACGGAGGAGACCGGCATGGCCGAAGATGTGACCGCGAAGAACCTGACGGCGGAAGACCGCCGCTTCATCGAGCAACACAAGGACGGGCTCTCGAAGTCGACGCTGCGCGCCCGCTGGGTCCACTCGCCCGACGAGCACGAGGACCACCCGGGCCAGACGCTCGCCACGCGCAGCCACGAGGTCATCCAGCACTGGGCCGGGGAGCGCAAGGCGAAGCCGGCCACCGTGCCCGGCACCGAGCACGGCAAGAGAGCCGGCGTCCTCCGCTTCAACTTCCCCGGCTACGGCGGCGAGGACTTGCAGGAGATCGGCTGGGACGAGTGGTTCAAGCCGTTCGACGAGCGCGACCTCGTCTTCATCTTCCAGGAGCACGCCAGCGACGGCGCCCAGAGCAACTTCTTCCACCTGGACAACCCCGAGCGCGAGCACGATTAGCGCGCGGAGTTGTGAGTTGATGGTTGTTAGTGGGTAGAACCACCAGCACGTTCAACCGTCTGGCTACGGGATCATCCAGAAGCAACTATCGACTCTCAACTATCAACTCACAACTCGCCCGCCGCAGGCCGCGATCGACCAGCGGGCGGCCGTCGCGGAAGACGCCGAGGAGCCGGCGCGGGTTGCGCAGGATCGCCAGGTCCGCCAGCGGGTCGCCGTCCACGACGAGCAGGTCGGCCCACTTGCCCGCCTCGATCGTCCCGGTCTTGTCGCCGAGGCCGAGCGCCGCGGCCGCGGTCGCGGTCGCGGCGACGACCGCCTCCAGCGGCGTCAGGCCGATGTCGCGGTGCAGCAGTTCCAGTTCCCAGGCGTGCGCGCCGAACGGGAAGGTGTTGCACGAGTCGGTGCCCGCGAAGAGGGGCACGCCGGCCTCGTAGGCTTTCCTGATGCCCGCGAGCTGGCCGGGCCGGAGCGCGCGGGCCTTGGCGAGCGACGCAGCCGGGACACCGCGCGCCTCGCCCGCGGTCAGCAGGTACTCGGTGATCGCAAGCGTCGGGCAGAGCCAGGCGCCGCGCGCCAGCAGCAGTTCGACCAGTTCGTCGTCGAGCTGCGAGCCGTGTTCGAGCGTGTCGACGCCCGCCTCGAGCGCTTGCCGGATGCCGGCGCGGGTGTGCGCGTGCGCGGCGACGCGCTTGCCGAGCGCGTGGGCCTCGTCCACGATCGCCTGCGTCTCCGCCATCGTGTAGTTGCGCCACTCGTTCTCGTCGCCGATCGAGAGCACACCGCCGCTGGTGCAGAGTTTGATGAAGTCGACGCCGTCGCGGGCGTACTCGCGAATCAGTTTGCGGCACTCGTCGGGCCCATCGGCCGGGCGCCACGGCCGGCGCTCGATGTTGGCCGGGCAGAAGAGGTCGCCGTGCCCGGCCGTCATGCCGACGAAGCCCGACGCGACGACGCGCGCCCCGTCCACCACGCCCTGATCGACGGCGTGCTTCACGGCGATCTCCGGTCGCGAGCCGGCCATGTCGCGGACGGTCGTCACGCCGGCCAGTAGCGCCTTCCTGGCGTTCGCCGCCGCGTGCAGCGTCTGCTCCTCGATGAAGGTCAGGACGTTCCAGAGGTGGATGTCCCGAAACCCTTCGCCGGCATACGACAGCAGGTGGACGTGCCCGTCGATCAGCCCCGGCATGAGCGTCTGGCCGGCCAGATCGTAGACCGTCGCGCCGTCGGGAATCGGCACCTCCGGCACCGGCCCCACCCGCGCGATCGTCCGCCCCTCGACCACTACCGTCGCCCCGGCGACCGGCGCCGCCCCCGTCCCGTCGATCAGCGTCGCGCCGGTCAGCGCGATCGGCCCCGCCGCGCTCATGGCCCCCCTCCCCAGTTCTTAGTTGAGAGTTGAAAGTTGATAGAGGAATCGCCCTATCGGCAGGCCAAGCCTGCTTCGCGAAGGGGCTATCGACTAACAACCAACAACTATCAACTCGTCCTCACCGCCGGCCCAGCGCGCGATCCTGCTCGTCGAAGAAGGCGAGGCGGTCGGCCAGCAGATCGGCGATCGCGTCCCAGGCGGCGCGACCGCCCTCGACCGTCGCGGGCGTCGGGTCGCCGAGCGCGCCGGTGTCGGTGATCTCGTCGAAGAGGAAGACCTCGCCGCCGCGGCGGTAGCGCTCGTCGAGCCGGTCCAGCGCCGGCGCGCGCATCGCCTCGCGGTGGACGAGCGCCTCGCGCTCGGCCAGGCAGAGCGCGGTCTCCATCACGGCCGCGTGGCCGCCGTCGGCGCCGGGGAAGATGCTCTCCTGCACCGCGCGCCAGTCGTCGGCCACGCCGATGACGCGCAGCGTGACATCACGCCCGGCACGCCGCGCCTCGGCCTTGACATCCCAGACGGCGCCGGGCACGACCCAGTGGCCGCCGCAGCCGCGGATCACGACGATGCGGCGGAAGCCGCCCTCGATCAGACTCCAGAGGATTTGCTTCACGAGTTGGACGTAGAGGTCGCTGGCGAGGCTGATCGTGCCGGGCAGGCCGTGGTGCTCGGCGGCCGGGCCGAACGGCAGGGGCGGCAGCACCAGCGCACGGACGCCGCGAGCCGCCGCTCGTCGCGCCCCCTCGACCGCGTAGCGCTCGACCTGGTAAGTGTCGGTGTCGACCGGCAGGTGCGCGGCGTGCTGCTCGGTGCAGCCGAGCGGCACGAGGACCAGCGCATTCTCCCGCGCCGCCTGCGCGATCTCGCCCGCGGTCAAGTCGCCCCACAGGACCGATGGCATCGGCGCACCCTCCTCACCCGGACGCTCGTCCGGGCCGGCCACCGTGCCGGCCCGCAGCCCTCGCCGACTATCTTGCCGAGAGACACCGGCGGTTCCAACCGCCGATGGAGGCGCTGCGCGCCGCAGAGTCCGCGCGGGTGGGCAGAACCAAACCCGCGCAGGCGGACTTCGCGGCGCCCGCAGGCGCCATCCAGGCGCGGTTTCAACCGCCAGCCCCTTGCCGGTGGGCCGCTCGACGTGGCCCCGCGTCAGCCGCCGGCAGGTTCGTCCGGCCTCTGCCGGCCGCCGCGCCCTTCCTCCTCCAGTTCGGCCGTCGTCTCCGCGCCCGGCTCACCGGGCGTGACGGTCAGGTCGTCGGTCTCGATGCCGCCGAAGCCGGTCTCGCCGTAGCCGCCGGTGATACCGGGGTCGGTGTCGCTGCCGAGGCCGCCGGTCTCGACGCGTCGCCTCGGCGCGCGCCCGCTCGCCAGGCGCGCGGCGTTGCCGACGATGTCCCAGACCGCCTCCTCGCTGATGCCGTGGTCGTGCGCGATGACGTGGACGCTACCGCCCGCCAGCGCCTCGCGCACGATCGCCGCCTCGTCGTTCGGCAGTTCGCCGGGCAGGTCCGGCGCCTCGCGCAACTCGGCCACCAGCCGCCGCATCCGCCCGTCCTGCCGCTCGTACTCCACCATCGCCGCCGCAGCCTCCTTCCGCGGTTGACGGCCCGCGCGACCGCCACTCGGGCCGGCGAATCCGCCGCCCGCGACGGTCCCTCGCAAGCCGCTTACCACTCCGCGACGGTGCCGTCGGCGTTGCGCCAGACCGACGAGTGCCAGCCGTGACCGGTCTGCGCCCGCTCCCGCACGGTCGCCTCGTCGATCTCGATCCCGAGCCCCGGCCCGGTGAGCAGCGGGATGAACCCGCCCTCGTGGCGGAAGACACCGGGATCGGCCAGGTAGTCGAGCAGATCGCTCCCCTGGTTGTAGTGGATGCCGAGGCTCTGCTCTTGGATGAAGGCGTTGGGCGTGCAGGCGTCGACCTGCAAGGAGGCGGCGAGGGCGATCGGGCCGAGCGGGCAATGGGGCGCGACCGCGACGTCGAACGCCTCGGCCATCGCGGCGATCTTGCGCACTTCGAGGATGCCGCCGGCGTGGGAGAGGTCCGGCTGGACGATGTCGACGTAGCCGTCGACCAGCAGCGGCTTGAAGTCCCAGCGCGTGTACATCCGCTCGCCGGTCGCGATGGGGACGGTCGTGTGGCGGGCGATCTCGCGCAGCGCCTCGTTGTTCTCCGGCAGGACCGGCTCCTCGATGAACATCGGGTGGTACGGCCCCAGCTCGCGCGCCAGCGCCTTCGCCATGCTCTTGTGGACGCGCCCGTGGAAGTCCACGCCGATGCCGAAGTCCGGGCCGCCGGCCTCGCGCACCGCGGCGAGGCGCGCGACCGCCTCCTCGACTCGCGCGTGCGAGTCGATGTAGTGCAACTCCTCGGTCGCGTTCATCTTCACGGCGGTCATCCCGGCCGCGACCTGCGCCCGCGCCGCCTCCGCGACGTCGTGCGGGCGGTCGCCGCCGATCCAGCCGTAGATGCGCATCTTGTCGCGCGCCGCGCCGCCGAGGAGTTCGTAGACCGGCACGCCGAGCGCGCGGCCCTTGATGTCCCAGAGGGCCTGCTCGATGCCCGAGAGCGCGCTGGTCAGCACCGGCCCGCCGCGATAGAAGCCGCCGCGGTAGAGCACCTGGAATGTGTCCTCGATGCGGAACGGGTCGCGGCCGATCAGGTAGTGCGACAACTCCTCCACAGCCGCCCGCACGGTATCGGCCCGCCCCTCCACCACCGGCTCGCCCCACCCCGCGATGCCCGCGTCGGTCGACACCTTCAGGAAGAGCCAGCGCGGCGGCACCTTGAACAACTCGAACCCGGTGATCTTCATGGCTTCACTCCTCTTTGGCGGGGACTGATTCACCGCGGAGGCGCAGAGGACGCAGAGGACGAGAAGAGAGGCGAATTAATTCGTACTTCGTACCTCGTCCTTCGTACTTCCTCTCTGCGTCCTCTCCTCCGTCCTCTGCGCCTCCGCGGTGAACCTCATCGCCGCCAGGCCGCGCCGTGGGGGAATTCGTACTCGGCCAGCGAGGCGGGGTGCATCGTGGCGCTGTAGCCCGGCGCGGTCGGCGGCAGGTAGCGGCCGTTGCGCAGGACGACCGGGTTGACGAAGTGTTCGTGCAGGTGGTCCGAATACTCCAGGACGCGGTTCTCCAGTGATGCGCTGATGCAGATATAGTCGAAGATCGAGAGGTGCTGCACATATTCGCAGAGGCCGACGCCGCCCGCGTGCGGGCAGACCGGCACGCCGAACTTCGCCGCCATCAGCAGCACCGCCAGCACCTCGTTGACGCCGCCGAGGCGGCAACTGTCGAGCTGGCAGAAGGCGAGCGCGTCCGCCTGGAAGAACTGCTTGAACATGACCCGGTTTTGACAGTGCTCGCCGGTGGCGACGCCGATTGGCGCGACCGCGCGAGCGATGGCGGCGTGGCCGAGGACGTCGTCGGGGCTGGTCGGCTCCTCGATCCACCAGGGGTCGAAGCGGGCGAGTTCGCGGGTCCACGCGATCGCCTGGGGCACGTTCCAGACCTGGTTGGCGTCGAGCATCAGTTTCCGGTCGGGGCCGATCTCCTCGCGGAGGAGCGCGGCGCGGCGCAGGTCGTCTTCCAGGTTCGCGCCGACCTTGATCTTGAAGTGCGACCAGCCACGGGCCAGGTAGTCGCGGCAGAGGCGGCGCAATTTGTCGTCGGGGTAGCCGAGCCAGCCGGCCGAGGTCGTGTAGGCCGGGAAGCCGTCGCGCCGCATCTCCGCCTCGCGCGCGGCCTTCGTCGGCGCGTTGCGGCGCAGGATCGCCAGCGCCTCCTCGGGCGTCAGCGCGTCGGTGATGTAGCGGAAGTCGACGCAGGAGACCAGTTGCTCCGGCGTCATGTCGGCGAGCAGCTTCCAGAGCGGCTTGCCCTCGACCTTCGCGTAGAGGTCCCACACGGCGTTGACGACCGCGGCGGTCGCCAGGTGGATCGCGCCCTTCTCCGGCCCGATCCAGCGGAGTTGGCTGTCGCCCGTAATCATCCGCCAGAAGGCGCCCATGTTCGCGGTGAACGATTCCAGCGTCCTGCCGCGCACCAGCGGCGCTAGCGCCTCGATCGCCGCGACGCAGACCTCGTTGCCGCGGCCGATGGTGAAGGTCAGGCCGTGCCCCTCCAGGCCGTCCGGGCTGTCGGTGCGCAGGATCACGTAGGCGGCCGAGTAGTCCGGGTCGGGGTTCATCGCGTCGGAGCCGTCGAGCGCGCGCGACGTCGGGAAGCGGATGTCCCGCGCGATGACGTCGGTGATGGTGAGCGACATGGCAGCCCCCTCTCCCTGCGCTACCTCCGCCGAGCCCGGTGCGCCGGGAGCCCCCCACACCGCTGTGGCGCTTCGGGCTCATCAGGATCGGCCAGGCCGCATTCTACTTGGCGGCCGTCGTGGGGAACAAGCGCGGCGCGGATTCGCTTCGCGTGGGGCAGGGCTGCGGCCATGAGAGCGGGTTGTCGTTCCGGTCAGGGCATCGCCGCCGAAACGCCTCACCAAGTCATCCGTATACGTTGCAGGCCAGAGGAGCAGACCGATACGCAGTAAAGGAGGCACGGCCATGAACATGGGCGCCAGCGTCGTGACGTACACCGTGGACCCGGAGCACGCCGACGAACTCCGCGCGCGGGTGGAGCGGCATCTCGTGCCGACCGCGCGGCAGGTGCAGGGCTATCGCGGGTTCCTCCTGCTCGACCAGGGCGACGGCAAGCGCCTCGCGCTCCTGCTCTTCGACTCGGTGGAGGACGCCCGCGCCGCGCAGGGCGCGCTCACCCCGGTCGGCCGCGAGCACACCTACGCGCTGATGTCGGGGCCGGCGCTGGGCTCGCTCGGCACCGCCGTCGTCGCCGACGGGGTCTTCGCCGCCCCGGCCAGTCGCTAACACGGCCGGCGCGCGCGCCGGCCGCCGCGAGCCCTACGCGCGAGGTCGTCCCCACCGGCGCCGCCATGCCGCCCGCGGAGGGACAAAACGCGGCGATCGGGCTCGCGGCGGCCGGCGGTTGCGCATCGCTCGCGCACGCGCTACGTCCACTCCAGCAAGAACACCGGATGGCCGGCCGCCGCACGCTCGAACTCCTCGTCCGACGAGGCCGGGGTGACGCCGAAGAAGCGCCCCATCAGGTTGCCGGTCTCGATGAAGCCTTTGAGCACCCGCGCCGCTTCGCCGCGCGGCAGGACGGTCGCGCGGATCTCCTCGGCGCGCCGCCCGCGCGTGAGCGTGGCCGTCCCCGCCGCCCGCAGGTTGCGCACCCAGTCCACCGCGCCATAGGGGGCGAAGAGGTAGCGCCGTCCTCCCTGCTCGACGACCGACACCGGGGTGGTGCGCGGCAGGCCGCTCTTCCTCCCGCGCACCGTGAGCAGGTACGTGGGGCACCCGAACCCGACCAGCTTGACGCCGGCGCGCAGGAGGGTCGTCGTCAGCACATTCGCCACACGGACGAACCGCGGAGCCGACGGTGATTTCGCCATGTTCTCCCTATCTTGCTACAAATGGGTAGATCGTCGCCATGACCGGCACAGCCGCGGCCGGTCGACGGCCCAGGTCGAGCCAGGCGGCGGGAACATTCCCGTCGGGGACGGCCGATCGGTCGTGAGTGGCGGTACGGCGGGGATCGCTACGGCGCGCGGGGACGCTCGGGCGCGCGGTCGAGCGCGCGCAGTTTGTCGGGATTCGCGATGGCCCGGATCGCCTGGATCCGCCCATCAGCGATGTCCAACGTCAGGACGGCGGCGCCCCCCTCCGCGGTCGTGACGGTGAAGCCGGGCTGCCCATTCACCATCGCGCGCCGTTGGACCGTGCCGGGGACTTTCCGCATGATGCCGAGGATGAACGCGGCGACCCGCTCCGCGCCAACGACCGGGCGGAGCGCGGCGGTCGCCTTCCCGCCGCCGTCGGTCCAGAGCGTCGCGTCGGCGGCGAGCGTCGCGAGCAGACCGTCGAGGTCGCCGTCGTTGCACGCGGCGATGAACTGCCGCGTCAGTTGTTCCCGCCGCGCCGGGTCGGGGTCGAAGCGCGGGCGCCCGGCCTGGATCTGTCGGCGCGCCCGCCGCGCGATCTGGCGGCAGTTCGCCTCGCCCTTGCCGACGATGCCCGCGATCTCGTGGAAGTCGTAGGCGAAGACGTCGTGCAGCAGGAAGATCGCCCGCTCCACCGGCGTGAGGCGTTCGAGCAGGGCGAGGAAGGCCATCGACAGCGACTCGTGCAGCGCCGCCGTCTCGGCCAGGTCCGGCTCCCCTTCCGAGACGATCGGCTCGGGCAGCCAGGGCCCGGGGTAGGTCTCCCGCCGCGTCCGCGCCGCGTTGAGGTGGTTGATACTCTGGCGCGTCACGATCGTGGAGAGGAAGGACCGCGGCGACGCCACGACGCCGTCGGCCCGGCGCTGCCATTGCAGGTACGCCTCCTGCACGACGTCCTCGGCGTCCTGCACGCTGCCGAGCATCCGGTAGGCGATGGCGAAGAGGTGCGGCCGCTGCCTGGCGAAGATCTCGGCGTCCTGCATGGTCGTATTCGTCATCGGGCATACCTCTCGGTCGGGCTGCGTCGGTGTCAGTCGGGCGCGGACCGCTGCGCGCGGGCCGTCCTTCCCCATCGCTCGCTCTGCAATAAAGTCAATACAGCGCCACGGAATGTGACACCGTCGAGGGGGTACGGCGGGGCGAGGACCGGCGCACCTTGCGGGAGGTTCGGACACGACTCAGCCGGGCGCCGCCGTCAGAAGTGCAGCAATTCGGTCTCGGCGTCGAGGAGTTCGACCGGCAGGTGGTATTCGCCGGCGAAGGCGACGACCTTGCCCAGCACCTCCTCGGCGTGGCGGGCGTCGCTGGCCGCGCAGGCGACCAGGAGTTCGGCCGACTGCCAGACATCCTGCGCGCCGGTCTCGGCGACCGAGACGCTGTAGGTGTTGCTGAGCCGGTCTTT
Organism: Thermomicrobiales bacterium; assembly: GCA_035708265.1. Lineage (GTDB taxonomy): Bacteria > Chloroflexota > Chloroflexia > Thermomicrobiales > CADCWN01 > DASSSV01. Next base: position 5,688 of record DASSSV010000270.1, on the reverse strand, counting down.
CAGGGAACGCAGCACCCGCCGCTTGTCTTTGAGCGAGTGGCTCTCCGGCAGGTGGAGCATCAGGCGGCAGACGCCGACGACCGCGGCCATCATCCCTCCGGGCGGCGGGGCGGGGCGCTCAATCGGCCGTCTCGGCCTTGGCCGACGCGGCGGGCTGCGGCAGGCGCGCGGCGACGAGTTCGGCGATATCCTCGACCTGGACCCGCTCCTCGACGCCCTTGGTGCGGATGCCGTCCTCGAACATCGTGATGCAGAACGGGCAGCCGGCCGCCAGCGTCTCCGCGCCGGTCTCCAGCACCTGCTCCAGCCGGTTGTGGCTCATCTTCTTGCCGATCTTCTCCTCCATGAAGGCGCGCCCGCCGCCGCCGCCGCAACAGAGCGACTTGTTGCGTGAGCGACGCATCTCCCGGAGTTCGGCCCCGCCGAGGCTTTCGAGCACTTCGCGCGGCGCGTCGTAGACGTCGTTGTAGCGGCCGAGGTAGCAGGGGTCGTGGAAGGTCAGCGCCTTCTTGTCGACGCCGTCCGCCAGTTTGAGTTGCCCCGACTTGAGCAGCCCCGAGATGAACTGGCTGTGGTGGACGACCTCGAAGTTGCCGCCGAACTGCGGGTACTCATTCTTGAGCGTGTTCATGCAGTGCGGGCAGGCGGTTACAATCTTCTTCACGCCGTAGCCGTTGAGCGTTTCGACGTTGCCCTGCGCGAGGATCTGGTAGAGGTATTCGTTGCCCATCCGCCGGGCCGGGTCGCCCGTGCAGGTCTCCTCAATGCCGAGGATGCCGAAGGTGAGCCCGGCGGTTTTGAGCACCCTCGCCAGCGAGCGCGCCACCTTCTTGTTGCGCTCGTCGAAGGAGCCGTAGCAGCCGACCCAGTAGAGCACGTCGACCGTCTCGCCCTCGTCCAGTTCGCCGAGCATCCGCACGTCGAGGCCGTCGGCCCAGTCGGCGCGGGTGTCGGCGCGGAAGCCGAAGGGGTTGCCGTGGCGCTCCAGGTTGTTGAACGTCGCCGTCAGTTCGGAGGGGAAGCGACTCTCCTCCAGCACCAGGTAGCGGCGCATGTCGACGATCTTCGGCACGTGCTCGATCGCCACCGGGCAGGCTTCGATACAGGCCATGCAGGTCGTGCAGGACCAGAGTTCGTCCTCGTGGATCAGCCCGCCGATCAGCGGCGTCTCCGGCGTGACGTCCCTGGCCGCCCAGCCCCGCGCGTACATGTGCATGCCGCCGTGGGCGTAGGTGTCCAGCCGCATGTCCACGATGATCTTCTTCGGGTCTAGCGGCTTGCTGGAGAGTTTCGCCGGGCAGGCGTCGGTGCAGCGGCCGCATTCGGTGCAGGCGTAGGTGTCGAGCAGGTCCTTCCAGGTGAAGTCTTCGATCTTGCTCGCGCCGAAATGCTCCTGCTCCTCGATGTCCTCGATCTTGGGCAGCTCGCCCTTCGGCTTGGTGCTCTTGAGGTAGACGTTGAACGGCGCGATGACGACGTGGAAGTGCTTGCTACCGGGGATGTAGGCCAGCAAGCCGAGGATCAGGAAGATGTCGACCCACCAGAACCCGACGTAGAGCGCCTTGTCCGCGGCGAGGCCGAGTGCCCGAAATGGGGGGCCGAGCACCAGCCCGGCCGGCGACCAGTACTCGCCCACCGTGCCGAACGCGGCCGCCGCGAAGCCCTCGGAGATCAGCAGCGCCGACAGGTGCCCGCCGATCGCGGCCAGGATGATCAGGGCGTCGGGCATCGTCGTCAGGTGCCAGGGCCGGATGACGAGGCGGCGGAAGGCGGCGTAGAGGATCGCCAGGACGACGATGAAGGCGGCCAGGTCGTTCATCGCGACGAACCAATGCGCGCGGCCGATGAACGGCCAGCGGAAACTGCCGAGCACGCCGCCCATCAGCCGCTCGATCGCCCCGGCCGCCAGCAAGATGAAGCCCCAGAAGATCAGGAAGTGGGCCACGCCGATCGCCGGCTTGTCGAACATCTTGCTCTGGCCGAGGACCATCCGGCCGAAGCGGGCGGCGCGCGTCTCCACGTCCCCGTGGCGCTGCGTCCGCTTGGCCGACTCCATCAGGCGATAGAGGCGGTAGACCTGCCAGCCGAAGAGGCCGACCGCGAGCGCAATCAGCACGATCACCACGATCTGTCCGGGTAGGCCGATAGTCGGTGGCACGGCGCGCTCCTCAGCGTGTAGTTGGCAGTCGGCAGTCGGCAGAGGTTACCAGCGTCCCAGGCGAACTGGCGGTATCGCGAGCGCCGGCCGGCGACCGGTCAGGATCTATTCTACCCCGTGTGAGCGGGGTCGTCCGGCAGCAGCTCGAACGTCGCCTGTTCGCCGGGCGTCAGCGGCTCGTCGCCGGACGAGCGCTGGATGGCGCCGCCGTACTTGCGCTCGATCAGATCCGCGCCCTGCCGCGCCTCGGTCGGGTCGGTGACGTGGCGGGCGCGCACCGGGATATCCCGGCTGGCCAGGTGGAGGACGCCGCGCCCGCGGGCCAGGAGGTTCTGGGGCCAGTCGCGCCCCATCCCGCCGCCCGCACGGACGTAGAGCCGTTCGCCGTCGCCCCAGACCCAGATCGTCCTGCGCGACGGCTTGCCGGTCCTGCGCCCCCAGGTCGTCAGGTCCACCTCGCGCTCGCGCGCGGCCAGGTCGAGCACGTCGCGGTCGAAGCCGGCCATCCGCTCCCCCTCTCTCTCGAAGTGTTCGCGGCGCGCCGGCCTTTGCGCATCGCGCACGGCCAGCATCCCCGCCCCGCCTGGGCGTGCCGCCAGTATACCGTGGCGTTCACGGTCGCGGTCAAACGGGGGCGCGCCGGCAGTTGAGAACCGGCCCGCGCCGCGACCGATTGTTGACTCGTGGCGGGAGCGGTAGTACAAGGCGTGGGGCCCGATCGAACGCCAGTCTGCCATGCCCTGACCTTCGGAAATGGGTGTACTCGCGGCGCCGCCGCATCGGTGGCCGCCATGCCAACACCAGCAGAGGACCGTGAGCGGATGCGGATCGGGGTGTCCGGGCCGCACGGGACCGGCAAGACGACGCTGGTCGAGGACCTGTGCGAACGCCTGGCCGGGCATGTGCCTGTCGATGAACCGTTTGTCCTCCTCGAAGAGGAGGGGTACGGCTTCGAGCACCCGCCGTCGGTCGAGGACTATTGGGCGCAGTACAGTCGATGCGTGCGCTCGCTCTGCTCGCCGGCCCCGCGGGTCGTTTTCGACCGCACGCCGCTCGACTTCCTGGCGTATCTCGCGGCGCTCGGCGCCGATGTCGGTGCGGCGGCCGACCCTCTCGCCTTGCGCTCGGCCCTCGCGAGCCTGGATCTCCTGGTCATCGTGCCGATCAGCCACGAGACAGAGCGGGTACTGCCCCGGGCCGAGCTGCCGCGCCTCCGGGCGGCGATGAACGACGCCCTGCTCGATCTCATCCACGATGACCCGCTGGGCGTCTGTCGAGGCGTGCGGACGATCGAGTTGCGCGGTCCCCTGGAAGGGCGGGTCGCCGCGGTAATTGCCGCCCTGCCGCGCCCGGGCGAGGACGCTAAGCGGCGGGGTTCCGGCGAAAGCCGGACGCGCCCAGGGGCTTGAGGAGTGGCCGCGACCCGTGTCATCAGCCTCGGTACAGCCACCGTGGCCCGGAGTATCGTCGCGACTCGCACCGATCGCCCATCCGCGCTGTGTCGACGTGGGACGCCACACCGACGAGCGAGTTGCAGGCGCCCCCGTGCGGTCTGGGCGCCCCGGTCACCGGCCTGCCGGCCGCTTGCGCCCGCGCCGCCGCGCCGCTATCCTCCTCTGATACATGTGTGTTGACGGCGGGCGTATCGGCACGAGGGGAGAACGGGTGGGCGGCGAAGCGTGCGAGGGGGTATCGGCGGCCGGCGCGAGCGGCGACCTGCGCGCGACCTTCGCAGGAGCCCCGGTCCTCATCACCGCCTGCCTCGGCTGGTGGTCCGCCGTGTGGCTGCGCGAGGGCCTGCGCTGCGCCGTCACCTACTACCGCGAGCGCAGGGACGACTACGTCGACGAGTCCCCGGCCGTGCCGTTCGCGCGGCCCGCGACCGGCACAGGCAGATTGGCATGAGGGCGCCGGAGAGCCCGCCGCCCGCGCGGGTGCCGGTCGCGGACGCGCGCCGGGAGTACCGGGCGCGGCGCGCCGAGCTCGACGCGGCCATCGCCCGCGTGCTCGACCGCGGCTGGTTCGTCCTCGGCGCGGAGGTCGCGGCCTTCGAGGCCGAGTTCGCCGCCTACCTCGGCGCCGGCCACGCCGTCGGCGTCGCCAGCGGCACCGACGCGATCGAGCTGGCCCTGCGCGCGCTCGACATCGGCCCCGGCGACGAGGTGCTCGTCCCGGCCATGACCGCCGCCTTCAGCGCGCTGGCGGTCGGCCGCGCCGGCGCCGCGCCGGTCTTCGCCGACGTGGACCGCGCCACCGGCGCGCTCGACCCGGCGGCGGCCGCCGCGCGCGTCACGCCGCGCACGCGCGCCCTCCTGGCCGTCCACCTCTACGGCGGCGCGGCCGACCTCGCCGCGCTCGGCGCGCTGGCCGCCCGGCACGGCCTGGCGCTCGTCGAGGACGCCGCCCAGGCGCACGGCGCGGCCTGGCGCGGCCGCCGGCTCGGCGCGGTCGGCGCGCTCGGCTGCTTCAGCTTCTACCCCTCGAAGAACCTCGGCGCCTACGGCGACGGCGGCGCGGTCGTGACGGCCGACCCGGCGCTCGCCGCGCGCCTCCGCCGCCTGCGCGACGGCGGCCAGGCCGGCCGGTACGCGCACGTCGAGCTCGGCGTCAACAGCCGGCTCGACGAGCTGCAGGCGGCGGTGCTGCGGGTCAAGCTCCGCCACCTCGACGCCGGCAACGCCGCCCGCCGCGCGCGCGCCGCGCGCTACGACGCGGCGCTGGCGGGGACCGGCCTCGCCCTCCCCGCCGCCCGGCCGGAGAGCGCCCACGCCTACCACCTCTACGCCGCGCGCGTGCCCGGCGGCCGGCGCGCCGCCCTGGCCGCGCGCGGCGTCGCGACGCAGGTCCACTACCCGGTCCCGGTCCCCCTCCAGGCCGCCTACGCCGCGCTCGGCCACCGCCCCGGCGACTTCCCGGCGGCCGACGCCTGGGCGGCGGAAGAGCTCTCCCTACCCCTCTTCCCCGAACTCACGGCCGCCGAGCAGGACCGCGTCGTCGCCGCCATCCGCGAGTGGGCCGGCGTCGGCGAGGGAGGACCGGGCGGCTGAAGCCGCGGCTGGGGGCGAGGCCCGCAAGCGGGCACCCCGCGCACGAAGGCCACGCCCAGAGGGCACCCGGCGGCCTAGGAATAACCCGCGGAGGCGGGTTTCGCGGCGAGCGCCAGCGAGCCTCCAGCCGCGGTTTCAACCGCGGGGGCTAGCCCAACCGCCGGCGCGCCCCCGCTCGTCACTCGTCACTCGTCACTCGTCACTCATCGCTCATCGCCGCGGCGAACGCCGCGCGCGCAATCTCGATCGTGCGCTGGATGTCCGCGTCGTCGTGCGCGGTGGAGAGGTACCACTTCTGCTGGACGGGGTTGAGCAGCAGGCCGTGGTCGAGCAGGTGGGCGTTCCAACGACGCTGGCGCTCCCGGTCGACCGCCTGGGCCGAACGGTAGTCCACCACCGGCCGGTCGGTGAAGAGGACCGTCACGATCGGACCGTCCCAGAGGACTTGCGCGGGCGCGCCAGTCTCGGCGATCGCCGCCTCCA
>DASSSV010000269.1:0-6936 GCA_035708265.1 Thermomicrobiales bacterium | reverse complement strand
CCCACCGGGGCGTGACAACGCGCCACCCCGCCGCGTAGTCATGCATAGGGCAGACGTGCGCCCGCGTGACGCGCGAGCGGAGGGAGCGGCGTGATCGGCGAAGGGACCGCGATCAACCAGCGCTATGTCCTGGTGCGCCGGGTGGGGCGCGGCGGGTTCGCGGAGGTCTACGAGGCGACCGACCAGAGCCTCCAGCGGCGCGTGGCGGTCAAGGTCCTCCTGCCGCAACTCTCGGAGGACCCCGCGTTCCTGGCGGGCTTCGCGCGCGAGGCGCAGCAGGTCGCCCGCCTGGAGCACCCCAACATCCTGCCGGTCTACGACTACGGCCAGTTCGAGGACACCGCCTTCCTGGTGATGCCCTTCGTCGAGGGCGGCACGCTGCGCCACCGCCTGCGCGCCGGCCCGCGGCTGACGCTCGACGAGACCGCCGACCTGCTGCGCCAGGCCGCCGCTGCGCTCGACTACGCTCACGGCCTGAACATCGTCCACCGCGACGTCAAGCCGGACAACATGCTGCTGCACCACGGCGGCCGGCACCTCCTGCTGGCCGACTTCGGGATCGCCAAGGTGCTCAGCAGCAGCAGCGTCCAGAGCCTCAGCCGCAGCGTCGGCACGATCGCCTACATGGCGCCCGAGCAGTTCCGCGGCCAGATCAGCCGGGCGGTCGACGTCTACGCCCTCGGCTGCGTCCTCTACCAGATGCTCACCGGCGACGCCCCCTACGGCGGCACCAGCGAGCAGGTGATGTACGACCACTTCTACACGCCGGTGCCGGACATCCGCACGCGCGACAATCTGCCTTTCGCGCCGGCCAGCGCCCCGGCGATCCAGGCGGTGCTCGAACGGGCGCTGGCGAAGGACCGCGACGCGCGCTACCAGAGCGCCGGCGAACTCTCCGCCGCCTTCGACGCGGCCGTCCGCGCGCACACCGGCGCGACCGTCGGCGGGCCGGCCGATCAGGCCCCAACGCTCATGGCCGGAGCGCCGCCCGCCGCGGCGGCCTTCGCGACGACCCCACCCACTGTCGCGACTCCGCCGTCAGCCGGCGCGGCACAGCCTGCGCCGCCGCAGTCGGCCGCTCCGGGCTGGGCCGCCGCTCCCGCACATGGCCAGGCCACCCCCCCGCCCGCGCAGGGCTGGCAGCAGCAAGCATCCGCGCCTCTGGGGCAGAACCAGGCGCAGGGGTCTCCCGCGCCGCTCCCGACCACGACGCCGCGCGCCGCGACGCCGCCGCTCGAGGCCCCGCCGGCCGGTCCGCCCGGCGCGCCGCCGGTCGCGGGCGGATCTCCGCCTGGCGGCGCGCCGCCGGCCCGCGCGCAAGCCCCGGGCTACGTCGCGCCACCGGCGAAGAAGGGCGGCGGCAAGGGCCTCCTCGTCGGCTGCCTCGTCGCGCTCCTGCTCCTCGTCGGCGGCGGCACGGCGGTGACGATCTGGCTGCTCGGCCGGGCGTCGACGGCGGTCTCGTCGGCGCGGCACGCGCTGGAGACGCCGGCCGCCGCGGCGGCGAACGACCTCGCCGCGACCGCCACCGCGCTCCCGGACGAGCCGACCAGCCCGGCCGGCGGCGGCGCGGCGGTTGCGCCGACCGCCGCGCCCGGCGGCGCCGTCGCGGCCAACCCGGACTTCGGCGTCACGCCGACGCCGGTGCCCGAGTACAGGGTCACGGTCCCGGTGCAGAGCCTGAGCACGTCGTTCCAGGTGAGCGACAAGAACCCCGACCGCGGCGCCCTGCATGTGCTCGGCGAGGTGATCAACAGCGGGCAGACCGCCACGACGGTCCAATCGGTGAAGATCGACGTGCTCGACGCGGCCGGCGCGACGATCGCGACCGGCGAGACGACAACCGGCTTCTACAACCCCTACCTCCGCCCCGGCGCGAAAGGGCTCTGGGAAATTCACATGGACAACGTGCCGAAGACGTGGAAGGCGGTGCGCGCGCGCGCGGAGGGCGGCCCGCCGAGCGAGCGCGACCGCACCGTCCTCTACTTCGACTTGAAGCCCGAGGAGGTCAACATCGCGCCGCCCGACCCGCGCGCCGGCGGCTACGGCACCATCACCGGCAAGGTCCACAACACCGGCACGGGGACGGTCGAACAGGCCCAGGTCATCTACGGTGTCTACGATGGCGCCGGCAAACTCGTCGCCATCGCGACCGACAGCACGCAGACGATCGGGCCGGGCGAGGCGTCCACCTTCAAAGCCTACTACGCCGCCGACCAGGCGCCCGCCCGCACCGAGGCGTTCCTGGTGGGGTACAAGAAGGGGCAGTAAGCAGGCGGCAGGCGGCAGACGGCAGTAGGTCGGTGCGGGCGCGAGGGGCCGTGCGGCTGAAGCCGCGGCTGGGGGGCGCTGCGGCGCCACGAAGCCCGCCTCCGCGGGCTGGGTCCTGGTCCAACGGCCCGGGCTGCCATCAGCCGAACGGCCCACTCACCTCGTCGCTACTGCCGCCTGCCGCCTGCCGTCTGCCGCCTGCCGCCTGCCACCTTGCGCCCCGCGCCGAGTGGTATACTACGACTACGCCAGGAATGGCGGCCGCCCACGCCGGCGGCCGCGACGTGTGTCGGTAGGCGTCCGCAACGAACCACGGCATCGCCCAGGCGCGTCGCGCCAGCCCCCGGGCCGGCGCCCCGCGCCGCGCCACGATCGCCCGCAACCCACCCGCAGCCAACGTGTCGCCCGGGCCGTCGCGCCCGCACTCGCGCCACTGCGACGGCCAGCCAGCCGGTCAAGAGGAGTGACAGATTCATGACGACGACGCCCTCCACCAAGGCCCGCACCATCGGCGAGCTGCGAGCCAGCGGCTACGAAGTCGTGCCGATCCGCGAGGAGCTGCGCCGCAACCTGATCCGCATGATCCGCGACGGCGAGAACCCCTTTCCCGGCATCGTCGGCTACGACGACACGGTCCTGCCACAGATCGAGAACGCCATCCTCGCCGGGCAGGACATCATCCTCCTCGGCGAGCGCGGCCAGGCCAAGACGCGCATCGCGCGCAGCCTGGTCAACCTGCTCGACGCCGAGACGCCGGTAATCGCCGGCTGCGAGATCGGCGACAACCCCTACCACCCGATCTGCAAGCCGTGCCGCGACCGCGTGGCCGAGCACGGCGACGCCGTCGAGATCGACTGGCTGCCACGCGACCTGCGCTACGGCGAGAAGCTCGCCACGCCGGACACGACGATCGCCGACCTCATCGGCGAGGTCGACCCGATCAAGGTCGCCGAGGGGCGCTACCTCTCCGACGAACTGACGCTGCACTACGGGCTGGTGCCGCGCACCAACCGCGGCATCTTCTGCATCAACGAGCTGCCCGACCTGGCCGAGCGCATCCAGGTCGGCCTCCTCAACATCATGGAGGAGCGCGACGTCCAGGTCCGCGGCTACAAGATCCGCCTGCCGCTCGACGTCTACGTCGTCGCTTCGGCCAACCCCGAGGACTACACCAACCGCGGCCGGATCATCACGCCGCTCAAGGACCGCTACGGCTCGCAGATCCGCACCCACTACCCGACGACGATCGAGCAGGAGATCGACATCGTCGAGCAGGAGAGCACGACCTTCGACAGCGACGGCTACCGCGTGACCGTGCCGCGCTTCATGAAGGAGATCGTGGCCGAACTGACGCAGTTGGCGCGCAAGAGCAGCGACGTCAGCCAGCGCTCCGGCGTCAGCGTCCGCATGTCGATCGCCAACTACGAGAACCTGACCGCCAGCGCGCTCAAGCGCGCCATCCGCCTCAACGAGAAAGACGCCGCGCCGCGCATCAGCGACTTGCCCGCGCTGACCGCCTCGACCATGGGCAAGATCGAGTTGGAGTCGGTCGGCGACAGCAACGAGGACAAGGTCGTCACCAAGTTGATGCAGCACGCGGTCGTCAACGTCTTCGGCCGCTACTTCAGCGTCAACGAGTTCGAGGACGTGGTCCGTGCCTTCGAGGGCGGGCAGAAGATGGAGACCTCCGACCTGATGCCCGCGATGGACTACGTGCATCAGGCGTCGCAGAGCAAGTCGATGAAGAAGGCGCTCGGCGAACTCGGCGCGCAGGGCAGCCCGGCCATCGTCGCCTCCGGCGTCGAGTTCATCCTGGAGGGCCTGCACCTCAACCGCAAGTTGAATAAGGACCGCACCGCCCGGGCGACGCGGTATCGGCGATAGGACTAAGGACTGAGGACTGAGGACTAAGTAGTCTGTGCCTGGCAACCAGGCGACTGTCTCACATGGCAAGAGCCCACTTAGTCCTTAGTCCTCAGTCCTTAGTCCTCGCGAGCGGAGCGAGCGATGTTCTACCGCTACAGCCGCTGGGACGGCACCCAGCAACTCTTCCCCTTCGACGCCGACGACCTCCTCGACGCGCTCTCCGACGAGCTGATCGCGGACGGCGACCTGGCGCGCGCCTTGCAGCGGATGATGCGCCACGGCGACCAGGGCCGGCTGGATAACCGGATGCCCGGCCTGCAGCAGCTCCTCGACCGCCTGCGCCAGCAGCGACAGCAGCAACTCGACCGCTACAACATGAACTCGATCGTCGAGGACATCAAGAAGAAGCTCGAGGAGATCGTCGCGCGCGAGCGCCACGGCATCGAGCAGCGCCTCGCCGACTCCCGCCAGCGGCTGGAGGAGGCCCGCCAGCGCGGCCAGCAGCAGGACGGCCAGCAGGACGGCGAAGGCGCCGAGGGCGAGCAGGGCGCCGAGGGCCAGGAAGGGCAGCAAGGGCAACAAGGTCAGCGGGGGCAACAGGGGCAGCGGTCGCGCGGCCAGCAGGGACAGCGCGGGCAGCAAGGCCAGCAGGGGCAGGCCGGGCAGCAGGGCCAGAGCGGCGAGGCCGGCGACGAGGGCGCGGGCGAGCTCGACCCCGAGACGGCCGAGCAGTTGCACAAGATGCTGGAGCAACTGGCCCGCCGCAAGCAGGATTTCCTCGACAAGCTGCCGGACAACCCGGCCGGCCAGATCGGCGAGCTGACCAACTACGACTTCATGGACCCCGGCGCGCGCGAGCAGTTCCAGGAACTCCTCGCGATGCTCCAGCAGCAGGTGATGCAGTCCTTCTTCCAGGGGATGCAGCAGAGCATCCAGCAGATGAGCAAAGAGGACCTCGACCGCATCCGCGACATGGTCCGCGACCTGAACAAGATGCTGGAGCAGAAGGCGCTCGGCCAGGAGCCGGACTTCCAGTCCTTCATGGACAAACACGGCGAGTTCTTCCCCGGCGTCCAGAGCCTCGACGAGCTGATGCAGCGGATGCAGCGCCAGCAGGCGGCGATGCAGTCCCTCCTCGACAGCATGTCGCCCGAGCAGCGCGAGCAGTTGCAGTCGGCGATGGACCAGCTCCTGCAGGACGATCGGCTCCGCTGGGACCTCGCCCAACTGGCGCAGAACCTCAACCGCCTGATGCCGGTCGAGTCGGAGTCCTACCCCTTCGGCGGCGACGAACCGCTCTCGCTGCAAGAGGCGATGCGGGTGATGCAGCAGGTGCAGGGGATGGACGAGCTGGAGCAGCAGCTCCGGCAGGCGCAGTTCGGCAACCTGGAGAACATCGACCCCGACCTCGTCCGCGAGCTGATGGGGAACGAGTCGGCCGAGGACGTCCGGCGCCTGCAAGAACTGGTCAAGCTGCTGGAGGACGCCGGTTATGTCGAGAAGCGCGGGCGGCGCTTCGAGCTGACCCCGCGCGCGATGCGCAAGATCGGCCAGAAGGCGCTCTCCGACATCTTCGCCCACCTCAAGAAGGACCGCGCCGGCAACCACGTCACCGACCTGCACGGCGCCAACGGCGACCGCACCGACGACGCCAAGGAGTACGAGTACGGCGACCCCTTCCTGCTCGACCTGAAGGGGACGCTGATGAACTCGGTGCGCCGCGAGGGCGCGGGCACGCCGCTCCACCTGGAGCCGGAGGACTTCGAGGTCTACCGCACCGAACTCCTGACGCAGACCTCGACGGTGCTGATGGTCGACATGAGCCGTTCGATGCTCCTGCGCGGCTGCTTCTTCGCCGCGAAGAAGGTCGCCCTGGCGCTCAACAGCCTGATCCGCGGCCAGTTCCCGCGCGACAGCCTCTACATCGTCGGCTTCTCCTACCAAGCGCACGAGATGAAGCCGGACGCGCTGCCCCAACTCGTCTGGGACGAGTACGAGTACGGGACCAACATGCAGCATGGCTTCATGCTGGCCCGGCGCCTCCTCGGCAAGCACAAGAGCGCCAACAAGCAGATCATCATGATCACCGACGGCGAGCCGACCGCGCACTGGGAAGGCACGCGCGTCGCCTTCAACTACCCGCCGACCTACCGCACGATCCAGGAGACACTCAAAGAGGTCGTGCGCTGCACGAAGGAAGACATCGTCATCAATACCTTCATGCTGGAACGCGGCTACTACCTGGCCGACTTCATCAATCAGGTGACGCAGATCAACCACGGCCGCGCCTTCTTCGCCGAACCTGAACAACTCGGTGAATACATCCTGGTGGACTACGTAGACAAGAAACGGCGCGTCAAGCGGATTCACTGAGTGACGAGTGGGTTCGTGTCGGCGCGGCGCTGGTTGCGGGCGCAGTGGCGATGAGGTGGCCCCGGATTAAAATCCGAGGCACCCTTCATCGGCGCGGTGCTCGCCCATTGTCTCCCGCGCTGACTAGCCCCACTCGTCACTCATCACTCGTTACTCGGTAAGTCGTCCGGGCGCTTGTCCCAGCCCTGCTTGCGAATTTGGGCGCGGGTATACCTGATGCGGAGGCGTTCCTCCGTGAAGTCGGCCAGCGCTTCGATCGGCACGTAAAGGTCGCTCCCCTTGTTGCTGGCGAGGCGGAAGTAGCCCTGGCCGGTCTTGCCGATCGTGCGGGCGAGAGTAGGACTGCCGGAGTATTCAGAGGGCCAGGCTTCGGCGACCGTGCCGAGCAGGTGGGCATCCAGTGAGTAGACTGCGGTATTATCGTTC
>DASSSV010000268.1:0-2530 GCA_035708265.1 Thermomicrobiales bacterium | reverse complement strand
GGCGACACGGGGGAGGCGCGGCTGGCCCGGTATCGCCGGGTGCGCGACACGCTCCGGGCGCTCATCGCGGACGAATTGGTACCGGGCGGGCGACCGTAACCCGCCCATGGTTCCCGCGGTCGGGTTCGTCGTTCGTGGATTCGGCGTTACGCGGACGAGCGGGCGCGCCTTCACCGCGGCCCGGGGCGCGCCGCGCGGGCCAGGGGGAGCCCGGATCGCAGGGCGGGCCGGTGCGGCCCGCCCTGCCGCATGCCCAGCGCTTCCGAGAAGCCCGATCGGCCCGGACGGCCGGGCAGCGCCGTTAGCGGAACCGTAGCAGGTCGCGGCATCGGCCTCTGCGACCCAGCGCGGGGCCAGGGCTGGGCGGTTAGCGCGGCGCGCACGCCGCCAGCGGCGTGCGGCAGAAGGGGGCAGCGGGACGCCCACCCGACGCCCGGCCGGCGGCCAGGGAGCGGGCACGTCGATGGTGCTCACCCCGGGCGCGGCGGCTGCCCGACCGGGTCCGCCCCCCGCGTCGTGGTCAGGGGTCTTGCCGCGTCACCCGCGGCCGGCAGGGGACCCTGCCGGCCCCCCGCCCACAGCGCCGCGACCGCCTCGGGCGGCAGGGGCCGCGCGAAGTGGTAGCCCTGGCCGTGGTCGCAGCCCGCCGCCCGGGCGCCGGCCACCTGCTCGGCCGTCTCCAGCCCCTCCGCCGTCACCGCCAGCCCGAGCCCGTGCGCCAGCTCGGTCACCGCCCGCACGATCGCCCGGTTGCGCCCCCCCGCCTGGAAGAAGGCCCGGTCGATCTTCAGCGTGTCCACCGGCAGGCGTTGCAGGTAGGCCAGCGAGGAGTAGCCCGTCCCGAAGTCATCGATGGCCAGCCGCACCCCCAGCGCCGTCAGCGCCCGCAGCTTCTCCGTCGTCACCGCCGCCTCGGCCATCAGCACCGTCTCGGTGATCTCCAGCGTCAGGCGGGCCGGCGGCAGCCCGGTCGCGGCCAGGACGCGGGCGACCGCCGCCACGAGGTCGGGCTGCGCGAACTGGCGGGGGGAGAGGTTGACGTGCAGCGCCGGCGGGGTGGCGCCGGGGCCGCCGGACCACGCCTGCACCCGCCGGCAGGCCGTCTCGAGGCCCCACCGGCCCAGCGGGAGGATCAGGCCGGTCTCCTCGGCCAGCGGGATGAACGCCGCCGGCGCGACCAGGCCGCGCGCGGGGTGCCGCCAGCGCACCAGCGCCTCGACCGCCGCGACCTGGCCGCCGGCGAGGTCGACGATCGGCTGGTAGTGGAGCAGGAACTCCGCGCAGGCGCCGGGGCCGATCGCCCGCCGCAGGTCGGTCTCCAGGGCCAGCCGCTCCGCCGCCGCGGCGTGCATCAGCGGGTCGAAGAGCGCGTAGCGCGGCGCGCCCTGCTGCTTCGCGCGGTAGAGCGCCACGTCGGCGTCGCGCAGCAGATCGGTCGCGGTGTCGTGGTCGGGCGTGGCGACCGCGATGCCGACGCTGGCGCTGATGAAGACGTCGGGCGGGGTGCTGGCCGGCACCGGCACGGCGTCGGCCAGCGCCGCCGCGATCCGGTCGGCGACGCGCACCGCCTCGCCGCTGTCGGCGAGCCCCTCCAGCAGGATGACGAACTCGTCCCCGCCCAGGCGGGCGACCGTGTCGTCCGCCCGCACGCAGCGCCGCAGCCGCTCCGCGACCGCGATGAGCACCCGGTCGCCGGCGGCGTGGCCGAGGGAGTCGTTGACGACCTTGAAGCGGTCGAGGTCGCAGAAGAGCACGGCGAGCGTCTCGCCGTGCCGCGCCGCCCGCGCCAGGGCGTGCGCGAGCCGGTCGGTGAAGAGCGCCCGGTTCGGCAGGCCGGTCAGCGCGTCGTGGAAGGCCTGATGCGCCAGCTGCGCCTCCAGCGCGCTGCGGGCGGTGACGTCGTGGAGGGTGCAGACGATGCCGCCGACGCCCGGCTCGGCGAGCAGGTTGGTGAGCGTGGCCTCGACGTGCCGCCAGCCGCCGTCCCGGTGCCGCAGCCGCAGCGTGGTCCGCGCGGTCGCCCCCGGCGCCGCCCGCAGCGCCGCGAACTGCCGCTGCATCGGGGCCAGCTCGTCGGGGTGGAGCAGGGTGGCGCCGGTGCCCGCCAAGTGCGTCGGCACCGCGCCGAGGATGCGGGCGACCGCCGGGCTGGCGTACGCGACGCGTCCCGCCGTGTCGACGACGAGGATGCCGTCCGCCACGTGCTGCACCAGCGCGCGGAAGCGCTGCTCGCTCTCCGCCAGGCGTCGCGCGGTGCGCACCTGCGTCAGCACCCGCGCGACCGCCTCCGGCAGGTAGTCGAGGTACTCCCGCGACTTGGTGATGAAATCGTTGACGCCCAACCGCAGCGCCTCGATCACCGTGGCTTCGTTGCTCTGGCCGGTCACCATGATCACCGGCAGGGCGTGGCCCGCCGCCCGCAGGTCGGCGTAGAACGCCAGGCCGGTGAGGCCGCCGGGCAGCACGTAGTCCAGCACGAGCAGCGCGATGTCGCCCTGGGCCAGGCGCGCCAGCGCGGCCGCGGCGGTCG
>DASSSV010000267.1:0-15395 GCA_035708265.1 Thermomicrobiales bacterium | reverse complement strand
TCGGCGATCACCGGGCGGCTCTCCGGGTAGTAGTGGAACGACGTCCGTCCCGCCGCGACGAGCCGCGCCGTCGCGTCCGTCATGAGCGCGTAGTCCTCGCAATGGATCAGCGTGATCAGTCCCGCGTCGCCCGCGCGGCGCGTCGCCTCGACATAACCGGCGACCTGCGGGTCGAAGCACGGCGTGGACATGAAGAACTTGATGCTGTTGCCGCCGTGGTCGAGCAGGCGCGGGATCTCGTCCAGCACCGCCGGCGTCGTCTCGCCCAAGACCGGGTGGAGGAAGAAATCGGCCATCGCCTGCTCGCGCGCCAGGCCGGCCAGCGGCGTCTCGCCCGGCGCCAGAAACGACATGTTGCCCAGCGTCGTCACGCCGCCGGCGAGCGCGGCGGCCGAGCCGCTGGTGAAATCGTCCACCCAGCGCGGCGCGTCGGGTGGGCGGGCAGACCCGGGCGCCGAGGAGAGGTGGACGTGGGCGTCGATGCCGCCCGGCAGGACGAGCTTCCCCGCCGCGTCGATCTCCCGCGCGGCGGCCATGTCTCCGCCGATCTGCGCGATCGTGCCCCCGGCGATCCCGACGTCCGCGCGGGCGATCCCGCCCGCCGTCACCAGTTCGCCCCCGCGGATGACCAGGTCCAGGCCAGCCATCGCCCCCTCCCTCGCGCGCGTCCCGTCGACCTTCTGCCAGTTTAGCGGGGGGCGGGCGAGCTGTATCCCCTCCCCCAGCCTGTCAAGATCGGTATACCAGGACGAGACCGACCGTGAACGCGGCGATCCCGGTGACGACGAAAAAGGCCGCGGCGATCACCCGATACTTTGTCCAGCCGCGCTCATCAATCGATGACCAGCGCGACCGCCTCCACCACCTTGGATCTCTGTCGCCAGCCGCGGGCGCGAAATAGATGAGTGACATCGCCCCGTAGAGCATGAGGAACCAGCCAAGTGGGCTCATTGCGCCACCTGCCCGATGGCATAACCCGAGCTCGCCAGCGCACGCTCAACGCTCCGTGTGCTCACCGGCTGCCGGGCTCCCGCAGCCAGTCGGGCCAGTTGCAGGTCGCGCCGTCCGCGCCGGTCTCGAAGAGCCGCTCGACCTCGTAGCGCTCGCGGACGCCCCAGGCGCGCACGGTGAGGCCGCGCGCGTGCGCCAGCGCGACCCGCCGCGCGGTCAGCGTCCCGACGTGCGGGCAGACCTGCGCGAAGCCCCGCCGCGCGACGCGCTCGATGATGTCCTGATCGAAGCGCGGCGTGAGGAAGCCGAGCGCCAGGTCGGGCCGCAGCGCGCGGGCGTCCAGCAGCGCGGGCCAGTGGAACGACGTGACCTGCACCGCGCCGATCAGGTCGCGCGCCGCCAGCAGCGCGACGAGCGGGGCGGTGGCGCGCGGGTCTTTGATCTCGATGACGAGCGGGATGCGCGCGGCATACTCGTCCAGGAACTCCGCGGCGGTGAGGACGCGCTGGCCGGCGAACTCCGGCGCGAACCAGCCGCCGAGGTCCAGCCGCCGCAACTCGGCCAGCGTGTAGTCGGCCAGCGGCCCCCGGGCGTCCGACGTCCGCTCGACGGTGCCGTCGTGGAAGAGGACCAGTTCGCCGTCGGCCGTCAGTTGCACGTCGGTCTCGATGGCGTCGCTGCCGAGCGCCAGCGCGCGGTCGAACGCCTTACGGGTATTCTCCGGCGCGTACCCCGACGCGCCCCGGTGCGCGATCGCTTGCATGTGCCACTCCGCGGAGTTGAGAGTTGTGAGTTGATAGTTCATAGAAGGGCTGGCGGGCTGGCGGTTGAAACCGCATCTGAATGGCCTCACGGCTACGAAACCCGCCTGCGCGGACTGGGCTCACGGCGAACCTAACCCGCCAGGCCAGCCGCTCCCCATGAGCAACTATCCACTATCAACCAACCACTCTCAACTCGTCTCACCCCACCACGTCCCGGAAGACGCGCAGGTAGTTCAGGCCGAGCAGTTTGCGCAACTCGTCCTCGGTGAAGCCCGCCGCGGCGAGCGCGGCGGTGATGTTCGGCCAGTCGCCGAAGCTGGCGTAGCCCTCGATGTCGTACTCGGGCGTCTGCCGGTGCTCCTGTATGCGGAAGCCGGACCAGTTGAACTCGCCCGGCAACTGCTGCGGCATCTCGGCCGGGTACTCGATCAGCGAGCTCGTCCGTGGGCCCGGCCCCGCCTTGTCGGTGCCGATGCCGACGTGGTCGATGCCGCAGACGTTCACCAGGTGCTCGATCTGCCGCACGACGTCGGCCAGCGTCGCGCCGGGTGTCTCGCGGATGAAGCCGGGGATGACCACGACGCCGAAGTAGCCGCCGCGCTCGGCGACCGCGCGCGCCAGCTCGTCCGACTTGCCGCGGTCGTGCCGGGCGACGGCCTTGCTGGAGGAGTGGGAGACGATCACCGGCGCGGTCGAGACCTCCAGCGCGTCCCAGCCGACCTGCTCGCTGCAGTGGCTGACGTCGACCAGGATGCGGTGATCGTTGAGGCGACGGACCAGCTCGCGGCCGAAGTAGGTCAGCCCGCCCTGGTAGGTCTCGGTGCAGCCGTCGCCGGCGAGGTTCTGGAGGTTGTAGGTGAGCTGCACCATCCGCAGGCCGAGCCCGTGGAAGAGGTCGACGCGGTCGAACTCGTCGCCGAAGGCGACGGTGTTCTGGAAATCGACGACGATGGCGTGCTTGCCCTCGGCGTGGGCGCGCTCGATGTCGGCCGCCCGCCGCACCAGGAGCAACTGGTCGTCGAGCGCGTCGCTGATCGCCTGGGCGTTGGCGATCTTGCGCACCGCGCCCTCGAACGCCGTCGCGAGGCGGTCGATGCCAGAGAAGGTGCCGCAGGCGACGGTGACGCCGGAGCGGCGCCACATGTCGAGATAGATCTCGCGCGCCTCCGGCGAGTCCTGAATCTCGCGCGTCAGCACCGCCTCCAGCATCGGCGCGGCCTCGGCGCGCGTCCGCCCCCGCCGCGCCAGCTCGGCCGCGGCCGCGCGCATCCCCGGCGTGAAGACGATCCCGGTCGCGATCGGCGGCTGCTGAGTATCGATCACCAGCGCCTGGCGGTGCAGCTCGCGGGCCTCGTCCGGCGTCAGACTCGGCGTGCGCCCTCGCGGCATCGGTGGCCTCCTCTACGCGAATGGGTTCACGTTCGCCGGGGCCGGCGCCCGCGGGCAAGCCCCGGTGAGACGAAGCCCCGCCCGGACCAGATGAGCCCGCCGGCGCGGCCGGCGGGCTCATCTTCAATCCTCAATCTGCAATCTGCAACCCGCAACCGCCGCTCAGATCGCGGCCAGCGCCTGCTCCAGGTCGCGCCGCAGGTCGTCGGGGTGCTCGACGCCGACGGAGAAGCGGATCAGTTGCGAGGTGATGCCCATCCGCCGCTGCTCGGCGGGCGGCACGTCGGCGTGGGTCATCGTCGCCGGGTGCTCGGCCAGCGACTCGGTGCCGCCGAGGCTGACGGCGAGCTTGACGAGCTTGAGCGCGTTGAGGAAGCGGAACGCCTCGGCCTCACCGCCGACGACGTCGAACGAGATCATCGCGCCCGGCGCGAGGCACTGGCGGCGGTAGACGTCGTACTGCGGGTCGTCTTCGCCGATGTGGCCGAGGTAGTAGACGCGCTCGACCTTCGGGTGGCCGCAGAGGAAGTCGGCGAGGCAGCGCGCGTTCTCCATCTGGCGCGTCATCCGCAGTTGCAGCGTCTCCAGGCTGCGCAGCAGCAGCCAGCTCGTCCAGGGGTCGCCCATCGAGCCCATGAAGGTGCGCATCGCGCGCACCGGCTCGACGTACTTCGCCGCGCCGAGGCAGGCGCCCGCGATCACGTCGCTGTGCCCGCCGATGTACTTCGTGGCGGAGTAGATCACGAGATCCGCGCCGTGCTCGAGCGGGTGCTGGAAGAGCGGGCCGAGGAAGGTGTTGTCGACCACGACCGGGATCGGGCGCTCCGGCGTCGCGTGGCGGCGGGCGACGTCGGCGTAGAGGGCGATGTCGGCCAGCGTATTGGTCGGGTTGGCCGGCGTCTCCAGGTAGACCAGCGCCAGCCGGGCGGCGTCGGCGCCGGCGACCGCGCGCGCGATCTCGTCCGCGCCGCCGCCCGGCGGCACGCCGACGGAGCAGATGCCGAAGCGGTGCAGGACGTGGTGGACGAAGTGGTCGGTGCCGCCGTAGAGCGGCTCGCTGTGCAGGAGGACGTCGCCCGGGCTGAGGTGGGCCAGCAGCGTCGTCGCGATCGCGGCCATGCCGCTCTCGAAGACGGCGCAGGTCTCGGCGCCGTCCCACAGGCAGAGGCGGTCCTCCAGGATCTCCATGCCGGGGTGGTTGATCCGGCCGTAGATCAGCCCGCCCTCCTCGTCCGGCTCCGGTTCGCGCAGGCCATAGGCCGCCTCGAAGAACGCCTTGCCCGCCTCGGCCGTCTCGAAGACGTAGGTCGAGGTCGGGAAGATCGGCGGCTTGACCGCGCCCTCCGACCACTCCGGGCGGTACCCGTAGCTCATCATCAGCGTCTCGGGGTGGAGCGGCGCCCCGCCCAGTTCCGCCTCGGTCCAGTGCTTGCGCGCCACGGCCGTGCCTCCTTCGCCTGTCCCCGCCGCCCTGGCCTCACGCCAGCGGCAGCGCGGTCGTCGCCTTGATTTCCGTGAAGACCAGGCTGGTATGGATGCGCGCCACGCCCGGCATCGTCGTCAGCCGCCCGACGACCAGGCGCTCCAGTTCCTGCCGGTTGCGCACGACGACTTTGAGCAGGTAGTCGTACTCGCCGGTCAGGTGGTGGCACTCCAACACCTCCGGCAGCTCCTGGATCGCCTCGCGCAGCGGGTCCTGTTGCGCCAGGTGGTGGACCTGCATCGAGATCTGGATGAAGCAGAGCAGGTCCAGCCCCAGCTTCTCCCGGTCGAGGAGCGCCGCGTACTGCCGGATGTAGCCCTGCTCCTCCAGCCGCCGCACCCGCGCGTGGGTCGCCGGCGGGGAGAGGTGGACCCGGCGCGCCAGCGCGGCGTTGCTGATGTCCCCCTCGACTTGCAGGATCTCCAGAATCGCCCGGTCGGTCTCGTCCAGTGTGGCCGGCGCCGCCGGAGAATACTGTACCATCGCCACCTCCTCGTGGTCAACGTTTCTTCCATGATAGCAGGAGAAATACGCAGAATCAAAGCGAGCGACGATCATAGGCAGAAGATTATTCCGCCGCACGCCCTGACGGCGGCCGCGCGCCGAAGGATCGGCGCGGCCGGGGTGGAGTAGCGGGCCTCGGCCGCGCGCCGGCGATTGCAATCGCAGCCAAGGGCGCTCCGCGCCACGAAGTCCGCCTGCGTGGACTAAGAACGTCCCAACCCGCGCAGGCGGGTTTCGCGGCGAGTGCCAGCGAGCCTCTCGCCGCGGTTTCAACCGCGGGCACACCCAATCGCGGGCGCATCCCCAACCCGGCCCGCCGCCTCTATCCGACTACCCGACTACCCGACTCCCGCCCGTCAGTCCCGCTCGCGCAGCGTCAGCGTCGCGAGGCCGACGACGGCGACGCCGTAGAGGGGCAGGGCCACGAGGCTGCCCCAGGCGTCGGCGAGCGCGCCGCCCGGCGCGATCAGGCGCTGGAGCACGTTGTTGGCGTAGTAGAGCGGCGTGACGTGGCTGATCCACTGGGCCCAGCCGGGCAGGCGGTCGATCGCGATCAGCACGCCGGAGAGGAAGAGCGAGGGCAGGATGATCAGCGGGATGAAGGGGATCACCTGCCCCTCGTTGCGCGCGAAGTTGGAGACGAGGATGCCGAGCGCGATGCTGATGACCGCCAGCAGCCAGATGACGAGGTAGAGCGAGAGGAAGGTGCGCACGGCGTAGTCGAGGTCGAAGAGGAGCCGCAATTCGCCCAGGATCACGAGGCTTTGCGCGGTCGCCAGCGCGGTGTAGGCGAGCAGATAGCCCCCGATGATCTCGACCTGGCGGTAGCCGTTGACGAACATGCGCGCCAGCGTCTGCGCCGTCCGCTCGCGCACGAGCACCAGCGCGCAGAGCAGGTAGGTGATGAAGTGGACGATGAAGGCGCCGACCGGCACGATGTAGCGGGTCCGCAAGGCGGTGGGTAGGGCGACGCTGTCGAAGAAGAGTTTGAGGAAGTAGATGATCACCAGCGGCGCGACGAGCGAGAGGGCCAGGAAGCGGTGATCGCGGCCGAGCTGGCGCAGGACGCGCGCCGCGACGGCGGCGGTGTGGCCGAGGGTCTGGGACATCGCGGCCTCCGGCGAATGACGAATGACGAATGAGTGCCGAGCGATGGGCGATGAGCGGCGAGTGACGGGCGGTCACGGGCGGGCGAGTGCCGGGGCAACATCGGGTCCGGCAGCGAGTTCGACGTCAGGGATCGGGGACGCCGCGTCGCCGCCCTCGCCGATTGGGGTGACACGGCCGGCGGTGCCGTCCACGAGTACGCGCTGGCCGTCGCGCAGGCGCCGGGTCGCGTCGCCGGCGCCCATGACGGCCGGGATGCCGTACTCGCGGGCGACGATGGCCGCGTGCGAGGCCATCCCGCCGACGTCCACGACGACGGCACTCGCCACGGCGAAGAGCGGCGTCCAGGTCGGGTTGGTGTAGGGGGCGACCAGCACCTCGCCGGGCCGGAGCCGCCAGAAGTCTTGCTCGTGCAGGATCACCCTGGCCCGGCCCACCGCCCGCCCGGGGCTGGCCGGTGCGCCCCGCAGGTCGCCCGCGCCGGCGGCCCGCTCCAGCAACTCGGCCGGCACGGGCGGGTAGCGGGTGGCAGCCTCCCGCCGCGCCGCCTGGCGGCGCCGGACGCGCTCGCGCGTCTCCGCCGCGGGGCCGCCCGCGGCGATCTCCGCGACCCCCAGGTAGAAGATGTCCTCGGCCGCGTCGAGCGCGCCGCGCGCGGTCAGGCGCCGGCCCAGTTCCAGCGCCAGCCGGCGGATGACGGCGGAGGGCAGCAGCAGATAGAAGTGGCTGTCCTCGCGGAAGGCGATCGACCGCCGCGCCACCACGAGGGACCGGAGGAACAGGGGGCGCAGAATGCGCCGGTTCAGCCCGAGCCGGCCGCGGGAGAGCGCCGGCAGCGTCGCGCGCAGCGCCCGCTCGACCCGCTCGCCGCCGTCGGTGCCCTCGCTGGTGTCCCCTTCCGCCGCGACGAGGCCCTTCAGCAGCCCGTAGACGAGGCCGGGGTCGTCGCGCCAGGCGGGGGAGGCGGAGCCCGGCATGGTGGTCTCGCGGCGGCCGTAGCGTCGGAGATAGGCGTCCACCGCGGCGAGCACGGCGTCCCCGCCGGCCGTGGCGCGGAGGCGCGTGGGGATCTCGACCGGCTCGGCCGTCAGGAAGACTGCGCGGACGTCCTCGGCGGCGCGGATCCGGCGCGCCAGCCGCGCGAGCGCCTCGTTCGCCGCCGTCGTCACGCACGGGACGGCGGCGAGGAGGTCGGCTTGCCGGCGCGGCGCGTCGGGGCTGGCGGCCAGGCGGAGCAGCAGCGGGAAGCCGGCGCCGGCGATCAGCCGCGGCATGAGGTACCCGAAGCGGGGCAGGAAGAGGTCCAACTCCAGCCGTTGCAGCGTCTCGATCCGGTCCAGCAACTCCCGCTCGGAGAGCCACGTGAGGTCCTCGGCATCGATTCGGTCGGCCTCGGCCACCAGCGTCGCGCGGCAGGTCGCCAGCCAGTCCTCCGGGTCGGACCGCAGCGCTGCCAGCAACCTGGCGGGCAGCGTGAGCGCGCGCGGCGTCGGGCGGAGGGTCGGCGGGACGATCTGGACCACGCCGTCGGCGACCTCGACGAAGATCGCGACGAGGGGCGGCACGGCGAAGCCGAGCGACTCCAGCGCCGCGAGGACGCGCCCCATCAGCGGGCGGTAGAAGAGGGCGTAGTCGAAGGGGTAGGGCGGCACCGGCGTGCGCTCGAGGATTTGCCCCGCGCCGTTGCGCTGGAACCGGCTGTAGCGCCGGCCGTCCGGCGCCGGCGGACGGGTCTCCTCGGGCAAGGCGGTGAGTGGGCGTGCCTGGAGGATGGCGACGCGCCCATCCGCGTAGGCCCACTCGATGTCCTGCGGCCGGCCGAACGCCGCCTCGATCCGCCGCCCGAGCCGGGCCAGTTCCGCCAGCGCCGGGCCCGGCACGAGCCCGTCGCCGGCCGGGACGCGACCCTCGTCCTTCTCCACGACGTAGCGGCGCCCGCTGGCCTCGCCCGAGACCAGCGCCTCGCCCAGCCCCGCCACCGCCTCGACGACCAGCCGGTCGCGCCGGCCGCTGACGGGGTCGGCGGTGAAGAGGACGCCGGCGCACTCGGCCGGCGCCATCGCCTGCACCACGACGGCGAGCGCCAGCCCCCGCTCGTCCCAACCATGCTGCCGGCGGTACTCGACGGCGCGCGGCGACCAGAGTGAGGCCCAGCAGGCGCGCACCGCCGCCAATAGCGCCTCCGGTCCGACGATGTTCAGGAAGGTGTCGTGCTGCCCGGCGAACGAGGCGGCGGCCAGATCCTCGGCCGTGCCGGAGGAGCGGACGGCGACTGCGCCCGCCCCCAGCGCCCGGTAGGCCGCGAGGAGCGGGTCGGCGATGGCGGCCGGGAGCGGCGCGTCGGGGATGCGCGCACGCAACTCCTCGGGGCCGGCGTCCGCGAGGCCATTGGCGATCAGGAACGCGCGGTAGGCCGCGGTCGTGACGACGAACCCGGGCGGCACCGGCAGCCCCAGGCGCAGCAGCCGGGCAAGATTGGTCCCCTTGCCGCCGGCCAGGTCGAGCCGGTCGTCGGGCACGTCCCCCAGCCAGCGGATCGGCGCGTCGGTCATGGGCCTATTCCTCCAGCGGTACACGGTCGGTAGGGGCTGCCGCCCGGGCCACGCCGCGGTCGCGACCGGCGGCTGACGGCTGACTGCCGACCGCTGACTGCTCGTCGATCAGGTCGAGGACGACCGTGTCGAGCGTGTCCTCCTCGATCTCGATGCGGTCGATCGCCGGGTCGAGCCCGTGCGGCCGGAGCAGCGCGGGCAACTGCCGCGGGTAGTCGGTCACCAGGCGGCGCTCGACCTGCTCGCCGCGCCAGACGCTCACCAGCGTGCGCCCGCGCCGCAGGAGATTCCGCGGGGTGTCGCAGGCCAGGACCGCGCCGTCGCGCATGATCGCCAGGCGGTCACAGAAATGGGCTTCGTCCATCAGGTGCGTGCTGACGACGAGGGTCGCGCCGCGCTCGGCGAGGTCGCGGAAGTGCTGCCAGAACGCCTCGCGGAGCTTGGGGTCGACGCCGGCCGTCGGCTCGTCGAGGAAGAGCATCAGCGGGCGGTGGACCAGCGCGCAGGCCAGCGAGACGCGCTGCTTCATCCCGCCGGAGAAGCCGTAGACCGGGTCGCGCTCCCGCTCACGCAGGCCGGTGAAGGTCAGCACCTCGTCGATGCGCTCCTCCAGTCGTTCCAGCGGGTGCGCCCGGCCGAAGAAGTGGACGTTTTCGCGCGGCGAGAGGTCCTCATACAGCGCGGGCGCCTGGGGCATGTAGCCGATCTGGCGGCGCAGCGCGCGCGCCTGCCGCGCCGGGTCGAGCCCCAGCACCGTCACCGCGCCGGCGTCGGGCCGCGCCGCGCCGACCAGGATCTTGATGAGCGTCGTCTTGCCGGCGCCGTTCGCCCCCAGCAGCCCGAAGATCTCCCCCCGCCGCACCGCCAGGCCGACCCCGTCGAGCGCCGTCACGCGGCCGTACCGCTTGCGCACGCCCTCCACGCGCAGCGCGACCTCGTCCGCCAATGCCGCGTGCTGGGCGATGAACGATGAGTGCCCGTCGCCCAGACGCTGCGCTTGCCCGTCGCTCGTCGCTCGTCGTTCGTCGCTCATCGCCCTGCACCCCGCTCGTTGCCCGCCGCGGCCGATTGCTCTGCGCTCCCGCGGCCGGAGCCCGCGCGCTCGGCCGACAGCCGCAGGTATTGGGGCGCGTGGATGCGCTTGAGGACGAACCTGACAGGAGGCGGCGCCCAGGCCATCCGCGGATCGGTGACGAGCCGCGGATCGACCAGACGCACATGGCGGCCGCGCGTCTGCAACGCGCACGACCCCGCGGCCAGCACGTTCTTCACCCAGTCGCTCTCCGGCCCGTAGGTCAGCGCGATGATATACCCGACGTCCGTCGCGAAGGCGTTGACGGGCGTGCGATACACCCGGCCAGACTTGCGCCCGGCGTGGCTCACGATCGCGAACCCCGGCAGGTAGCCGGCCACCTTCGAGGTCACCCGGTTGGTGACGCGGCGGTTGAAGCGAGCCACACTCCTCGGCGCGGGCATGGTGCGGCCTCCTGTCAGCGTGCGGCCTGGACCTCATGGCCCGCCCGCCCGCACTCGTCACTCGTCACTCGTCACTCATCGTTCGTCACTCCGTAGAGGAAGGTGCGGACGTGGTGCTCGACCAGCGTATCGGCGTCGGGGAGCGGCAGGGGCAGCGGCGTGTCGCCGAGCAACTGGCCGAGTAGGGCGCGCGTCATCAGCGGCCCCAAGAACTCGAAGATCGCGGCGAGCGGCGGCAGCGGCCGGAGTCGGCCGAGGTCCGCCTGGCGCGCCAGATACTCCGCGAGCGGCAGGATGAACAGGGGGGCGACGTAGCCGACCAGGTTCGCGGCCAGCTCGGGGTGGCGCGGCCCCTCGGTGAGGACGATGCGGAACAGGCTCGCCGCGGTCGGGTCTTCCATGGTCTGCAGGTAGACGCGCGCCACCCGGAGCAGGTAGACCTCGGGCGGGGCGTCGGCATCCTCGCGGAGCGCCTGGCCAAAGGCGCGCAGCGGCCCGAACTGCCGCATCACCGCGGCGAAGAGTTCGAGCTTGCCGCCGGGGAAATAGTGGTAGAGCAGGGCCGGCGTGAAGCCGCGCCCGGTGCTCCGGGCCGCGTCCGCGGCGAGTTGCTTGGTCGTCGTCCCGGCGTAGCCGAGCCGCGCGAAGGTCGCGGTCGCCGCGGCGACGACCGCGGCCTTCCGCTCCTCGTGCTGCGCCGCCCTCCGCGCCATCGCCGGCCTCGATATTGACTAAACAATCAATCAATAGCAGTATAGCGCGATGCGGCGGTAGGTCAAGCCCGTGGGTAGGCATCATGGTTGGCGCCGGCCCGGGACGCGGGCTGGCGGCTGAAGCCGCGCCTCAAGATGCGCCGTGCCACGAAGGCCGCCTGCATGGCCTGGGATCACCA
The DNA here is from genome assembly GCA_035708265.1 of Thermomicrobiales bacterium. GTDB lineage: Bacteria > Chloroflexota > Chloroflexia > Thermomicrobiales > CADCWN01 > DASSSV01. Next base: position 4,277 of record DASSSV010000267.1, on the reverse strand, counting down.
TCTCGCCCCGGCCGGATCCTCCCTGGCGCGTCCGGGCGGCCGGCTGCTACGATGCGCGGCGCGAGCATCGCTCCGGTACACGTCGCGCGAGCGGAGGGTCGAGTCGCCATGTCGCCGTCGCGGCTGCGAGAGATCTACCGTGGCACGTTCTACTCCAGTTACTCGCAACTCTCGCTGCGCGACGCAGCGGCGGATACCGGCTATCCGCAATGGGAGGCCGACTCCGGGGAAACGGTCTTCGGCGAGCACGGCGTCGCGTTCGCGGTCGAGAACGACCGGAACGTCGAGGTTATCGTCTACCGGGGCGAGGGCGACCCCGGCGGCGAGCCGGCCGGGACGGGCGAGATCGCAGTCGGGCGGCTGGGGCTGGTTCTCGGCAACGGCATCGACGGCGAGACCGAGCTGCTCGACTGGCAGCCCGGTCGTACGGCCGTCGCGGTCTATCTGGATCGGCGTGAAGCGGGCCACGCGCGGCGGGTACGGCTCGTGCTGCGGGGCGAGGCCGCGCCCGAGGCGGTGCCGGCCGCCGTGGCGGGCGGCGAGGAGGCGGTCGCCGGGCGCGTCGCGCGGATCAGCGCGCAGGTCCAGCGCGAGGGGCTGGTGCTCCACGAGGCGGCCAGCGCCCTGCGCCGGGTCGGCCCGCCGGCCGTCCCGGCGCTGCTCGGCCTGCTTGGCGACCACGACCCGCGCGTGCGCGAACTCGGGATCTACGCGCTGGGGCTCCTGCGCGACGAGCGGGCCGTCGAGCCGCTGATCGCCGCGCTCGTCGACGCCGACCTCGCCGTGCGCCGGCAGGCGGCGAACTGGCTCGGCCGGTTCCGCGACCGCCGGGCGGTCGAGCCGCTCCTCGCGGCATTCGCGGAGCGGGATACCCTGCTGCGCGAGTTCGCCGCCGAATCGCTCGGGCGCCTGCGCGACCGCCGCGCGGTTCCGCCCCTGCTGCATGCGCTGGCCGATCGTGGCGAAGACCTGCTTGTCCGCGAGCGGGCGGCGGTCGCGCTCGGCCGGCTCAAAGCGGCCGCGGCGGTTGGCCCGCTCCTCGACGCCGCGCGCCACGGCGACGGTCACCTGCGCCACGCCGTCATGCAGGCGTTCATCGCGCTGGGCAAGCCGGGCGTCCCGGCGGTCCTCGCGCTGCTGGACGACCCCGATTGGTCGATGCGCGCCTGGGCGGTCCGCACGCTCGGCTACTTGCGCCGGCAGCCGGTCCTCGACCCGCTGCTCCGCGCGCTGCGCGACCCCAACGCGCGCGGCGACCCCGCCGCGGCCGGCGCGCTCCTCGCCGCCCTCGACGACGAGGACAGCGGCGTGCGCTACTTTGCGTGCATGGCGCTCGGCTCGCTCGGCGACTCCTCGGCCTTGCCGCGCCTCGAAGCGCTCCGGCAGCGCGACCCCGGCGTCACCGCCTGGGGCGCCCGTGTCGCCGAGGGCGCCGCGGGCGCCATCGAGCAGATCGCGCGGCGGCACGGGGAGTGAGTCGGGCTGTCGGGCGGTCGGGTGGGGAGCGAGGGCCGGATGTCTGAAGGCGCGGCTGGGGGCCGCTACGCGGCACGAAGCCCGGCCTGCGTGGCCTGGATCTCGTCCCAGTCCGGCACAGGCCGGGCTTCGTGTGCTATGAGGTGTCCCCAGCCGCGGCCTCGGCCGCCCGGCCACCGCTCGCCCTCGCCCTCCCTCGTGCTATAATCAAGCCACCTTAAGTCGAGTCATCTTGTGCCACCACGCGCGCTAGACCCTTGCCGTCGCGTTGCGATGCGCTGTCGCCGCACATCAAGGAGGGCGTGATGACGCCGGAGACGAGTCGGGCACAGTCGGTAGACGTTGGCAGTCGCAGATGGCAGCCGGAGACCATCGCGCAGGAACACGCCGCGGCCAGCGGCTATCTCGACAACGTCGCTGCCACGTCTTTCCTGCGCGCGATTGCCGCCCGGACGATGGAAGCGCTGGCCCTCGCGCCCGGGGAGACGGTGCTGGAAGTGGGCTGCGGCACCGGCGTCTTCCTGCCGCTCCTGGGCCACACCGTCGGCCCCACGGGCCGGGTCGTCGGCCTCGACCATGCCCCGACCTTCGTGGCCGAGGCGCGGGCGCGGGTCGCCGCGCAGGGCCTGGATGGGCACGTCACCGTGGAGGAGGGCGACGCCTACCGGCTGCCCTTCCCCGACGCCAGCTTCGACGCCGCCCACTGCGAGCGGGTGCTGATGCACCTGGCCGACCCCACGGCCGCGCTCCGCGAGATGCGGCGGGTGGTGCGGCCGGGCGGGCGCGTGGTCGCGGTCGAGACGGACTCGGGCAGCCTGCGCACCGACCACCCCGACCGCGAGGCGCACGACCTGCTTAAGGCCCGTGTCCTCTCGCGCGTGCGCCAGCCGGACATGGGCCTGACCCTCTGGCGCCGCTTCGCGGAGGCCGGCCTGACGGACCGCGAGGCGGTGCCGATCGTCGGCCCCATCACCGACGTTGCCCTGGTGAGGCAGATTGGGGTGGACTTGCGGTCGGCCGCCGAGGAGCTGGTCGCCGCGGGGCAGCTCGGCCGCGAGCGGGCCGATGCGGCGCTGGCCTACCTCGACACCGCGAGCCGTGACGGCGAGTTCTTCTTCTATTTGGCGCTAGTCCTCGCCTTCGGGCGTGTCCCTGAGTCGTGACGCCCGCTCCCGATGGGGGCTTCACCAGCTTCGCCGGTGGTCGACAGAGAGCCGGGCCGCCGGCTCGTCCCCCTGCCCGACTGCCCGACTCGTCACGCCACGCGCTCGACGATCGTCGCGATGCCCTGGCCGACGCCGATGCACATCGTCACCAAGCCGTAGCGCCCGCCGCGCCGCCGCAGTTCGTGGCAGAGCGTCGTCATGAGGCGCGCGCCAGTCGAGCCGAGCGGGTGGCCGATGGCGATGGCCCCACCGTTGACGTTGACCTTCGCCGGGTCGAGTTCGAGGTCGCGGATGCAGGCCAGCGACTGCGCGGCGAACGCCTCGTTGAGTTCGATCAGGTCGAGGTCGCCGACGGTCAGGCCGGCGCGTCGGAGCGCCTTGCGCGTCGCCGGGATCGGCCCGAGGCCCATGCAGGCGGGGTCCACACCGGCGACCGCGGAGGTGACGACGCGCGCCAGCGGTCGCAGACCGTGCGCCCGCGCGTAGTCGGCCGAGGTCACGACGAGCGCGGCCGCGCCGTCGTTGATCCCCGAGGCGTTGCCGGCCGTGACCGTGCCGCGCGCCAGGTCGTCCGCCGCCTCGGAGTTGGCCGCGGCGACGGCCGGGGTGGCGAAGACGGGCCTGAGCCGCGCCAGCGCCTCCGCCGAGGTGTCGGGGCGCGGGTGCTCGTCGGTGTCGACGATCGTCGGCGGCTGGCCGCGCCGGCCCGGCACCTCGACCGGCACGATCTCGTCCTTGAAGCGCCCCTCGCGGATCGCCGCGGCGGCGCGGCGCTGGCTCTCCAGCGCGAAGGCGTCCTGCTCCTGGCGCCCGATGCCATAGCGCCGGGCGACGTTCTCCGCCGTCTCGCCCATGCTGAACGGGTGGTGCAGCGCGGCGAGCTTCGGGTTGGTGAAGCGCCAACCAATCGTCGTGTCGTGCAGTGTCAGATCGCCGCGCGGGAAGGCGGCCTCCGGCTTCGCCATCACGAAGGGCGCGCGCGACATGCTCTCCACGCCGCCCGCGACGAAGAGGTCGCCGGTCTCGCAGGCGATCGCCTGCGCGGCGCTGTTGACCGCCTGCAGCCCCGAGCCGCAGAGGCGGTTGATCGTCGCCCCGGCGACCGTCTCCGGCAGCCCGGCCAGCAGCGCGGCCATCCGCGCGACGTTGCGGTTATCCTCGCCGGCCTGGTTGGCGTCGCCGAAGAGCACATCCTCGATGTCGGCCGGCGCGACCCCGCTCCGCTCGACCGCCGCGCGGATCGCCAGCGCGGCCAGGTCGTCGGGCCGTACCTCCTTCAGCGCGCCGCCGTAGCGCCCGACCGGCGTGCGCACCGCCTCAACGATCACCGCCTCGCGCCTCTCGCCCATCGTCGCACCCTCCCGCGGCGGCCCCGGCGTTCGTGCGCCGATGGCCGGTGTCCTCCATCGCCCGACATCGTATCATGGACCGGGTACGCCGGGCCTTGCCGGCCATTGCCGCAAGGTCCAGTATCGGCGCGGCGGGGAGCGCCGCGCGGGGAGAGCGGAGTGGCGGACGACGAGCGCCTGACCCTGGACGCGCGGCCGGACGACGACGACCTGGAGTTCATCGACCGGCGGCTCGTCGGGCCGGACCTGGGGCGGCTGCCCGGAGATCGGCGTGCTCTGGGTGGAC
>DASSSV010000266.1:0-4837 GCA_035708265.1 Thermomicrobiales bacterium | reverse complement strand
CGAGCAGCGACCGGCCAGCGAAAGTAAGACGGTACTCCCGACTGCCGACTGCCGACTCCCGACTGCGGAGGGATGCATGAACGGCGACACGGTGAAATGGGGCGCGCTCGGCGGGGTGGGGGCGCTCGGGGTGGGGGCGGCGGTGCTGGCGGCGCGCGGCGCGCGGGCGCGGCGGCCGGCCGAGACGGCGGCGGATGGTCCGCGCGTCGTCATCCTCGGCGCGGGGTTCGGCGGGCTGACGGCGACGGAGACGCTGCTGCGCGCGCTCGGCGACACGCCGGCGCGGCTGACGCTGGTGGACCAGAACAACTACCACCTCTTCACGCCGCTCCTCTACCAGATCGCGGCCTGCGGCGTCGATCCCTGGGACACCGCACAGCCGGTGCGCGCGATCCTGGAGGGGCGCGGCGTCGCCTTCCGCCAGGGGACGGTGCGGGGCATCGACCTGGCCGCGCGCCGCGTGGCGCTCGACGACGGCGCGCTCGACTACGACTACCTCGTCGTGGCGCTCGGCAGCGCGACCAACTACTTCCACGAGGCGTCCGCTCAGCAGCACGCGCTCCCGCTGAAGACGATCCCCGAGGCGCTGACGATCCGCGAGCGCGTCGTCGGCGCCTGCGAGCGCGCGGCGGTGCTGCCCGACGGCGACGAGCGGCGCCGCCTGCTCAGTTTCGTCGTCATCGGCGGCGGCGCGACCGGCACGGAGTTGGTGTCCGCGCTGGCCGACCTCCTCTACCACGTCCTGCCGCCGCAATACCCGGGGCTCGACTTCGGGCGCGTGCGCGTCGCGCTGATCGAGTCGGAGGCCCGGCCGATCGCCGGCATGGCGCAGAGACTCGGCCGCGCCGCGCTCGCCCGCCTGCGCGACCAGGGCGTCGACGTGCTGCTCAACACGAAGGCGAAGGAGGTCGCCCCGGACCATGTCGCGACCGACACCGGGCAGGCCCTCCCGACCGCGACGGCGATCTGGACGACCGGCGTGACCGCCAACGCGGTCGCGGCCGGGCTCGACGCGCCGCACGGCAAGGGCCACACGTTGACGGTGGACGACTGCCTGCGCCTGCCGGGGCACCCGGAGGCCTACGCGGTCGGCGACAACGCCGCCTACACGACGCCGGACGGCGGCCTCGCGCCGATGCTGGCCTGGGCGGCGAACCAGGAGGGGGAGGCGGCGGCGCGCAACATCGCGCGGGCGATCCGCGGCGAGGCGCCCGAGCCCTTCCGGCTGCGCCCGCTCGGCAGCGCCGTGTCGCTGGGGCGCAACCACGGCGCGGTCCAGTTCGGCCCGCTGGCGTTCGACGGCTTCGCCGGCTGGCTGGCCTGGCGGGCGATCCACCTGGCGAAGATCAACACGGCGCGCAGCAAGCTCGGCGTCGCGCTCGACTGGACCTACGCCTACACCTACCGCGCCGATACCGCGCGGCTCCTCCCAGCGATGAGCGATGAGCGACGAGCGACGAGCGGGTGACGGGTGGCGGGCGGCGATCAGCCGTCAGCCATCGGAGGCAAGGCTGATGGCTGATGGCTGATGGCTGATGACGGGTGACGAGTCCTGGGCGATACTGTAGGGGCCGGCTCCCGTGCCGGCCCGGTTTCTGGGCCGCGCGCGTTGCCGGCCGGCAGCCGGTATAGCCAGCGCGGTGGCCGGGGGCGATATCGCGGTGGCGCTGGAGGAGGTCGGAGGGGGAGATGAGCGGCAACGGGCGGCTGGCCGGCAAGGCGGCGATCGTGACCGGGAGCGACAGCGGCATCGGCCGCGCCATCGCGCTGCGCTTCGCCCAGGAGGGCGCGGCCGTGACGGTCAACTACCACCGCAACGCGCAGGGCGCCGACGAGGTCAAGGGGTTGATCGAGCAGGCCGGCGGCCGGGCGATCGTGACGCAGGCGGACGTCGCCGCCACCGCCGACGTGCAGCGCATGATCGACGGGACGGTGCGCGCCTTCGGCGGGCTCGACATCCTGGTCAACAACGCCGGCGTGGAGATCCCCAAGCCCTTCCTCGACGTGCCCGAGGACGAGTGGGCGCTCGTCCTCGCCACCAACCTGACCGGCCCCTTCATCTGCATGCAGGCGGCCGTCCGCGCGATGCTCCAGGGCCAGCGCAAGGGGCGGATCGTCAACATCTCCTCGATCCACGAGGACGTGCCGATGCCCGGCAACGCGCCCTACTGCGCGGCCAAGGGCGGCCTGCGGATGCTGATGCGCACCCTCTGCGACGAACTCGCGCCGCAGGGCATCACGATCAACAACATCGCGCCGGGCGCCATCGCCACGCCGATCAACCAGCGCACGCTCGCCGACCCGCAGAAGATCGCGACCCTCAACGCCTACATCCCGCTCGGCCGCCTCGGCACGCCGGAGGAGGTCGCCGCCGTCGCCGTCTTCCTCGCCTCCGACGAGGCGTCCTATGTCACCGGCTCGACCTACTTCGTGGACGGCGGCATGACCCGGCACGCCCTCGGGTTGTGAGGCGTTAGGCGTTGGGCGTTAGGCGTTAGGGGACCGTGCAGGGGTAGCGGCCACCCGGACGGTCTCGCGCCCGGCCTCGTGACTCCTAACGCCTAACGCCTAACGCCTAACGCCTGCAAAGGAGCGCACCGTGCAGACGAGCGCCCTCGCGCGCACCCCGCTCTTCGCCGGATTGGACGCGGCGGCGCTGGCGGAAGTCGAGCGCCAGTTGCGGCCGCGCCGCTTCGCCGTTCGTGAGGCGCTCTGTCGCGAGGGCGACGCGGGCGAGAGCCTCTTCGTCATCGAGGGCGGCGTGGCGCAGGTGCTCGTCGGCGGCGCGGCCGTGGCGCGGCTGCGGCGCGGCGACGTCGTCGGCGAGATGGCCCTGCTCACCGGGGAGGCGCGCTCGGCGACGGTGGTGGCGGCGACGCCGGTCGCCGCGCACGAACTGCGGCGTGAGGCGTTCGCCGCCCTCCTCGCGCGCCACCCGGCCGTGCTGACGAACCTCACCGCCATCCTCAGCCGGCGGCTGGCGCGCACCAGCGCCCGGCGCGCGGCGGAGGAGCGCCGCGGCGAGGCCGTGGCCCTGCTCGTGGACGAGCGCGGCACCGACCTCGTCGCCGGCCTCGTCGCCGCGGCCGCCGCCGCCAGCCCCCGGGGCGTGCGCGCTGTCGCGCTGAGGACTCAGGACTCAGGACTCAGGACTAAGTGGGCCGAGGTGGGGGGGGACTTGGTCCTCAGCCCTGCGGACGCTTTGGGGAGGCTCGACGATTTGCTCGCGACGAGCGGGACGGTGCTGCTCGTCGCGGATGTCGGGGGCGACGAGCTGCCGGGGCTGCTGGAGCAGGTCGATCGCGCGGTCGCGCTCGTGGGGGAGGAGGGGGCCGGGCGGCTGACGGCGCGGCTGGGGGAGGAGGCCGGGCGGGTCGAGGTCGCGCTGGTGCGCGAGGCGGATGGGTCAGCGCCGGCCGCCATCGCGGGGCTGCGCGTGGTGCGCGCCTGCGACCCGGCGCGGCCAGGGCCGGACCTCGCCTGGCTCGGCCGGCACGTCACGCGGACGAAACTGGGGCTGGCGCTCGGCGCGGGCGGCGCGAAGGGGTACGCCCACATCGCCGCACTCGCGCTGCTGGAAGGGGCCGGCTATACGGTCGATTACGTCGCCGGCAGCAGCATCGGCGCGCTGATCGGCGCGTGGCTGGCGCTCGGGCGGGACGCCGCGGCGATCGAGGCGACGATGCGCGCCGCCTTCACGCCCGACAACGTCGCCGCGATGTTCAAACTCTCGATGTCCGGCCTGTCGAGCGGGCTGGAGGTGATGACGCGGGTCTGCCGCGAGACGACCGCCGACGCCTCCTTCGCCGACCTGACCATCCCGCTCGTCATGATGGCGGTCGATCTCGACGCGCGCGAGCCCGCGCCGATCGTGGACGGCGCGCTCTGGGAGGGGCTGCTGGCCGCGCTGGCGGTCGCCGGCGTCTACCCGCCGCACGAGCGCGCCGGCCGGCGCCTGGTCGACGCCGTCGCGCTCGTCCCCGTGCCGACCGAGGCGGTCGCCGCCGCGGGGGCGGACGTCACCGTCGCGGTCAACCTGCTCAGCCGCGACACCCTCCCCGCGTGGCCGGGCGAGGCCCCACCCCCGCCGCCGGCGGCCGGCCGGGCGCGGATGCTCGACACGCTGATGGAGGTGATGGACCTGGCGCAACTCGACGCCAGCGTGCGCCACGCCGCCCTGGCCGATGTGACGATCACGCCCCGCTTCGGCCCGGCCAACTGGCGCGACTTCCACCTGGCCGACCTCTTCCTGGACACCGGCCGCGAGGCCGCCGCGCCCGGCCTCGACGCGCTGCGCGCCCTGGCCCGGCCGCAGAGAGCGGCGGGGTGAACGGCGTGATCCGGCCCGCGCGGCCGGGCGACGCGCCGGCGCTGGCCGACCTCGCCGCCCTGTGTCGCCGCCGGCACCAGGAATACCAACCGCGCTTCTGGCGCGAGGCCGCCGACGCCCGCGCGCGGCACCTCCCCCACCTCGCGCGCCTCGTCGCCGACCCCGCGTGCATCGCGCTGGTCCACGAGGACGGCGACACCGTCGACGGCTTCGTCATCGCCATGCTGCGCCCCGCCCCGCCGGTCTACGACCCCGGCGGCCCGACCTGCCTGATCGACGACTTCGCCGTCGCGGACGACGCTCGCTGGGCGACGGTCGGCGCCGGGCTGCTGGAGGCGGCCGCCCGCGCGGCGCCGTCCGGGTCGTGGTCGTCTGCGCGCACCTCGACCGCCCGAAGCGCGCCATGCTCGCCACGGCCGGCTTCGCCGTCGCCTCTGAATGGCACGTCCGGGAGGCGTGAGAGCGTGAGCGCGTGGGAGCGTGGGAGCGTAAGGGGCATCGTGCGGG
>DASSSV010000265.1:0-15641 GCA_035708265.1 Thermomicrobiales bacterium | reverse complement strand
GCGCCTGGGCCGCGCCGACCCGTCACGACTATGGCGGAATCCCGGTCTCGTCATGCTCGGCTCCTCGTCATGTCCCACAGAAGCGGCTTGTGGTGGCCTCAATAGCGCGGCAGCCATCGCGAAGTCACTGGACGCCGACCTGGGCCGTCTGACTCATCTGGATCGGGGGTAGCGGGAGCAAGTTCGCCGGCGCGATGTTGAAGGTATAGGTCGCGACGACCTGCACGCGATCACCCGTCATTAGACCAATGCAACCGGAGAGCGAAGACCAGACGTTGTTGGTGTAGTCGTAGCGGGAGCACGTCACGGTGAAGTTGGCCGTGGTGAGGCCGAGCGTCGGCGAGCGCTGCGCGGCGTAGGCGGCGATGCCGCTGGTGTCGGACGCCTGGTTGTTGACGGAGGCGTAGCGCGCCGCCTCGCGGGCGGCATTGGCGAGCATCGCGCGCTGATAGACCCCGCGACCCAGGTCGATGATCCCGAAGGTGAGCAGCAGGATCACGATCGAGATGATCGCGAACTCGACCACGCTCTGGCCGCGACGGGGGCGGAGGTGCTCATGGATCGTGCGCATCGTGGTACTCTCGCGCTTTCCCGATGGCCGTGGCGGGTGCGTTCCCCCAGCCTGCTTCCATTGTAGGAGCGGCGCGCGGTGGGCGGAATGGCGTGTTAGTCCCGCGGACAAAGTACGTTGGTCCCAGGGGTGCGAGGCCGCGGCGTAGCCCGGTCGTACCGCGGGGCGTAGGAGGGGCACGCGGGTCCAGCGTCCGTTCACGGCTGGTATACTATCCAGGCGGCGGACAGTCGCGGCGGGGCGAGCGGCTCCCGGCCGGCCACGGAGAGACAGCGCACCGGGCCTATGGACCAGGGCACGATCAACTGGATCATCATCTTCTCGTGCCTGCTCGGCATCGTCGTCGGCTGGGCGCTGGTGCGCTGGTCGCAGCGGCAACTGGCGCTGATGGCCAACGAGCGGCAGGTGCTCCTCAAGGGCCGCCTCGGGCTGTGGGGCCGGCGCGTCCACGCCCGCGCGCTGATGGCCGGCGGGGCGGCGCTCTTCGCGCTGGGCATCCTCGGCCTCTTCGACGTCTTCTTCCGCCACTAGCGCGGATTGAAGATTGCAGATTCCAGCTTGCAGATTGCGCGGGGGTGAGGCGCCGTCCGCCGGTGGGCATTCGGGCGGCGTAGCGGCGCAGCGAAAGGGATGGGAAGGTCGGCATGACGTCTACTGAGCGGTCGGTGAATCTTCAATCTTCAATCTGCGAATCTTCAACCCTCCTCCTCGGCGCGCACATGTCGATCAGCGGCGGGCTGGACAAGGCGGTGGGGCGCGGCGTCGGGGTCGGCTGCACGGCGCTCCAGGTCTTCACCAAGAACGCGAGCCAGTGGCGCGCCAAGCCGCTGGCCGACGAGGACATCGGGCGGTTCAAGGAGGCGGTCGCGGCCTCGCCGATCGACGCGGGCGCGGTCGTCGCGCACGACTCCTACCTGATCAACCTCGGCTCGCCCGACCCGGACAAGTGGGCGCAGTCGGTCGCGGCCTTCACCGACGAGCTGCGCCGCTGCAACCAGCTCGGCATCCCCTATCTGGTGACCCACCCCGGCGCGCACATGGGCGCGGGCGAGGACGCCGGCCTGGCGCGCGTGGCACAGGGTCTCGCGAGGGCGCTGGCCGAGGCCGGGCCGGAGACGATGGTGCTGCTGGAGACGACGGCCGGGCAGGGCACCTACCTCGGCCATCGCTTCGCCCACCTCGCCCGCCTGATCGAACTGACGCCCGACGACCGCATCGGCGTCTGCTTCGACACCTGCCACGCCTTCGTCGCCGGGTACGAGATCAACACCCCGGAGGGCTACGCGGCGACCTGGGACGAGTTCGCGCGCGAGGTCGGCTACGACCGGCTGAAAGTCCTGCACCTCAACGACGCCAAGAAGGGGCTCGGCAGCCACGTCGACCGCCACGAACACATCGGCCAGGGGCAGATCGGCCGCGCCGGCTTCCACCTGCTGATGAACGACGAGCGCCTGCGCGGCCGGCCGCTGCTGCTGGAGACGCCGAAAGGCGACGACTGCGCCGAGGACCGCGAGAACATGGCCTACCTCCGCGCCCTCATCGGCGCCCCGATGGAGAGCGAGGGGTAGGGAATACAGGGACGTTCACCGCAGAGGCGCAGAGGACGGAGGAGAGGTCGCAGAGAGAAGACGAATTAAGGCAATCTCCGCGTCCTCTCCCTCGTATCTCTGCGCCTCTGCGGTGAATCCAGCGTCTCAGGAGCGCGACCGATGCGGCTGGCGGGGAACGTGGCGCTGGTGACGGGCGCGGGGTCGGGGATCGGTCGGGCGATCGCGGAACGCTTCGCGGCGGAGGGGGCGCGGGTCGCGGTAGTAGATCTCTTCCGCGACCGTGCGGCGGAGACGGCGCGGCGCATCCGCGCGGCCGGCGGCGAGGCGCTGGCGCTGGAGGCGGACGTCGCGGACGCCGCCGCTGTCGAGCGGATGGCCGAGCGCGCGACGCGCGAGTATGGCCGGATAGACCTGCTGGTCAACAACGCGGCGGTCGCGGTCGGCGACGACATCCTGACGATTGATGAGGCGACTTGGGATCTGAATCTCGCCGTCGTGCTGAAGGGCGCGTACCTCTGCGCGCGGGCGCTCCTGCCGGGGATGCTGGCGCGGCGGCGCGGCGCGATCGTCAACATCGCCTCGGTCAACGGGCTGACCGGGCTGGGCGAGGAGGCGTACAGCGCGGCCAAGGCCGGCGTGATCAACCTGACGCAAAACCTGGCGGTGAAGTACGGGCGCCAGGGCGTGCGCGTCAACTGCATCTGCCCCGGCACGATCCGCACGCCCGTCTGGCAGCCGCGCGTCGAGCGCGACCCGGCGATCTTCGACCGGCTGGCGCGCTGGTACCCGCTCGGCCGCGTCGGCGAGCCGGAGGACGTCGCCAACGCCGCCCTCTTCCTCGCCTCTGATGAGGCCGCCTGGATCACCGGCGCGACGCTGGTCGTGGACGGCGGCCTGACAGCCGGCAACTCCCGCATGGGGCGGGAGTTGGGAGGGGAGACGGGGGAGGCGGGCGCCTGAAGGCGCGGCTGGGGGCGAGGCCCGCAAGCGGGCACCCCGCGCACGGAGGCCGCCCGCGCGGCCTGACTGGCGTCCAGCCCCGCCCCACGCCCTACGGCCCACGCCCCACGGTCCACGCCCTCATGGTGCGGCGCGCGGCCGGAACATGGCGTTCGATACCAGGGTGAAGCCGAAGCGGCCGTAGAAACTCGCCTGCGAGGGGTCGTCGATCGTCAGCATGAAGTGCGTGTGCGCGAAGCGGGAGAGGCAGCGCCGCACCAGCTCGCTCCCCAGGCCCTGCCGCTGGTAGTCCGGGTGGACGCCGACCTGGTGCAGCATCGAGGCGTAGACGCCGTCCGACACCACCCGTGCCAGGCCGACCAGTTTCGCGCCGTCCCAGGCCGAGACGACGAACGTGGAGTTGAGGAGCAGTTGCGGCAGGAGCGCGTCGAAGCGCTGCCAGCCGAGCGCCGCGAAGAGCTCCTTCGCCTGCTTCTCGGGAATCGCCCCGCCCTCGCGGATGTCGACCATCGGCACTCTCCCACTCCGCGCCCCGCGGACGCCGCTCCCCTCGGCGACCGCGACCGCCACGCAACCGCGCTATAATCCCCCGGCCGGCCGTGGAACGCAAGCGGCGCGCCACGGCCCCGCCGACCGACCCAAGGAGGCACAATGCCCCGTTTCGCCGCGAATTGCTCGATCCTCTTCACCGAAGTCCCCCTGCTCGACCGCTTCGCGCGCGCCCGCGACGCCGGGTTCGCCGCCGTGGAGTCCTGGTGGCCCACCGGCGTGGACCTCGACGCCTTCGCCGCCGCGATCGAGGCGGCCGGCCAGCGGCTGGTGCTGCTCAACCTCGACGCGGGCGACATGGCGGCCGGCGACCGCGGCTTCCTCAACGAGCCCGACGCCGGGGCGCGCATCGACGCGAACTTCGACGCCGCGCTCCGGCTCGCCGCACGCCTCGACCGGCCGATCCTCCACGCGCTCGTCGGCAACCTGCGCGCGGGCGAGTCGCGCGAGGCACAACTGGCGCTGGTCTACGAGCGGCTGCGCCGGATGGCCGCGCGCGCCGCCGACGAGGGTGTGACGCTCTCGCTGGAGGCGATGAACGCGGCCGACGCGCCGCGCTACCTGCTGCGCACCGGCACCGACGTCCTCGCCGCGCTCGACGCGGTCGGCGCGCCGAACCTGGTCTACCAGTGCGACTTCTACCACCTGCAGCGCACCGAGGGCCGGCTGGTGGAGACGCTGCGCGCCCACCTCGACCGGATCGGGCACATCCAGATCGCCGACGCGCCCGACCGCCACCAGCCCGGCACTGGCGAGATCAACTACCGCTACGTCCTGGGCGCGCTCGACGCGCTCGGCTACGCCGGCTACGCCGCGCTCGAATACCGCCCGCTCGGCACGACCGAGGAGAGCCTGGCCTGGCTCCCGCCCGACCGCCGGGGGGAGATACCGGCCAGCGCGTTGAATCTGTGAGGAAGTACGAGGTACGAAGTAAGACGGGCGTGCCAATCCATGGCATGCGCAGGGCCATCGCCGTTCGTACTTCGTACTTCGTACCTCGTACTTTGAGGAGGAGGGGAGAATGTCTGCCGCGCGTCCGACGATCGGCGTCATCGGGCTGGGGATCATGGGCAAGCCGATGGCGCGCAATCTGATCAAGGCGGGGTATTCGCTGGTCGTGCATAACCGCAGTCGGGGGCCGGTCGAGGAGTTGGCCGGCGAGGGCGCGGCGACGGCCGACTCGCCGCGTGCCGTCGCGGAGCGGGCGGACGTCGTCATCACGATGCTGCCCGACTCGCCGGACGTCGAGGCGGTGCTGGCTGGTGAGGACGGCGTCTTCGCGGGCGCGCGCCGCGGGTTGATCGTGATCGACATGAGCACGATCTCGCCCGTGGTGACGCAGCAACTGGCCGCGCAGGCGCGCGAGCTGGGCGTGGGGATGCTCGACGCGCCGGTCAGCGGCGGCGACAAGGGCGCCATCGCCGGGACGCTCTCGATCATGGTCGGCGGGGCCCCCGATCTCTTCGCGGAGTGCCGGCCGATCTTCGAGACGCTAGGCAAGACGATCGTCCACGTCGGGCCGATCGGCTCCGGGCAGGTGGTCAAGGCGTGCAACCAGATCGTCGTCGCGCTGGCCTACGAGGCGATCAGCGAGGCGCTGGTCCTCGGCGCGCGCGCCGGGGTGGACCCGGCGAAGATCATCGAGGTGCTCAACGGCGGGCTGGCGGCGACGCGGGTGATGGAGCTGCGCGGCCCGACGATGGTGGAGCACAACTTCGCGCCCGGTTTCCGGGTCCGGCTGCACCACAAGGATCTCGGCATCGCGCTCGCGGCCGGCAAGGCGTACGGCGTGCCGCTGCCGGCGACCGCGCTGGCCGACCAGATCCTCGTCGCCCTGCGCGCGGCCGGTCGCGAAGACCTCGACCACTCGGCGATCCTGACCTACATCGAGGATCTGGCCAACTGGAAGATCGGTGACGCGCCGGCACAGAGTTGATGGTTGATGGTTGAACGTTGTTAGAGGAGTCGGGTACGCCGTTGGCCTTCGGGAGAGAAACTACCAACTGTCAACCAACAACTCCCAACTTCAGACACGCGAGCGTCTCGCCCCAGGGCGCCGGGCCGATCTCCTCGAAGCCCAGCTCTCGGTAGAGCCGGGCCGCGACGGCGTTGTCCGGCTCGTAGCCAATCAAGACGTCGGGGCAGTCCGGCGTCGCGCGCAGTCGGGCGATGACCTCGCGCATCGCGGCCCGGCCGTAGCCTTTGCGCCGATGATCCCTGTCGATCATCAGGCGGTATGAGGCACAATTCGGACAACGATCAGGTTCACCGCGCTCATAGCGCCCAAGGCCATGGCATACGCGGCCAAGAGGTTCTCCGTCGCATCCACTGCGATACGCCCATCCATGCGCGTGGCATTGGTGGCATGAGTCAGCCACGCCACCAACTCCCAAGTAGTCTTGGCGACGGCTTTGAGATAAGCACGGATGCGGGCGGCACTCCCACCGCCCGCAACGGTATTGGCGATGTACTCGCTCCAGACCAGGAAGTTAGCGAGTTGAGGTCGTGCCTCCCCTGCGGGGACCATCGCGTCATCGGCAACCTCCCGGATGAAGGCCAAGAGGCACTCCCGGCAACGCATTCCCACCGCCTGGAACTCCTCCGCCTCATCGGCCTGTTTGAGTGCATCCGCTGCTTGCTGCCAGCGGCGCAACGCCCGGGCGAGGCAGTCTTGCTCCTCCTCCGAAGCCGAGGTCTATTTTGCGCCATCACCCTGGTTGTCAGGCCAATGTGGAACGTCAGGGCAAAGTCCATGCTGTCGAAGGCTTCTTGCGAGTAGAGGTTGGTCGGGCTCGTAATCACCCACCAGTTGCCTCCGTCGGTATGCACGTCCCAAATGTCGTACCTGTTGCCGAGGATACGATGAGTGGCGACTTCCTCAAGATGCGTCACCTCATCGTCCGGGCCTTGACCGGCCATATACTCCAAGATGCGGCGCTTATCGTGTTCCGCGACTTCCGTCTGCCTCTCCCCTTCTGCAAGTGATAGGTATGACCGGAGTTGTTGCGCCCTATCGGGGACATAGCATCATTCTACTGCCACAGAATGCAGCACTATGAGACTTGCGGCGAGCCTGGCGCCTCGCCCTTCTTGAACACAGATGCAAATGTCCTGGTCTCGATGAGATGCGCGACAACTTCCTCAATGCGCTCCCGGCTCGCCTCATCCACGAGAATCATGTCTGTCGCCCAGAAGTAGCGGCCAGATACGTACTCACCAGTGCGCTTGTTCTTCTCCGTCAGCGTAGCGACATTGGCATACGTGAAGAATGTGTGGAACCAGGGCGTGCCGTCGGCAAAGGTGACGGTCACGTCGGTGTTGCCGTCATGGAGGCTCCACGCGCCCGGAATCCATGCCTCGGCTTCAATCCAGACGGTGTAGTCCTCCACATGCCCTCCGGCCTTAAAGCGGCGGCGCCGACGACCCGAGAGGTCGTCGGCGCCGGACCAGGGCACCGCGCGCCGGCTTCGCGCTCAGTCGTCGTCCAGCGGCCCGGCGGCGATGTCGGCCGCGGGCGCGATGTCGGCCGCGGGCGCGACGCTCGGCGGCGGCGCGGCGGCCACGTCATGGCGGCGGGCGGGCGTCTGCGAGCGCCGCCAGAGCGTCGGCTCGGAGACGTACCAGCGGTCGAGGATCGCCGGGCGCCGCTCGGTGCGGCAGAAGACGGCCAGCCGCCCGACCGTCAGCGTGCCGAGGCGGCCGGCGCGCACCAGCGCGGCCAGCGCCGCCAGCGCCTCCTCTTCCGTGACCTCGAAGCGCTCGGCCAGGCCGAGCGCGGTGTCGGCCGGGGCGTCGGGGTGGCTGAATCGTTCCCAGATCCGCTCTTCCAGCGTGGCGGCTCGCTCCATTGCCCGCCTCCCTTCACTGCGCCAGAGTCGGCCCAGCCACCCCCGGCCCGCCGCCGGTCCGGGGCGGCGCACCACGATCCCCCGTCGTGCGCCCCCATTATCCACCATTTGCGCCGGGCGGTCACCTGGCAACGCCGGAGACGCGACCGCCGCCGGGGCGGACCCCGGCGGCGGCATAGACCACGGCGCGGCGGCGGTCAGTCATCCGCCGACATCTCCATCGCCGGTTGCGCGGCGTCGGCCGGGTCGGGCGTCATCGAGACGACGAACTCGCCGGTGCGGCTGAGGGCGACGTGCTCGGGGCCGAGGCCGGCCGGCAGGAGTTTGGCTTGCTGCACGGCGCGCTCCAGCGCGCGCTTGTTGGCCAGGCCGAGGGAGTCGAGGATCGGGTTGTTGACCTTGCGGACCTGCTTCAACGGCGTGTGGAGCAGGGTGCGCTCCATCGCCGCGGCCAGTTCCCCGGTGTTCGGGATCAGGGCCAGGGCCGGCATAGTGAAGCCGTTGAAGGTCTTGAGCAGCATCTCCGTCGCCTCGTCGGGCAGGTAGCGCATGTAGATCTGCACGAGTTCGAGGAAGATGCCGTGGTGGGCGATCTCGTCGATCGCCACCGTCTTGAATGCCGCGGCGGCGCCGATCTGCTGGCCGCGCTGACGCTCCAGTTCGGTCGGCCTCTCCGGCAGGCCGTACTCCTGCCGGATGCGCTTGCGCATCTCGTCGTAGTTGAAGTAGGTCGCGCGCTCCTGCACCATCGCATAGCAGGCGACGCCGAGCGGGGTGTCGAGGCCGGGGAATTCCTCGCGCATCGTCCACTTGTGCGCGCCGACCCTGTCGCGGTACGCCTCGAGCTGCTCGGGGGTGCGGCGGCCGGAGTGGAGGAGGACGAGTTCCCACGCCTCGGCGTGCTTCAGTTCCTCGTTGCCCCAGGCGATCTGCAGCGCGCGACGCTCGCGCCGGCCGTTCAGGATGTTGAGTCCGTCTTGCACGTAGTCGCCGACATAGTCCTCGACGCCGAGGTACGCCTCGATGATGGTGATGGTGTCCTCGCTGAGCCGGTGGCCCAGCTCGCGCATCTCGGCGAGGGGGAAGTCGTCCCAGGGGCTCCAGTTGCGGAGCTTGATCGCTTTGCGGAAGTAGCGAATGAACGCGTCGCGCGTCTCGTGCCGGATCGCCGCTTCGCGCGCCTCCCTGGTCCAGGGCCCGGCCACGACCAGCGGCATCCCGACCGTGCCCTCCGTCTGTTCCGCCTGCCTCGCCACGTCACTCCCCATCTGCGTGCAAGAGATGCCCAACCCCCACCGCGGCCACCGTTCCCGCCCGGCGCGGTGCGATCACGTTCCTGACTGTCCACCGTGCGCTGCTGTCACCGCGGGGAAGGGAACCGGGACAGTAATTCAATGATACGGACTGCGTTAGCGCGAATCAAGCGCCGCGGGCCGCGCGGACGTCCCCTTTCTTTCCTATGCGAGTCGGGAGTCGGGAGTCGGAAGTGAGAGACGGAGGACGGAGGACGGACGTGGCGGCTCCCGCAGGCCGATCCGGTCAGCGCGAGGAAGCCGTCACTCCCGACTCCGCGCCTCGGCCAGACGCTCGGGCGTGTTGGCATTGAAGAAGGAGCGGAGGTCGGGGTCGTGGCGGCGGATCGCGTCGAGGGGGAAGGCGCGCACGCGCACGGCCGGGAAGAAGCCGATGATCCGGTAGCGCCCGGCGTCGAGCTGCGCGCGCATCGCCGCGAGCGCGCCCCGCCCGTAGATCGCGTGCAGCGTCTCGTAGACGCCGCCCGCCGTGCCCTGCCGGTTCTCCACGGCGGGCAGGAAGGGCGCCAGCACGTCGTAGTCGCGCGGCGCGGCGGCCAGCGCGCGCAGCAGCGGCACGCTGAGGAAGGGCATATCGCAGGCGACGACCAGGCAATGCTCGTGCGCGGCGGCGGCGACCGCGCTGTAGATGCCGCCGAGCGCCCCGGCGCCCGGGTAGGTGTCGGGGACGATGCGCAGGCTGAGGAAGGCGAGGCGGTCGTCGTTGGCGACGACCAGCGTCTCCGAGGCGACGGCGGCCACGGCGGCGGCGACGCGCTCGACCAGCGTCGGGCCGTCCGGCGTCAGGCGCAGCAGCGCCTTGTCCGCGCCCATGCGCCGGCTCTGCCCTCCCGCCAGGATCGCCGCACTGAGCGGCGGCGCGCCGTCGCTCATACCGCCTCGGTCCGCCCCGCCCCGCCGGGCGCGCCGGCGAGGTCCACGATCAGGGCCAGCAGGTGCTCCAGGTCGAACGGCTTCTCCAGGACGTGGACGCCCGCGGCCGCCAGTTCGTCGCCGAAGGTCCGCGCGCGGTCGCTCGCCGCGGTGCAGACGATCACCGGGAGTTCGCGCGCCCGGTCGTCGGCGCGCAGTTGGGTCAGCACGACCCAGCCGTCGATCTCGCCCAGGACGAGGTCGAGGATCACCAGCGCCGGGTCGAGCGCGTGGACGAGGTCGAGCACGCCCTCGCCGCTGGCGTGCGTGGCGACGGCGTAGCCCTCCTCGGCGAGGAACTCGCGCAGCAGTTCCAGGAACTCGCGCGCGTCGTTGATGACCAGGATCGGGCGCGGCGCCGGGACCGGCTGCTCCGCGCGCGGCGGCTCGGCCGTCTGCATCGTGATCTCCTCAGTTGGGTTCGGCGCCGGGGCCGTGCGACGCGGCACAGTATACCATCGCGCGGGCGGCCGGTGCCGTACAATCCGGCGGGACGGCGGGGTAGCGGGTCTATGCGGGGAGGATGTCATGGTGCAGCAGCGACTCGGATTCGTCGGCGTCGGCGCGATGGGGCTGCCGATGGCCCGCAATCTCCTGGGCGCCGGCTTCCCGCTGGCGTTCTGCACGCGGCGCGACGCCGCGGCGGCGGACCTGCTGGCGGTGGGTGGCCGGCGCGAGGCCGACCCGGTCGCGGTCGCCGCCGCCAGCGACGTCGTCCTGACCTGCCTGCCGGCCGACGCCGAGATCGCGGACGCGGTGCTCGGCGACCGCGGCGCCCTGGCCGGGCTGCGCGACGGCGGCACGCTGATCGAGCTCAGCAC
Organism: Thermomicrobiales bacterium; assembly: GCA_035708265.1. Classification (GTDB taxonomy): domain Bacteria; phylum Chloroflexota; class Chloroflexia; order Thermomicrobiales; family CADCWN01; genus DASSSV01. Next base: position 5,117 of record DASSSV010000265.1, on the reverse strand, counting down.
GGCCACGCCGACGATCGTGCGGCGGGTGGCGGAGCGAGCGGCCGAGCGCGGCATCGCCGTCCTCGACGCGCCGGTGAGCGGCGGGACCAGCGGGGCGGCGGCCGGGACGCTCTCGATCATGGTCGGCGGGGAAGAGTCGGTGCTGGACGTCTGCCGTCCGATCTTCGCCGCGCTCGGCCAGCGCGTCTACCACGTCGGCCCGGTCGGGATGGGCAAGGTCTTCAAATTGGTGAATCAGCTCCTCGTCGGCGCGACGACCGCGCTCGTCGGCGAGGCGCTGGCGCTCGGCGTCAAGGCCGGGGCCGACCCGCGCCTCCTGGTGGACGTGATCTCGCACAGTTCGGGGGCGTCGGCGGCGCTCATCGGCGCGGCGCCGCAGCTCCTCGACGCCGGCCCGCACCCGGTCGGCTTCCGCCTCGATTTGATGCGCAAGGACGTCGGGCTGGCGCTGGCGCTCGGCCAGGACCTGCGCGCGCCCCTCGCGGTCGGCGCCGTCGCCTACCAGCTCTACACCGCCGCCAGCGCCGCCGGCCTCGGCGACCGAAACATGCAGCAACTCGGCCGGCTCATCGCCGACTGGGCCGGCGTCAGGCTGAACGACGAATGACGAGTCGGCGCCGAGCGAAGTGCGGCGAGTGGGGGCGGGGAGGCGGAAGACGTGCCCATCGTCCGTCGCCCGTTCCACTCGTCACTCGTCACTCGTCACTCCGTAATTCCGCCCGAAGGCGATGCGCTCGGCCACGGGCGGGTGGCTGTAGAGGAGGTATTTCACCAGCGCGGGCGGCTGGGGATCGGCGAGGTTCATGCGGCCGAGCTTGGCCATCGCGCCGACGAAGGCGTCGCGCTTGCCGGTCAGGTCGAGCGCGTAGCGGTCGGCCGGGTGCTCGATCTGCGTGCGCGAGATCGCGTTCTGCACCGGCAGCAACGCGAGCGATACCGCGCCGAGCAGGAGCGCCAGCGCCGGCAGCGCCGCGACGTCCTCGATGTCCCGCGCGGTGTCGACGCCCCAGCGTGACCCGAAGCGCGCCAGCAGCGGCCCGGCCAGGCGGTGGACGGCGTAGGAGGTCGCCACGGTGAAGGCCGTGCCGAGGCCGATCAGTTTCCAGAGGTCGCGGTGCACCTGATGCCCCAGCTCGTGCGCCAGCACGACCTCGACCTCGTCCGGCGTGAACTCGGCCAGCAGCGTGTCGCCGAGGACGATCCGCTTGGTGTTGCCGATCCCGGTGAAGAATGCGTTGGCCTTCTTAGTCTGACGGCTCATGTCCATCTGCAGCACGTCGGAGACCGTCACGCCCTGCGCGGCGGCGAGCGCCTTGATCCGCTCGACCAGCTCGCGGTCGCGCAGCGGCTCGAACTTATTGAAGAGGGGCATGATCAGCACCGGCGCCAGGTTGCCCAGCACGACCGTCACCGGCACGGTCGTGGCCGAGAGGATCGCCCACCAGTGGCGCGGCCAGCGCCCGATCACCCAGTAGACGCCCTGCACCAGCGGGACCTCCAGCGCCAGGCCGACGGCGAAGCCCTTGGCCTGTTCGCCGAACCAGGCCCGCCGCGACTGGTTCGACAGCCCGTAATGGTGCTCGACGACGTAGCCGCCGAGATAGCCCAGTGGCAGCGACGCCAGCGCCGAGAGGGTCGCCGCGGCCAGCGCGTAGGGGATCGCCGGGCCGAGGCGGCGCGGGGTCACCCGTGCGGCCCGGTCGCGCAGCGCGGCCGAGAGGCCGGTCCCCAGGGCCAGCAGGTTGAGCGCGCCGTCCCAGGCCAGTCCGGCCACCGTCAGCGCCTCGCGCGTGCGGTTGTAGCGCAGCGCCCGCTCGCGCTCCGCCGCATCCGGGTAGACCTCGCCGCCGTCACCGTGCGCCAGCCGTGCCAGCACCCGCGCCGCCACGATCCATCGCCGCATCGTGCTCCCCTTGCCGCCTCAGCGTCCGCCGCGCCGCCCGGCGCAGTCGCCCATCCGTACCGCATGTCGCGTGCCGCATCGGCTCGTCGCCCTCACCCCCGGCCCACGTTTGCGGCGTGGCGGGGGCTGTGTATAATGCCCGGGAGGCATATCTGACGACCTCCCGCGCCGCCGCGCCTCACCCGCCACCCAGGTCACGGTGCCCCACCGGCGCGCCCGACGGAGGCAGGTCGGTAGCCACAGTGCCGCACAACGCAGAGCAGTTGGAGGATCGGGATGCAGTTGCAGGAGTACCCCGCCGAACGGATCCGCAACGTCGGCCTCGTCTCCCACGGCGGTGCGGGCAAGACCTCACTGGCCGAGGCCCTCCTCTTCGACACCGGCGCCATCACCCGCCTCGGCCGCGTCGAAGAGGGCACCACGACCTCGGACTTCGACCCCGACGAGGTCAAGCGGCACATTTCGGTCAGCACCGCCGTCCTGCCCGTCGAGTGGCGCGAGCACAAGATCAACTTCCTCGACGCGCCCGGCTTCGCCGACTTCCTCGGCGAGATCCGCGGCGCGTTGCGCGCGGCCGACGCCGCGGTGGTCCTGCTCGACGCCGCCGCCGGCGTCGAGGTCGGCGCCGAGCAGGTCTGGCGCGCCGCCGGCGAGCGCGGCCTGCCCCGCCTCGTCTACGTCAACAAGATGGACCGCGAGAACGCCGACTTCGCGCGCGCCGTCTCCTCGGCGCAGGAGCGCCTCGGCGCCAGCGTCGTGCCGCTGGAGGTGCCGATCGGCGCGGAGGCGAACTTCTCCGGCGTGGTCGAGGTCCTGCACCGCCGCGCCTACACCTTCGCCGGCAAGGACGGCCACGCCGAGGATATCCCCATCCCCGACGACCTCGCCGCGCAGGTCGAGACCTACCGCGAGCAGCTCGTCGAGCGCATCGCCGAGAACGACGACGCGCTGATCGAGAAGTTCCTCTCCGACGAGCCGATTGGCGACGACGAGCTGGAGGCGGCGCTGAAGCAGGCCGTCTGCAGCGGCGCGCTGATGCCGGTCCTCTGCGGCGCGGCCACCGCCAACCGCGGCCTCCAGCCGCTGCTCGACGCGATCGTCGCCTACCTGCCCGCCCCGACCGAGACCGGCCCGATCGCGGCGACCAACCCCAAGACCGGCGAGGCCGAAGAATTCGCGCCCGACCCGGCCGGCCCGGCCGCCGCGCTCGTCTTCAAGACGGTCGTGGACCGCTTCGGCACGCTCAGCTACTTCCGCGTCTTCTCCGGCGCCGTCCACGCCGACTCGCACCTGCTCAACGCCAGCAAGGGGCAGGACGAGCGCCTGGGCCAGCTCTACTTCCTGCGCGGCAAGGAGCAGGCCCCGACCGCGCAGGTCGGCGCCGGCGACATCGGCGCGGTGATGAAGCTGGCCCACACCGACACCGGCGACACCCTCTGCGACGCCGCCCACCCGGTCGTCCTCGACGGGATTGATTTCCCGGCGCCGCTCTTCTCCGCCGCGGTCACGCCGAAGTCGAAGGCCGACCTGGACAAGATGAGCGCCGGCCTGGCGCAACTGACGCAGGAGGACCCGACGCTGCACGTCGGCAAGGACCCGGCGACCGGCGAGACGATCCTCTCCGGGCTCGGTGAGTCGCACGTCCAGGTGGCGACCGAGCGCCTGAGCCGCAAGTCGGGCGTCCACGTCGACGTCGGCCTGCCGCGCGTGCCCTACCGCGAGACGGTCGCCGCCGCCGCCAAGGGCGTGAAGTACCGGCACAAGAAGCAGACCGGCGGCGCCGGCCAGTTCGGCGAGGTGGTGATCGACCTGGAGCCGCTGCCGGAGAAGGACTTCGAGTTCGCCGAGAAGGTCTTCGGCGGCTCGGTGCCCAAGCAGTACATCCCGGGCGTGGAGAAGGGCGTGCGCGAGGCGCTGGAGCACGGCATCCTGGCCGGCTACCCGGTGACCAACGTCAAGGTCACGCTGACCGACGGGTCGTACCACCCGGTCGACTCGTCCGAACTGGCTTTCAAGATCGCCGCGTCGCAGGCGTTCAAGCAGGCGGTGCAGGCGGCCCGGCCGGTGATCCTGGAGCCGGTGATGCTGTTGCAAATCACCGTGCCCGGCGACTACACCGGCGACATCATCAGCGACCTCAACGGCAAGCGCGCCCAGGTGCAGGGCGCCAACCCCGCCGAGGACGGCACGACGACGATCGAGGCGGTGGCGCCGCTGGCCGAGATCCAGCGCTACAGCACCGACCTCCGCCAGATGACGCAGGGCCAGGGCACCTTCACGATGGCCTTCGCCCACTACCAGCCGGTCCCCGCGCACCTGACGGAGAGCATCGTCGCCGCGGCGAAGAAGGACTGAGAAAGGACTCAGGACTAAGGGCTAAGTGGGTTACGGCCTCGGGGTCGCCTGCTGCGGCCACCCGAGCACCGTTCTCACTTAGCCCTTAGCCCTGAGTCCTCAACTCTTCTTGACCCAGTTGGCGATGTTCCACCCCGTCAGGTCCCAGGCGGTCGCCTGGACGTTCTGGACCTCGTTGGCGAAACCGTTCACACCCAGCCGGTCGATCTGCGGGATGACGACGACGTTGTCGACCAGCGTGTCGTTCATCTTGATGAACTGCTGGGTGCGCTTGGCCGGGTCGAGTTCGGTCTTCGCCGCCGCGACGAGGTTGTCATAGTCCTTGTCGGACCAGCGCTCGTAGTTGTTGCCGTCCCAGGAGTTCTCCTTCTGGGCGATCTCGGCGGTCGTCCAGCCCTCGAAGTAGTTCCAGGGGTCGGGCGAGTCGTTGGAGTTGGTGAACATCTCCAGGTCGGCGTAGAAGTGCGCCGAGGTGTCGGGGTTGCCGGCGTCGGAAGAGAAGTAGACCCCGGCGTCGATGGATTTGAGCTCCATCTTGATGCCGGCCTTCTCGAAGGCGTCCTTGACGATCTGCTGGTGCTTCTGCCGCACCGAGTTCGTGCTCGTCTGGAAGAGCACGGACATCTGCACGCCGTTCTTCTCCCGGTACTGCCCGTTCATCTTGTAGCCGGCCGCGTCGAGGATCGACTTGGCCTTGTCGATGTCGAACGACCAGTGGGTGTTGGGCGAGGCGTAGATCTTCGGGTCGGTCAGGATGTTGTCGGTCGGCTGGCCGGCCGGGCCGTAGAGCGTCTTGGCGATCGTGTCCTTGTCGCACAGATACGTGTACGCCTGGCGCACCTGCGGGTCCGACTGGAAG
>DASSSV010000264.1:0-2554 GCA_035708265.1 Thermomicrobiales bacterium | reverse complement strand
CGGGCGCGGCGTAGTGGACGCCGCGCCCGCCCCGCTTGTCCGCCGGCCCGGCCGGGGCTACGCGCTCTGGCTGAAGAGGCCGAGCACCTGCTCGCCGCCCTGCGCGCCCGCGCCGTAGCCGCGGATGTAGCCGTTGCCGTCGACCGCCACGGCGACCGCCTGCTTGTCGACGCCGCTGAGTCCGAAGCTCGACGTCACCTTGCCATCCCAGTCGGGCAGGAGGACGACGACCTGGGACATGTCGGCCGGCACCGGCCGCCCCGCGGCCTGGAGGTTCGTCGCGACCTCCTGCGCCACCTCCTGATACGCCTTCTCGACCTGGCCCTTGGCGATGCCCTGGAGCATCTTCGGCAGGGCGTGCAGGTCGAGCACCTGGATCAGCGGCAACTGGTCGGCGCCGTACGCCTGGCGCAGCGTCGTGCTGATCTGGCGCGACTGCTCGGCGCTGTCGCGACCGGCGAAAATCAGCACGACCGTCCGGCCGCGGAAGTCGCTCAGCGACACCGGATGGCCCTTGACGTGGTTCAGCGTGAAGTTCGGGGCAGGTTGCGCGGACATTCCCTTCCTCCTGCTTGCGCCCGGCCGCCGGCCGGCCTCGCGCGGTACTGCCGATGTCGTGCGTTACTACGCACGACCCGGCGCGGGTGTCACGCGCGGGGAGACGATAGACGGTAGGAGACGAGGTCTCGTGACTCCCACCGCCTCTATCGTCTATCGTCTATCGTCTAACTCCTACGGCGAGCGGTGCCCCGGTTGCGTCGACTAGGACGACCGTGGCGGGCGCCGCGTCGCCCAGCGTCAGCAGGCCGTCGGCGACGAGCACGCGCTCGAAGGCGACGATCGCCGTTTCGACCATGCCGTCGTCGGGCTCGCGCGTCGTCAGACGCTGGAGCGCCAGGCTCGGGGTGAGCAGCGCGCGGACGAGGCGGTTGCCGTAGTGCGCCGCGCCGAAGCGGACGAACTCGTAGGCGAACGCGGCGATCACCGGGACGAGGACGATCCGCGAGAGGACGCGCAGCGGCAGCGGCGGGCGGCCGAGGAAGGCGAAGACGACGATCGAGAAGAGGACGACGATTAGCAGGAAGCCGGTGCCGCAGCGGGTGTGCAGCGTGCTCTGCCGCTGGACCCCGGCCACGTCGAGCGGCGCACCCGCCTCGTAGGCGTTGATCGTCTTGTGCTCGGCGCCGTGGTAGCCGAAGAGGCGGCGGACGTCGGGCAGGCGCCCGATCAGGGCCAGGTAGCCGACCAGGAGCCCGAGCCGGATCACCCCCTCTACCACGTTGCTGACCAGCGCGCTGGCGATCCAGCGGTCGAGGACGTGGATCAGCCCGAGCGGCAGGACGAAGAAGAGGCCGACCGCAAAGCAGAGCGAGACCGCCACCGTCGCCCAGAGGGCCGGCCCGGCAAGCCCGCCGTCGTCCCCGGCCGCGCCCTCCACCCCGTCCACACCGCCAAGGGCGACGTTGGCCGAGAGCGTCAGCGCGCGCATCCCCAGGAGCAGCGCGTCCCAGAGGACGAAGACGCCGCGCAGCAGCGGCCAGTGGCGGACCGGGCTGCGGTAGACCCAGGAGTCGAGCGGCTCGCCGTAGAGCGCGACGCGGCCGTCGGGCTGGCGCACGGCCACGGCCATGTGCCGCTGGCCGCGCATCATCACGCCCTCCATCACCGCCTGCCCGCCGTAGTAGTACTTCGCCATCACGCCGCTCCTCGCGCGCCGTTCGTGTCGTGTTGCAATTGCGGGATTGTAGCACGGCCCTCACCCCCTGTCCCCCTCTCCCAATGCTGGGCGAGGGGGGACTCCGCCCAAACGGGGTTGTGCTCTTCCAGCGCAATTGCCGGGAGGATGGAGTCGGCGATCGAGCGGCCACCCCCCCTCGCCCAGGATTGGGCGAGGGGGCCGGAGGGTGAGGGCCAACGCTTACCGCACCGCGATCTGCACGTCCGTCAGCGCGATGGCGAGGGCGCGGTCGTCGCGGCCGCCGCCGACGTCGGAGGGGCGCACGGGGCGCTCATGCGTGCGGAAGCGCAAGGCGTTGTAGCCGTGGTCGAGCGGCAGGGTCAGGTCGAGGGGGGTCGGCTGGAGGCCGACGGTGACGGTCGTGACGAGGCGGTCGTTCAGCAGCACGTCCATCGCGAAGGGCTGGTGGTAGCCGAAGGCGGTGGCGGTGAGGTGGACCGTCCGTGGTCGGGGGTCGAGCAGGGTCAGCGAGAGCGTGGCGTCGCCGTCGGTCCAGCGGAAGCGCCCGCCGGTGTCGGCGCGGCGCTCGAGGTCGTACCAGCCGCCGCCGAAGCCGGCGACGACGCCGGATGGGTCGCCGGCCGGCACCTGGTAGACCCGGATGCCGGCGTCGTCGCGGACGATCGCCGCGGGCGGCAGGGCCAGGCCGACCATATGCAGGAGCGCGGCCGTCTGGTCCGGCGGCAGCAGGTCCTTGTGGACCACGACGTAGCGGATGCCGAAGGCGTCGAAGATGTCCGCGGCGCGGCCGAGCGGCGGGGGCTGCGCGACGATGTCGGGCTCGACCAGCGCGCGCATGTCGGGGTCGCCGCGCTC
>DASSSV010000263.1:0-6528 GCA_035708265.1 Thermomicrobiales bacterium | reverse complement strand
AAACTCCTCGAAGGCGGCCTGGCCGACTGCTGCGACGAACTCTGGGTCGTGACCTGCGCGCCGGAGCAGCAATTAGCCCGCCTGATGGTGCGCAACGGCTTCGCGGAGGCCGAGGCCCGGCGCCGGATCGCCGCCCAGCCGCCGGTCGAGACCCGGCTGATCCACGCCGACGTGACGATCGACAACAGCGGCCCGCTCGCCGCGACGCGCGAGCGGGTGCGCACGGCGTGGGGCGTGGGCCGTGAGAGCGTGGGAGCGTGACAGCGTGGGAGCGTGGCATATGACGGGGCTTCTGGTAGCGTTCTCACGCTCTCACGCTCAGCGAGCGCAGCGAGTGACGCTCCCACGCTCTCACGACGAGGAGGAGCCATGACACTTGCCGACGACACCAGGACGGCCGAGGCCGAGCCCGCGCGGCGACTGCGCGACCTCGTCGCGGTCGACCCGGCGCGCGTCGCGGCGCTGACCGCGAAGGAGCAGTGGGAGCTCTACGCCTGCCTGCGCGGGCTCGGCGATCTCCCGAACGCGGCGGCCGTCCTCGACGCGCTGGCGGCGCAGCATGGCCCGCTGGCGAAGGTGCTCGACGCGCAGGCGCAGCTCTGGCCGCTCCTCGGCCGCGAAGAAGAGGCGCTGCGCGCGGCCCAGGAGCGCGTCGAGCGCTTCCCCTCGCCGACCGGCGACCTCGCGCTCGCGCGCACCTTCCTGGCGACCGGCCGGCTGGAGGACGCCGCCGCGCTGGCCGAGCGCATCCGCGACCGGGAGCCGGCGCGCGCCGAAGGCTGGGTGTTGCTCGGGCAGGTCGCGCTGGAGCAGGGCGACGCCGAGGCGGCGCTGGAGGTCTTCGAGCACCTGCTGACGCTGCAGCCGGACAGCCCGGTCGCCCGCCGCGGCCTCGCCCGCGCCCACGCCGCGCTCGGCGACGACGAGGCGGCGGCCGCGCTAGTGGCCGACCTGCTGGACGAACTCGGCCCGACGCCGACGATCGGCGGGATGGCGGCGCTGGCCGAGGTGGCGGACGAGCTCGGCGACGACGCGACGGCCGCCCAACTGCGCGAGCGGGTCGCGGCCCAATGGGCTAAGCGCGCGGCCGCGCTGCTGGAGCCGCTGGCGGCGACGCCGGTGGCGCGCGAGCGCGACCAGGCTGCCGCGCCGCTGGCGGACCTGCGCGCGGCCGACGCCGAGGAGGCACCCGCCCCGTCGGAAGTCCTCGCCGCCGTGCGCGACTACTTCGGCTACGACGGGCTGCGCCCCGGCCAGGCCCGCGTGATCGAGCAGGCGCTGGCGGGCGTCGACACGCTGGCGACGATGCCGACCGGCGCGGGCAAGTCCCTCTGCTATCAAATCGTCGCGATGCTCCGCCCGGGCGTCACCGTCGTGATCTCCCCGCTGATCGCGCTGATGCAGGACCAGGTCGAGTCGCTGCCCCCGGCCATCGCCGAGCGCGCGACGCTGATCAACAGCACGCTCGACCCGGCCGAACTCCGCCGCCGCCAGGACGAGATCGCCGCCGGGCGCTACTCGCTCGTCTACGCCGCGCCCGAGCGGCTGCGGCAGCCGCCCTTCCTCCGCGCGCTGGCGACGGCCGGCGTGAGCCTCCTCGTCGTTGACGAGGCGCACTGCATCAGCCTGTGGGGGCACGACTTCCGCCCCGACTACCTGGTCGTCCCGCGCGTGCTGCCGGCGCTCGGCGAGCCGACCGTCCTGGCGATGACCGCGACGGCGACGCCGGAGATGGCGCGCGAGATCGCCGACCGCCTCGGCCGGCCGCTGGCGCGCGTGCAGGTCTGCCTCTTCCGCCCCAACCTCCACTACGAGGTGCGCCAGCTCCCCAACAAGGAGGCCAAATACCGCGCGCTGGTCGACCTCTGCCGCGAGCTTGAGGGGAGCGGCATCGTCTACGTCAGTTCCCGCGAGGGCTGCGAGGAGGTGGAGCGGCTGCTCAACCGCGAATTGAAGCGCCGCCGCTGGGACCCCGACGTCGCGCTGGCCTACCACGCCGGCTACGACAAGGAGGACCGCGCCGAGCGGATGCGCCGCTTCATGGACGGCGAGGTGCGGATCATGGCCGCCACCGTCGCCTTCGGCATGGGCGTGGACAAGGCCGACGTCCGCTTCATCGTCCACCTCAGTCCGCCGAAGTCGCTCGAAGCCTACGCCCAGGAGTCGGGCCGCGCCGGGCGCGACGGCCGGCCGGCGCGCTGCGTCCTCCTCTACGCCTCCGCCGACAAGGCCAACCTGAGCCGCTGGGCGAAGCAGGACGAGTTCGACCTGGAGACGCTGCGCCGCTGCTACGCGCAGGCGCGACGCGTCCTCGGCGCCGGCTGGGGCGTCGTCTCGCCCGCCGACCTGGCCCCGCCCGACCTTGTCGAGCACGACCAGGACGTGCGCGTCGGCCTCGGCATCCTCGAGCGCGCCGGCCTGCTGGAGCGCCACCCCGACGCCCCGCGCACCGCCGACGTCCTCTGGAGCGGCGCGACGCCCGACGGCGCGGGTGACCGCTGGGCCCGCTTCCTCGCCGCGACCGACCTCCAACCCGGCGAGCGCCGCACGCTCGACCTCGTCGCCCTCTCCGGCCCCCTGGACCGCTCGCCCGCCGAACTGGAGCAGCAACTCCTCGACTGGCGCGAGCAGGGTGCCGGGCTGCGCGTCGCCGCCGGCCGCCGCGACCTCTGCCTGCGTCTGATCCTGCCGGTCCCGGCCGAGGCCGCTGCGGGCCTGCCCGGCCTGCTGGAAGAGGTGCGGCGCGAGAACGAGAAGCGGGTCGCGCGCATGGTCGTCTTCGCCACCTCGCGCTCCTGCCGCCACGCCGCGCTCGCCGCCCACCTGGGCGAACGCCTGGCCCCCTGCCGCACCGCCTGCGACATCTGCGCAGCGACGGGCGACGGGCGAAGTACGAAGTACGAAGTACGAACGGCGAGCGAAGAGCGGCGGGTGGCGGGAGCGCCGCATCGGACTCCACGGCCCAGGGCTCACGGCCCACGGCCAACGCCCCACGCTCGACCGCCGAGGCCGCGCTGACCGCGCTGACCTGCCTGAAGACGATGCCCTTCGCCGTCGGGAAGAGCGGGCTGACGAAGGTGCTGGCCGGCTCGATCACCGCTGCCGTGAAGGGAGACCGGGCGCCGCAGTTCGGCGCGCTGGAGGCGTTCCCGCAGACGCGCATCGGCGGCTTGATCGAGCGGCTGATCGAGGACGACTACATCCACCGCGACGAGGCCAGCGAATACCGCCTGCTCTCCCTCACCGACGCCGGCCGCGCCGCCACGCTCGGCGACCTCGCCGGCTACGATGCGCCGACGTCGCCCTCGCGCCAGCCCGCCGCGTCCGCCCGGCTGACGACCGGCGCGCGCCTGCTCGATGGCTTCGCGCCACCCGACGGCCCCGACGAGCACGAGTGGACGCCCGACGAACTCGCCCTGCTCGACCATCTGAAAGCCTGGCGCACGGAGCAGGCGCACGAGCGGGGCGTGCCCGCCTACGTCGTCGCGCAGGATCGCATGTTGCAGGACCTCGTGCTCCGCCGCCCGCGCACGGCCGACGAACTCCTCACCGTCAAGGGCTTCGGCCCGGCCCGCGTCGACACCTACGGCGCCGACCTGCTCGCGCTCATCGCCGGCCGGGACGACGGAGATGCGTAGGGGCCGACACAGCGGCCGCACCGCCTTCCCCGCCACCCGCCAGCCTGGGCGGCGCCACGCATGGCGGGATGGCCGGGGAGATCGTCCCGTGCCGGCCCGGCTTCCTACGAGACCGCGCCCGCGACCTGGTCGAAGGCGTCGAGCACCGGGCCGAGCGCCTCGATGCCGGCGAGCGTGCTCGGGTCGGGGATGATCTGGATGTGGCTGATGCCCTCGCGCGCGAAGGCGTGCAGCCCGGCCGCGATCTCCTCCGGCGCGCCGCCGAGCGGCGGCACGGCCGCGCCCTGCATCCCGGTTCGCCCGAGGAGGTTGACGCGGACGGCGGCGGTGCGCGCCAGCGTCGCCGGGTCGCGGCCGACCTCGCGGCAGGCGGCGTCGATCTCGGCGTTGAGCGCGGGGATGGCGTCGAGGGGGCGGTGCCAGGCGTTCCACATATCCCCGAAGCGCGCCATCAGCCGCAGCATCCGGGGGCCGCTGGTGCCGATCATGATCGGCGGGCCAGCCGGGCGCGGGCCGCGCGGGTAGAGGTCGCAGTCGCGCGCCTCCGCGTACTGCCCGACGAAATCGACGTGGCCCTCGCGCAGCAGACCGTGGATAATCGTGATCGCCTCCTCGAAGCGGCTGGCGCGGTGGTCGTAGGGGTAGCCGTAGGCGCGGTACTCGTACTCGTTCCAGCCGGCGCCGAGGCCGAGGATCAGCCGCCCGCCGCTGATCTCGTCCACCGTCTCGGCCGTCTTCGCCATCAGCGCCGGGTTGCGGAAGCCGGTACAACTGACCAGCGGGCCTAGTTCCACGCGCGACGTCACCGCCGCCAGCGCGGCGAGGAGCGACCAGCACTCCCAGACGCCCTGCGGCCGGTCGCGGCGCGGGAGCCGGTAGAAGAAGTGATCGGCGACCCAGAGCGAGTCGAAGCCGAGCGCCTCGGCGCGCTGGCCCATCGCCATAATGTCGGCCCAGCGGGGCGTGGCCCGCGCCATAGTCCCCTCGATCGTCGGCAACACCACGCCGACCTTGCACGCTCGCTGCCGGGGCTGGTCCGCGCGCTCCATGATGTCTCCTCCTCCGCATCCTCGCCGCGCAAGCCGGGTGTACGTGGGCATGTGCGGATTATCCAGCACAGCCCGACGACTGTCGATCGGCGCTTGCTGGTCTCCGGACTGTGCCGGCGGGCGGGGGCGCGCTTAATGCCCGCAACGCCGTATGAAGCGCCACTCGGACGTTGATATCATCGGCCGGGTAGCCGTCGTACCTCTGCCGTAGAGGCTCCAGGGCGGCGGGATCGCGGACCGCCGCCAGGGCGAAGCCGGCCGCCCGGCGAACCCAGATGTCCTCATCGCCGAGGCGTTCAACCAGTGCCGGTGTCGCTCGTCTGTCTGCCAATGCCCCGAGGACTTCGCACGCTCCCGCACGAATCTGGGCGTCTGGATGCGTCGAGAAACGGAGCATCGGTTCGAGAAGGGCCGGGTCTCGACTCTGCTGCATCGCTCGCACGGTATCGACGCCGGGATACTCTTGATAGTGCTCGAAGGCATCGAGCAGGACGGGTGTCACGCGCGGGTCGGGGGCGTTGGCCAGGGCGGCGAGTGCGCGCTCGCGGACAACGGGGTTCGCGCTGGAGTACAGGCGCATCCAGTGCTCGATATGCGACATGATGTACTTGCTATCTCGCCTCATTCAGCACACTGCGGCGAGGACAATGAAGGCCACGCGACTACTTCAGTACCTCCCCCTGCATCCACTGCCACGGGCTGACCGGCGTGCCGGCAACGCGCACCTCGAAGTGCAGGTGCGGGCCGGTCGCCAGGCCGGTGCTCCCGACGTAGCCGATGATATCGCCCGCGGCCACACTCTGCCCGACGGTCACCGCGATGCGCGACTGGTGGAAGTAGCAGGTCAGCACGCCGAGGCCGTCGTCGATCGCGACGAAGTTGCCTCGGATGTCGAGGTGGCCGGCGTAGACGACGCGCCCGGCCGCGGCGGCGCGGATCGGCGTCCCCTCCGGCGCGCCGATGTCGAGCCCCTGGTGCCAGGAGTCGAACGGGCCGCCGTTGTAGGCCCGCATCTCGCCGAACTCGGTCGTGATGGGGCCCTGCACCGGCATCAGGAACGGCCCAGACCAGAGCCGCTCAGGCGTGAAGATGGCGTAGAGCGGCGCGACGACCTGCTCCTCACGGGCGGACACGGCGGGGTCGAGCAGGCCGCTCTCGTCGGGCGGCAGGTCGAGCCGCTCGCGCGGGAAGGCCGTCTCGCGCACCGCGACGTCCGCGCCGAGCGTCTTCACCTGCCCGTCGTCCTGGCGCACCGTCACCGTCAACCGGTGCATACCGACCGCCGCCCAGGGCGGCACGCCGACCAGCGCGCGGTGGTCGTAGGGGTCGCCGAAGAAATCCACGGGCTGGTCGTCGAGGCGGGCCGCGGTGACGGTGACGGCGCGGTCGCTGCGCAGCTCCGCCACCGTCGTCATCCCCTGGCCCGGCGACGGCTCGCTGAGCGTCAGCGACAGCCGGGTCGGCAGGGGCCAGCCGCGCCGCAGCAGCAGTTCGGCGCCGAGCGGCGTCATCGTCACCGCGCGGCCGGGCGGCGCGGCCGGGTCGTACTCCAGCCGGCCGCGCTCGAAGTACTGCACCGTGCGCGGCCCTTCCGCCATCTCCTCGCTGAGCGGGTAGCCGAGGAGGTGGATGCCGTCGTGCGCGTACCAGTAGTCGCGGAAGCCGTAGCTGAGCCAGTGGCCGGTCGCCGCGACGTACTCGCGGCCCGGCGCGGTCGGGAAGGGCGGCGAGGGCGGGTAGATGAGCGCCCCCATCGCCTCGCGGCCGAGTTGCCCGAGCTGGACCGCCGCGCCGGCCGGGGCCAGGTCGGGGTGGTACTCGAAACGGGCGTAGTCGAAGAG
>DASSSV010000262.1:0-8192 GCA_035708265.1 Thermomicrobiales bacterium | reverse complement strand
GTCGAGGTCCCAATCGACGTCGATACCCGCATCGTGGAGGAAGGTATCGACGGCAGCCGGATCCCGCCCCGGCGCCGCGACCAGTTCGGCATAGACCACCGGAGCGATCACCAGCGGGCCGCGCGCGCTGGCACGCCCCAGGCTCGCCTGTGCCAGAGCAACGTCTGCCGACGTCGCACTCCAGAGATACACGAAGACATTCGTGTCGATCGCCCAGGTCATCGGCGACGGCGGTCGCTATTCACCAGGATGCTCATCGGAGGGCTCATCACACTCATCCGGCGCATAGCCGCGTATCTCGCGGATCTGCGCCTCGATCTCCTCGCGCGTCAGTCCCTCCCCTTCGCGCCAGATCCCGGCATACTTGGCGAAAACCTCGGTCGGGCGCCGGACGCGCAGGCGCATCGTGTCGCCGTCGGCCTCGAACACGACGGTGTCGCCCTCATGGATATGGTAGAGGCGGCGGATCTCGCGCGGGATCGTCACCTGGCCCTTGCTCGTGACCTTCGCTGCTTTCTGCATCGCAGGCTCCTTACTTCGCGCTCCTTACCATTCTGACCTACGTTGTGCTCCTAGTCAACCCGGAAGGGACGTCCGGCCGGAGCAGGCGCGTCGCCCTGCTACCCTATCGCTCGCCGCCCTTCCGGAGCGGCCCACAATCTCCCATCGCCTCGTCACTCGTCACTCGTCACTCCCCTCATCGCTCATCGCTCATCGCTGCCCGTGTGGTATACTTGCCCCGGCGCGGGGCCTGCCCCGCGTCGTATTCGACACGCGCCCCGACTGCCGCCGGGGTGTCCCGCCCGAGCGCGGGATCCGGCGGCAGGGAGACGGGCGCGGATGGACAACAACGAGGAGGATCGACTTTTGGCGACGACTGCCCCGGTGCGGGCCGAGAGCCCCCAGGATCGCGAACGCGAGCGCCTGTCGCTGACACGGCTGCTCGAAGCGGGCGTCCACTTCGGCCACCAGAAGAAGCGCTGGAACCCGAAGATGCGCCCCTACATCTTCAGCGAGCGCAACGGCATCCACATCATCGACCTCGAGCAGACGGTGCGCCTCCTCGACGAGGCGGCCGAGGCCGTGGCCAACGCGACCCGGCGCGGCGGGAAGGTGCTCTTCGTCGGCACGAAGAAGCAGGCGCAGGATACGATCCGCAAGGAGGCCGAGCGGAGCGGCCAGATCTTCGTCAACCAGCGCTGGCTCGGCGGCACGCTGACCAACTTCGTCACGATCCGCTCGCGCCTGCGCCACCTGCGCTACCTTGAGACGCAGTCGGCGTCGGGGGGCTTCGAGCACCTGCCGAAGGTTGAGCAGATCCGCACCCAGCACGAGCTGGAGAAGTTGCAGCGCCTCCTGGGCGGCCTGCGCGACATGGACCAGTTGCCGGCGATGGTCTTCGTGGTCGATCCCAAGCGCGAGCAGAACGCGGTCGCCGAGGCGATGCGGCTCGGCATCCCGCTGATCGCGATGTGCGACACCAACTGCGACCCGGACCAGATCGACTACGTGATCCCGTCGAACGACGACGCGATCCGCGCGATCCGCCTGATCGTCGGGCGCCTGGCCGACGCCGCGCTCGAAGGGCGCGGCATCAGCGGCGCCGAGGGGCTGACCTACGAGGAGATGCTCGACGTGCCGCCCGCCGTGGACGACGCCGAATTCGCGGCCCGCGAGGGCGAGGCGGATGGCGAATCCCCGAGCGGCGACGACGAGGAGAGCGGCGACCGGGGCTAGAGGCGACCTATCAGACACAGGCGCCACGGCCCCCGCGGGCCGTCGCGCCTGTGTCCGCGCAATGGGCGCGGGCTACGACCCGCCGGCCCGCGCGATGGGCGAGAGCAGATAGAGGAGGACTGTGGTGAGCGTTTCCACGGCGGACGTGAAGAAGCTGCGCGAGCAGACCGGCGCGGGCATCATGGAGTGCCGCAACGCGCTGGCGGAGACGGGCGGCGACTTCGCCAAGGCCGCCGAGGTCCTGCGCGAGCGGGGCCAACAGCGGGCCGAGAAGAAGTCGGGGCGCGAGGCGAAGCAGGGCCTCATCGAGCCCTACATCCACGCCGGCGGGCGCGTCGGGGCGCTGGTCGAGCTGAACTGCGAGACCGACTTCGTCGCGCGCACCGAGCAGTTCCGCACCCTGGCGCACGACATCGCCATGCAGGTCGCCGCGACCAACCCGTCGTCGGTCTCGGGCGAGGTCGCGGCTGCGCAGGCCGACGGCGCAGAGGAGGAGCTGCCGCTGCTGGACCAGCCGTTCATCAAGAACGAGAAGGTCACCATCGGCGAGCTGGTCAAGCAGCACATCGCCAGCCTCGGCGAAAACATCGTCGTGCGCCGCTTCGTCCGCTACGAGCTGGGCCAGGGCGAGTGACGAGTGACGAGTAACGAGTAACGAGTAACGAGTAACGAGGGGACGAAGGCCCGCCCGCTCGTCACTCATCACTCGTCGCCCATCGCTCGTCACTGGGATGGGGGTACGGTGGAAGGGGATGGCCGAGCGGGCGCGCGGTATGCGCGGATCCTGCTGAAACTCAGCGGCGAGGCGCTGATGGGCAAGCAGCCCTTCGGCATCGACCCGCAGGTCGTCACGATGATCTCGCGGCAGGTGCAGCGCGTCGCCGCGCGCGGCGTCGAGGTCGCCATCGTCGTCGGCGGCGGCAACATCTGGCGCGGCATCTCCGCCGCCTCCACCGGCATGGACCGCGCCAGCGCCGACTACGCCGGGATGCTGGCGACGGTGCTGAACGCGCTGGCGCTGCAGGACGCGCTGGAGCGCCTCGGCGTGCAGACGCGCGTGCAGACCGCGATCGAGATGCACCAGGTCGCCGAGCCGTACATCCGGCGCCGCGCGATCCGGCACATGGAGAAGGGGCGCGTCGTCATCCTCGCGGCCGGCACCGGCAACCCCTACTTCACCACCGACACCGCGGCGGCGCTGCGCGCGCTGGAGATCGGCGCGCAGGTGCTCCTGATGGCGAAGAACGGCGTGGACGGCGTCTACACCGCCGACCCGCACCGCGACCCCACGGCCAGGCGCCTCCAGCACATCACCTACCTGGAGGCGTTGCAGCAGAACCTGCGCGTGATGGACGCCTCCGCGCTGTCGCTCTGCATGGACAACGGGCTGCCGATCATCGTCTTCAACTTCCAGGAACCGGGCAACATCGAGCGGGCGACGATGGGTGAGCCGATCGGCACGCTCATCTCGGCGGCCGCGCCCGCGCCGGTCGCCGCCGGAGAGCCCTAGGCGGCGCGCGGGCGGAAACCCGCCGCCCGGATCGGACGTTCGTATGGGTGCAGGGGCCGTCTGCCGGCGCGCGCCGCGGCGCGCCGGCCGGGGCGCCGGGCCGAGGCCGGGAGAGGGGCCAGAGGAGGAGGGCGATGATCGAGGACGTGATCGCCGATGCCCGCCAGCGCATGGAGAAGGCGCTCGAAGCGCTCCACCGCGAACTCGCGACCGTGCGCACCGGGCGCGCCTCGCCGTCGCTGGTCGAGCGGGTCATGGTGGCGCAGTACGGGACGGAGATGCCGCTCAACCAGCTCGCCACCATCGCCGCGCCCGAGGCGCGGATGCTGACGGTGAGCCCCTGGGACAAGAGTTCGCTCGGCGCGATCGAGAAGGCGATCCGCAAGTCGGACCTCGGCCTCAACCCGACCAACGACGGGACGACGATCCGCATCGCCATCCCGCCGCTGAACGAGGAGCGCCGCCGCGCGCTGGTCAAGGTCGTCCACACGAAGGTCGAGGAGAGCAAAGTCGCCATCCGCAACATCCGTCGCGACGCGATGGCCCAGGCCAAAGAATTCCGCGACGAGAAGATGATCTCCGACGACGACGAGCGCCGGGCGGAGACGCAGATCCAGGACCTGACCAACAAGTTCGGCGCCCAGGCCGATCAGGTCGGCAAGGACAAAGAGCACGAGGTCATGGCGGTTTGACGTAGTCGGGAGTCGGGAGTCGGCAGTACCGGCTTCCTCTCGCTGACCGGTTGACCAACGGAAGCCGCCACTTCCGACTGCCGACTCCCGACTCCCGACTAGGAACACCAATGGCACAGCAGGCACCGACCGCGCCGAGCACCCCGCCAGCCGAGACCGCGCGGGTTCCGCGCCACGTCGCCATCATCATGGACGGCAACGGGCGCTGGGCGCAGGCGCGCGGCCTGCCGCGCGCGGCCGGGCACGACGCCGGCACCGAGAACATCCGCCGCATCGTGCGCGCGGCCGTGGACCTCGGCATCGAGTACCTGACCCTCTGGGCCTTCTCGACCGAGAACTGGAAGCGCCCACCCGACGAGGTCCAGTGGCTGATGACGCTGCTGGCCCGCTCGATCGAGCGCGAGCTGGACGAGCTCGACCGCGACGGCGCGCAGTTGCGCCACATCGGCTCGCTGGCCGGCCTGGAGGAGTCGCTGCGCGAGGCGGTCGTCGGCGCGATCGACCGGACGCGCGACAACAAGACGATCGTGCTGACGCTCGCCTTCAACTACGGCGGCCGCGGCGAGATCCTGCACGCGGTCAAGCGCCTGCTCGAAGACCGCGTCGACCCCGCGACGCTCGACGAGGCGCTCTTCTCGCAGTACCTCGACACCCACGGTCTCCCCGACCCCGACCTGATCGTCCGCACGGCGGGCGAGTTCCGCTTCAGCGGCTACCTGCCCTGGCAGGCGGTCTACGCCGAATACTGGTCGGCGCCGATCTGCTGGCCCGACTTCGGCCCCGACGAACTGCGCGAGGCGGTCGCGGTCTACGCCGCGCGCGAGCGCAAGTTCGGCGCGATCCCCGACGCGAGCGCGGGCTGCGACACGCCGGGCGCGTCGTGACCGCCGCGGACGGCGACACGCCGCGGGTCCGTCGCCGCCCCGCGCCCCAACGTCCCGCAGCTGGCCATGTTGCGGCAACGCGCGCTTAGCTCGGTCGTCATCGTCGCGGTCACGCTGGCCGCGGCCGTGCTCGGCCGGGCGGTCTTCGCCGCGTTCGTCGTCGTCGCGCTCGGCGTCGCCCTCCACGAACTCTACGGCATCTTCCGCCACGCCGGGCACCGGCCGCTGGCGGCGGTCGGCTTCGGCGCCGTGCTGGTCCTGCCGGTCGTCGCGCTGCTCGGCCGCTGGGACGCCTGGGCCCCCGGGCTGATCGCGCTCGCCGTGCTGCTGCCGCTCGGCGCGCTCCTGCTGCGCGCCGACCACCGCGGCGCGCTGACCGACTGGGCGCTCACCGTCACCGGGGCCCTTTATGTCGCGCTGCCGGCGGCCTACTTCGTCCTGCTGCGCGAGTTGCCCGGCGCGGCGGCCCCCTGGCTCGGGCGGCTGGACGCGGCCGGGCTCTGGCAATCGGCGGGGCACGCCGCGACCGCGCGCGGGCTCGGCTGGTTCCTGCTGGCGCAGGTCGTGACCTGGCTCACCGACGTCGGCGCGTACTTCGTCGGGCGGCGCTGGGGGCGGCGCAAACTCGCCCCGGCGATCAGCCCCGGCAAGAGCGTCGCGGGCGCGGTCGGCGGCGTCGCGGCGGCCGCGCCGACGGCCTGGCTCTGCGCCTGGCTCTTCGGCCTGTCGCTCGGCCCGGCCGCGCTCGGCGTCGGCGCGCTCCTCAGCGTCGCGGGCCAGGCGGGCGACCTCGCCGAGTCGCTGCTGAAGCGCCAGGCCGGCGTCAAGGACAGCGGCGCGCTGATCCCCGGCCACGGCGGCATCCTCGACCGCCTCGACAGCCTGCTCGTCGTCGCCGTCGCGACGTATTTCCTGGCGCTGCTGGCGGCGTAGGTTTCGATACGCGCTGTCCGCTACAACCAGATGCGGCGCTTGCCAGAGCGTAACATTAACGTTACAATAGGCTCCTGACGTGGACGATCGAATACTTCGAGCAAGAGGATAGTGTCCAGCCGGCCGAAGTGTTCGAGGACGCGCTGATTCGCGCGCGCCCGAAGCTGGCGGGGAAACCCGCGCGCATCATCGTGGAACTCCAGACTCAGGGACATCGCCTGGGGGGCGGTTTGATCGAGCCGTGTCACGGTTACGCCGGCCTGTGGGAAGCCCGAGCCATCTACATGCAATGGCTCGCTCGGGAGTTCTTCGGATTCGACGGCACGCGCGTCGTCTTGCTCCACGGCTACAGCAAACGGGCTGGGCAGGCGGCATCACGGCGCGGTCTTGACAGAGCCTTCGCTTACTGGACGGCATACACCCGCACCCGGCGGATCAGCCCGATACAAGAGGAACACGATGAATCGCTTCGAGCAGCGCCTCCGCGCGAACCTGGAGAATGAAGCGTTCGCCGCCGGCTACCGCGAGATGGCGGCGGAACTCGACCTCGTGCGCGCGCTCGACGATGCGCGCGCGCGGCTGCACATCAGCAAGGAAGAACTCGCCGCGCGGATGGGCAAGCGGCGCGAATCACTCTCCCGCCTCCTCAACGCGGACGACGCGAACCCCACGCTCGACACGCTCACCGAGCTGGTGGCGGCGCTCGGCCTCACCGCCGAGATCACGCTGCGCCGGGCCGATCGGGACGAAGCGCCGCTCAAAGTAGCGCTCGCGCTGTAGGCGGCGAGGCGTCCAGGCGCAGGGCGGCGGCGCGTCTAGCTTGCCTCACGCGCTCGCCGTCGATTCGCCCGGCTTCCTTACCGCGCGGCGTTGAGGTTGTGGGCCACGGCGTTGCGGTCGTAGACCGCGCGCGCCCAGACGTACCCGACCAGGGTGAGGGCGACACACCAGGCGACGGCGAGGACGGCGCTGTGGCCGATCGGGGTGCCCAGCAGGAGCCCGCGGATCGTCTCCATGATCGGCGTGAACGGCTGGTACTCGGCGAACCAGCGCAGCCCGGTCGGCATCGAGGCCGTGGGGACGAAGCCGCTGCCGAGGAACGGCAGCATCATCAGGGGCATCGGGGTGTTGCTGGCTTCCTCGGGGCTCTTGGCGGCCAGGCCCAAGGCGACGGTCAGCCAGGTGAGCGCCCAGGAGATCATCGCGAGGACGCCAATGGCCGCGAGCCACGCGATGGGGCCGGCAGTGGGGCGGAACCCGACGAGCAGGGCGACGCCGAGGACGATGGCGACGCCGAGCGCGGCCTGGATCATACTGCCGAGGACGTGGCCGGTCAGCACCAAGGCGCGGGAGATCGCCATGGTGCGGAACCGGGCGATGATGCCCGCGGTCATGTCCATGGCGACCGAGATCGCCGTCCCCTGGGCCGCGGTGGCCACGGTCAGCAGGATGATGCCGGGGACGACGTAGTTGGCGTAGGCCGCCCGGCCACCCGCCGCGCCAAGCCCGGCGCCGAGCGTGCCGCCGAAGACGTAGACGAAGAGCAGCAGGAAGATGACGGGCAGGCCGACGAGCATCAGCGTCAAGGACGGGTAGCGCCGCATGTGCCGGAGGTTGCGGCGCAGCATCGTCGCGGAATCGCGTACCCACAGCGCGAAGGCGTTCATCGCGGCTCGTCCTTTCCATTGTCGGCGCGGCCGGTGAGGGCGAAGAAGACGTCGTCGAGATCGGGCGTGTGGACCGTGACGCCGTCGACCGCGACGCCATCGCGGTCGAGCCGGTCGAGCACGGCCCGCAGGGATCGGACGCTGCCGTCGGTCGGCACCTGGAGGGTGAGCGCGGTGTCGTCGCGCGTCACCTCGCCCAGCGTGCGGGCGCTCAGGTCGAGCCCGCTCGCGTCGGCGAACTGCAGGCGGATGTGGCCGCCGGGGACGCGGCGCTTCAACTCGTCGGGGGTCCCCTGGGCGACCAGTTTCCCCTTATCGAGCACCGCGATCCGGTCGGCGAGCTCGTCCGCCTCGTCCAGATACTGCGTCGTGAGGAAGATCGTGACGCCGCCGGCCACGAGCTCGCGGATGATCTGCCACATGGTATGGCGACTGCGCGGGTCGAGGCCGGTGGTCGGCTCGTCGAGGAAGATGAGGCGGGGGTCGCCGACCAGCGTCATCGCGAGGTCGAGCCGGCGCCGCATCCCGCCGGAGTAGGTGGCGGGCGTCTGCCTGGCCGCGCCGGCCAGGTCGAAGCGGTCGAGCAGCGCGGCCGCGCGCTCCCGGCCTTCGGCGCGGCCCAGGTGGTGCAGGTCCGCCATCAGCAGCAGGTTCTCCTCGCCGGTGAGCAGGTTGTCCATCGCCGAGAACTGGCCGGTGACGCCGATCGCGGCGCGGACCGCCCGGGGGTCGGCGGCCAGGTCGTGGCCGCCGACGCGGATCACCCCCT